>CAJCBL010000188.1 GCA_903960515.1 uncultured Verrucomicrobiota bacterium
CCAGGCGCGCCAAACCTCGGTAGCCGCCTACGCCAGCAGCCCGGCGTACAGGAACCAGCCGTAGGCGGCGATCATCACCGCGCCCATCAAGCGCGGCAGTCGGCCCAGAGTGGCCACGAAGAGAAAGTGCACCGCAGCGGCCCCCACGATCACCAGCGCGGCGTGCTCGAAAAACCCCGGCACCGGCATCGGTTTTACCAAGGCAAACAGCCCCAGGCACAGAGGAATGCAGATGTGCCCGTCGCCCACCTGGGAGCTAAAGACGATGTCGGGCCGGCGCCGCCAGCCGTAGTAGAGGGCCAGCAGGCCGTTGGGCAGCACCATGAGCCACCCGCTCAACCAGCCCAGATTCTTCGCGCTGAGCAATCCCGTGGGGGTCTTCGACAGCCATGCCACCAACCAGTCGATACTCACATACAACAGCCACGCCCCCGCTCCCAGCAGCGCCAGATCGAGGGCGAGCCGCAGCGGATTGGGCGACTGCTTCTGCTGGAGGTTGTGCTTGAGCACTTCGAAGACGTGGATGGCCTGCCAGAACACGAACAGGCCCACCAGCACCAGCCCGTCGCCAAAATCCAGTTTCCCATCCTGCGCCAGAGCCCAGGTGGCCCCGGTGAAGAAGAACACCGCAAGTATGGTGAGCAGCAGCGAGAGGCGGTTGAGCGAGTGCTCCTGAGCCTGCACCTTGGCCTTGCCCGGAGTCTTGCCTCCCTTGGGCGCGTCGCCACCGGGCATCACCCGCAGCCCCCAGACCAGCGCCGGCAAACCGATGAGCAGCGTGAGGTTGGTGGTGTTGTTGACCAATACGTTGGTAAACACGTCCTGGGCAGGGCCGCCCCGATCGATGACGATGTAAACGAAGATCAGATTCCCCAGCCCCGAGCAGAACGGCATCACTAGGGTGCCCAACGCCGTACCCTGGAAACCATACTCGGTCATCGCGTTGAGCCGCCAGATTGTCAGCGCCGAGGCTAGGGCGAAGAGCCCGAGGAAGCCCAGCGGTGCCCATTCCCCCAACTGTTCGATAAACTGGATGAGATCGCTCACGGCCCACAATCTCGCCCCTGCCGCCCTCGCTTGGCAACGCCACAGTGCGCCAGCCCGCGGGGCCCCGAGCCCCTGCCTCAGGCGCAGGCCCGGAGAGGGCCGCCGGTAACCACCGCAGGGACTCCGGCCGGCCGCTGGCCCCAACTTCGGTGTTGAGGGTTGGCCGATCCGGGTTCGTTGTTCGCTGCTTCACGATGACGCCCCGCCAACGCCTGCTTGCCGCCTGCCACAGCCAACCGCTCGACCGCCCCCCGCTCTGGATCATGCGCCAGGCCGGCCGCTATCTGCCTGAATACCGAGCGCTGAAGGCCAAGCACCCGTTCCTGGAGATGGTGCGCACCCCCGAGCTCGCCGCCGAGGTCACCCTGCAACCGCTTCGCCGCTTCCCCTTCGACGCGGCCATCATCTTCTCCGACATCCTCGTAATCCCTGAGGCCATGGGCCAGGGCTACCGATTCAAGGAGGAGGGCGGCATCGCGATGGATTCGCGCCTCGAGCGCTGGGAACAGGTCGAGCGGCTCAACGCCGATGCCGTGCCGGAACGCCTCAACTACGTAGCCGAAGCCCTGCGCCTGGTCCGCCGCCAGCTCGGCGAGGAGCGCGCGCTGCTCGGGTTTTGCGGTTCACCCTGGACGCTCGCCGCCTACATGATCGAGGGCGGCGGCTCCGACGACTTCGCCCGGGCCAAGGCGATGTTCTACACCGACCGCCCCCTCTTCGAGAAACTCATGGACCGGCTGGTGCGCGCCCTCGTCTCCTATGTGCGGATGCAGATAGCCGCCGGCATCGACGCCGTCCAGATCTTCGATTCATGGGCCGGAATCCTGCCCGCCAACGAGTACGAGGCCGCCTCCCTGCGCTGGACGCGCCAGCTCATCGCCGGGCTGCCGGCCGGCTTCCCTGTGATCCTCTATGCCAAGGGTGCCGCCCCCAGCCTGGCCCCCCTGGGCGCCAGCGGCGCCACCGTGGTGGGTCTCGACTGGTCGATCGATCTTGCCACTGCGCGCCGTGCGCTGCCGGCCGGCATCGCGGTGCAGGGCAACCTCGACCCGGTGCTGCTCAGCACCACGCCAGCCGCCGTCTCCGCGGCCGCCTCACGCCTGCTCGAATCGATGCGCGGCCTGCCCGGCCACATCTTCAATCTGGGCCACGGCATCCTGCCCGAGGCGAAGATCGAGTGCGTGGAAGCGCTCTGCGCCACTGTCACCGCTTGGCGGTGATGGTCGCCAGACAGGAGGGAAGGCGGAGCCGTAACCACGCAATCGTACCGCTTTGCGCTCTGGCAGTGCACGAGCTCCGGGCGCCCGCCGTAGGAGCGATGCACGCGATCTGCGCTCTGAATCGCGTGCAAGCACGCTCCCACGACTCTCTCAAGAAACAGCGTCCTGTTTCTTCCCGTCCGGGGCGAAACCCGTTTTGCGGTGGGGACTGAATCGTTACGGCTGAGGCCCTGTCGCGAATCCAAAGCCTAGATCGCTCTAAAGATCAGGCTGCGAGCGGGCGCAGGCCGCACCCTGCGGCTTCAGCCCCTACCTGATTCAGCCTTCAGCCCCGGCCCTTCATTGACAGGAGAGTGCTTGCACGCGCTTGAGAGCGCCGCGCGCGAGCAAGCAACCTCCTGCTGCGGATGGGAATCCGCATGATCTTGAACGCGACTTGAAATCATCATCAAGCCGCGCGCATGGCCGGCCGGCGCCTGTGCGGGCGCACGGATTCTTGGGTCTCCCTCGTAGCGCCGAAGGCAGGCATGGCCTGCATTCAGCTCTCGGGAGCGAGTGCTACTTGTCGAATCTCCCGGCCTCGAAATCCCTCATCAGCTCGGCGTAGCGCCCACTGGCCTTCAACTTCGCCACTCCTCGCTCAAAAGCCTGCGCAACCAGCTCGGCGCGCGCGGAACCTTTGCGGAAGATGGCGTAGCAGGGTTTCTCCTTCCACGGGCCAGGGTGCCTGCCTATTAGAGCGAGCTGCGCTCCGAAAAGTTCTCCCGCAAAACCCTGGTGGCCACCTCGAAGGCACCCGGAAATACATCGATGCGTTTGGCCAGCAATTTCTTGAAGTTGAGCTGCTCGGTAGTCGCGTAGCCCAAGGTCAGGTGAACGCCCTCGGCATTGAGGTTCTCCAATTCGTCCGTGGCTGCATACCCTTGCATGCCCCCGATGCGATAGCCCTCGAGGTCCTTCAACTCGGTCCATTCGAAGGGCACATCCTTGCGGTGATAGAATACTACGGTGAGGTTCCCCAAGGCCGTTTGGGAAAAGCGGAATGTATTGAGCCGCTCTGCTGTCTTGGAAAAGGCGAGCGTGCCATCCCGCTCGCCAGCCTCCACCAGGTTGAGTGCCCGCTGCCAAGGGAAGAAATCGTAGACAACGGTGCCCCCTTCTCGGGTGAAGGACTCCGATACGATTTGCGACCACAGCCCTTAGTGAGGGAGCATTTCCGCGCAGAATGGCGGTTAATCCCCGTTGGCAAAACGAATGGTCTCACCGGCGGTGAGAATGGCCGACAGTGGACCAAGCCCCAAAATCAGCGCCATAAAATGGGATGCGAGATCCACGCAGTTACGTGGGCGCAAATAGCGATGAATCAAGTTCACGGGCAAACCCATTTGAAATATGGCCGCTTTCGCGACCGGGGTTGTACCACTTTTACACTCAGGAAGCCGGCGATTCGCCCGGGGCCAACGCGCGATATACGGCTTCGCTCAGCCCCTTCATGGTATAGGGCTTCAATATCAGCGCGCGAAGACCGTGAGCTGCGATGGTGGCCTGGGCCAGCGGAGCGGAAAAGCCCGTACCGAGAATCACCGGTAGGCCGGGCCGCAGCCGCAGGATTTCATCGGCCAAGTCCAGGCCGTTGAGTCCCGGCATGTGATAGTCGGTGAGCAGAGCGTCGAAGGCGTTGGGGGTGTCGCGAAACAGTTCCAGCGCTTTGCTTGCGCCCGGGCATTCGGTCACCCGATAGCCGAAGGACTTAAGCATCCCTGCAGCCACAGCGCGGACGGCCGGTTCATCATCCACCACCAAGATATGTTGGCCGCGCCCGTGCGGGGTTGACGTCTCGGGCCTTGAGGGCAGCACCGTACCGATCGCCTCAGGCAACAAGACCTCGAAGGAGGTTCCTTTGCCGGGCTCACTTTTGACTAGGATCTCGCCGCCAAGCTTGGTTACGATCCCGTGTGCCACAGCCAAGCCGAGGCCGCTGCCTTTGCCTGCCGTTTTGGTTGTGAAATAGGGTTCGAATATATGGCGAACAACCTCGGGTGGCATTCCGGTGCCCGTGTCCCTGACACATATCCGGACCCAACGCCCTGCAAAAATCCCGTCGGCACCCTGAGTAAGTGAAACGGTGAGTACACCGCCTTGGGCCTCCATCGACTGACAGGCGTTGGTACCCAAATTGAGAAGCACCTGATGAAGCTGCGAAACATCGCCGAGTACCGGGGCGCAATTGGGGCTGATTTCGGTGCGAATCTCGATAGCCACCGAAAATGACGCACGCAATAGCCTGCAAATATCAAGCACCAGAGGCCCCAAGAATACAGGCGCCAGAGGAACCCGCGCCCCCCTGCGGCTGATGACCAGGATCTGATTGACCAGATCGCGCGCCCGAGTGGCGGCCATGAGCAAGTCATTCATATCTTCGCGGACGGGATGCCCTTCCGCCAACTGCATCAAGGCCAACTCCGCATGACCGATGATCGGGGTCAGGATATTATTGAAATCGTGGGCGATGCCGCCGGCCAGGGTCCCGATGGCCTCCAATTTTTGCGCGTGGCGGAGTTGCTCCTCCAGCCGGGCATATTCCTCAGCGGCGCGGGTGCGCTCGCTGATGTCCTCGAGGATGCCCTCGGCAAAAAGAAAGACCCCGTCGTCGCCGAAGACGCCGCGCGCATGGATGGAGGCATGCACGGTGTCCCCACTTTTATGCCTGAGCTCAATATAGAACCCGGAGACGGTTTTGCCCGCGCGCATCGCCCGGATGAAATCGTCCCACTGGGAGGGGACCACAGAAAGCCCCGCCAGGGCCTCCAGGGGGCGGTTCACGAGCTCTGCGGAAAATTCATAGCCAAGGGTTCGAGCCAACGCGGGATTTGCGCCTAGGAATCGCCCTTGCTCGGTAATCTGAAAGATTCCTTCAACCGCGTTCTCGACTATGCTACGATATTTCTTCTCGGCATCGCTCAGTTTCCCCATCTGGGTTTTGATCTCGGCCCCCATTTCGACTAGCACTTCGATCAGCGGACGGAACTCTTTGATAGGGGTGTCGAGTTCGCCGTTCTGATACCGGCCGGCCCCGTAGGCGCGCACGAGGTTACCCAGAGCATTGAGTGGCTTGATCACAACGACACGAAAGATCAGGCCGGTGGCGATCGCGAGCACCAGTACAACGACTAGCGACAGTACGATACCGGAGCCCAATATTCTCCGCTCCCCCTCTTTCACGCGGCCTTCCGAGAGCGCAATATCCACCAGGCCTACCGTCACTCCTCGGTGGACCACGGCCTTGGAGCGGCTGATACTCGGGGCCCCATTCCGCCTGTCGAAATCGAAGCACACCACCCCAGACTGGTCGAGAATCCTTAGCCTCACCACCCGGTCATCTGGGGTGATAGGTCTGCCCGATGCGAACAATGCTTTGTTCGTCCATATTCCAGAGTGGAACGTCAAGAATACCCGCAAGCGACTCTGCATACTCATCAGCCTTGGCCTCCACCTGCCCTCTGGTGGCGCGTGCGACATAAAAATAGCTCAGCAGTACGGTGACCAGCGAGACCGCCGCCACGGTCAATATAAGCGTGAGAGTGAGCCTGCGGGCGATGGATTGTTGTCCTTGCATTCGTGCCGAGAAATTGGAAGCCAAACACGACTCAACTGCGCTTTTCTCGATCGCAAAAGCCAGCCAATGATTTCGCTAGGCGGTGGTGAACTTCGAGTGGAGGCGGAAACCGATTTGGGCCGCAGGGGGGCTAACGGCCGGTGGAAGAATTCGAGTGTTGGCGAGCGGGAGGAAGAAGTCAGAAGGGGGAAGGCACAAAGCAAGACGCTGCTGGAAAACGGGGAAAAGCAAAGGTGGATCTGGATCGCAAACGCTCGACGGTCGAGGGTTCCCGGCTGCGGACACTGAAGAGCCGGGAAGAGCATGTCAATTTCCCGAACAGAGCTGGTCGCCCGGGCTGTACCCAAGCGCTCGCGCACCTTCGGGAGGAGCGAGGCCATATAACCAGAAGCCGAACACGCCGGTTGGTGTTCCCACTGTGCGATGAGTGTTTCCCGGCGGCCACAGCCTTGCGCATGGCGGATACAGCAGGTCAATTCCCCGAGTGCGGGCCAAGGCGGCGCAGGCGGGGCAAACAGCCCGTGGCCGAGGCCGCGGTGGTCCCGGAGCGGCTAACCTGCGTTAACCGCTGCCTCATCTTGGAAGCCGATCGGGCTCAATCGTAACCATTCATTCGCAGGAGGGCGCTGGCACGCGATTCAGAGCGCAGACCGCGTGCAAGCATGCATCTACGACGGACCCCGGAGTTCGTGCACTGCCAGAGCGAAAAACGGTACTACGGCATGGGTACGGCTTAGTCCACCCGCAGGATGTAGCCGCGCAGGTATTCGCTTTCCGGCATCGTCAACAGCACGGGATGATCCGGGGGCTGGTGACAGAACTCCAGCACCTGCACCTTGCGCTTGGCGTCATGTGCGGCCTCCGCCACCACCTCGCGGAACACCTCAGCGGTGACGTGGTGCGAGCAGCTGTAGGTGGCCAGCACGCCGCCGGGGGTGAGGCGCTTCATCGCGCGCAGATTGATCTCCTTGTAACCACGCAAAGCATTCTCCAGCGCGCTCTTGGAGCGGGCGAAGGGCGGCGGATCGAGCACGATGAGATCCCAGTCCTCGGTCTCCTCACGGGCCGCAAGATGGTCGAACACGTTTACCACCGTGAACTCGGCGGCTACGCCGTTGTGCTCGGCATTGCGGCGCGCCAGAGCCACCGCCTCATCCGAACTGTCGAGACCAAGCACGCGCTTGGCCCCCGCCTTGGCGGCGTGCAGGCCGAAACTGCCCTGGTTGCAGAAGCAGTCGAGCACGCGCCGCCCCGCCGCATAGCGGGCCACCTTCGAGTGCTCACGAGTCTGGTCGAGGTAGAAACCGGTCTTCTGTCCTCCTTGCAGATCCAGCCAGTATTCGAGCCCGCCGATATTCACCCAGCGCGGCTCGAAGGGCCGGCCCGAAAGCGTGCGCACCTCGGAGGGCAAGCCTTCCAGGCGGCGGATCGGGGCGTCGTTGCGCAAGATGATCTCCGCCGGCGCCAGCAACTCGCTCAGGGCGGCCAGCACCGCCTCCAACTGGCGCTCCAGCGCCAGCGTCTGTGTCTGAACTACCAGCACATCGCCGAACTGGTCGACAACCAGACCGGGCAGGTCATCGGACTCGCTCCACACCAGCCGGCGAGTGGTGGACGGGGCCACGTTGGGCTCGGAGCGGCGAGCGATGGCGCGCTGCAACGCCCCACGGATGAACACCGCATCGAAGGCGGCATGGTCGCGGCTGAACCGGCGCCAGGCGATCTGGGAGCGGCTATTGTAGATGCCGCTGCCCAGGAAACGCCCGCGCGCGTCGCGACATTCCACCGCCGTACCGTCGTATTCCTCCGACACAAGCGCCTCCAACTCGTTGCCGAAGATCCACGGGTGTCCGTGCAGGGCGCGGGCGGCGGCATTGTGCTTCAAACGAAGGGCGGGCTGGTTCATGGCCCCGACTGTCGCCGCGCGCCACCCTGCGGGTAAACAAAAAAGCTCCCGGCCTTGTGGCCGGGAGCTAACCCCTAAACACAAACCCCTTGAAATTGATCAGGCCGTGCGGGCCAGCGCGCCAAGTGCCTCGTGCGTTTCGGAGGGCTGGGCGATCACCATGAAACCGCGGCTATTCTCGACAGCCACCGGTGCCCGCCGCACGGCGAGCAACATGGCGAACAGACCAGCAACGTGAACCAGGGCGACGACGGTGAAGAAGAGGGTCATTGGGGTGGGGAGAAAAGGGTTTCCTGTTGTGCCCACTGAATCGGCCATCTTTACAAGCACTTGAAGAAAACTTTGTAGGGTGGGTTCCCCAATTTGTTTCCGGGAGCAAACCACCGGTTCTCCCGGGCGAACCCGGCCCCGGGCCACCGGGCAGCCGCCCGAAAGGTTCGCGAAATGTTTCAAAAGCAGCCGGCCGAGCTGTGGCATGGAGCCCGTATGCGTAGTGCCGGCACCAGCGCCCCACCCTGGGAGGTGCAGGGGTGCCCACAGAAAGGCTGAATGCTGAATACTGAAAGCCGAAACCGGAAAGCGGCGACAGGAAAGGCTGAACCGCCCGCGTGGAGACAGTGCGGGCACAGGTTCCGGCCATTCAGCACAACCTCCCGGATACGGCCGCCCGGAGCCCGGGCCCTGGCGGGAGCCGGCGCGAGGCTCGCGCCCTGGAGCGCCGCCCCAGCGCAAGCACATTCCGGCCACGGTTGCCGGGCCGGGCGGCGGGCCAAGGTCGCACACCCGCCCGGGCTAGTGCCCGGGGCCGCGGAGGCGGACAGGTTTGCCCAGCCCCCGAATCGCAGAGTGCCCACCTTCCGGTCACCGAGAACCTCCCCATGCGCAGATCCACGCCGGGGCTGGCCCCCACCCGTAATGAGAAAATAGTTCACCGCCCGCCCCACCCTAGGTCGGCCAATGTCCGAGGGCATCCGCTAAAGTGGGCGCATGAACCTCCTCGCCTTCCGCCACGCCCTGCTCTCCACCCTCGCCGCCGACCTGGGCGCCCGCAGCGCGCTCCAGCCGCCCTCCTACTCCCGCACCGCCGACCTCTGGCAATGTGCCGGGAGTTTCGTGACCGACGACGCCCTCGACTTCTCCGGCGGCGAATGCGCGCGGCGCGGCGACCTCGGCGTACTCACCCGCCACTCCCGGCCGCTCTCCTGGCTGCTGTTTGCGCTGCGCGAGGACAGCCGCCTCACCGGCGGTCCCTGGGCCGAGCGGGAGTTCTTCGGCCAGCTCGCCGATGCAGCCAACGCCTTCCTCGCCGCCCACCAGCCCGAGGAGGCCGACTGGCGCCCCCTCTTGTTGGCGGTGCTGCGCGAGGCCGAGGGGATCCTGCGCGAGCGCGACCTCGAGCGCGACCGCCCCGAGCCCCGCCGCGCCTTGCGCACACTGCCCCGCCCAATGCGCCCGCTGTCACCGCGTATCGGATTCGACCTGTACATCGCCGCCTAGGCCGCAGGACTGGCCGCGCCCAACCCTGCGCCAGTAGGCATCCACGCCCGGAAAGCACACCGCTCCCTCACCGTCGGCCCCCGCCATTGGCGGCTGCGGTACGGGCTATGTGCGGCAAGCGAGCCCCCTACACACAGCAAAGCCGCGGGAGTGCCCGCGGCTCGATGAAAAGGTGCGCCCACTACAGTTCGGGGCGCCGCTGGTGGCCCACTGCGCTCAGAAGCCGCGCAGCGTCTCCGGTGAAATCACCTTGTCGATGTCGAGCAGCGTCTTGATCGCGCCCTTCACCTTGGCCATGCCCATGAGGTAGGCGGTGTCGACCTTCGCGCCGAACTCCGGAGTCTCCTCGATCTCGGTCTCGTTGAGGTTGATCACGTCCTCCACGGAATCGACGATCATGCCCAGCGTGATGTCGTGGCCGGCGGCCAGCACACGCACAACCACGATACAGGTGCGCTCGGTGGCCTCGGCGGCCTCCAACCCGAACTTCAGGCGCAGGTCGAACACCGGCAGCACCTTGCCGCGCAGGTTGATCACGCCCTTCACGTAGTTGGGCATCTGAGGCACGGGGGTGATCTTCAGGAAGCGGATGATCTCGCGCACCTTCAGCACATCCACGCCATAGGATTCGTTGCTGATGGAGAACGTAAGATACTTTCCGGTGCGGCTGACGTGATCCCGGGCGGCCGCGGTTGTGGTGTTTTCGACTTCCATGACGGGGAAAAAGTTGCGGCACGGCGGTGCGCCCTGCCTTTGACTAGGCTCCTAACGGTTCAACCGGGCCGGACTTTAGCCGTGTTTCGGAAACCCTCGCCGGTTGTGACGCGCGGCTGAAGGAAACACCCCACCCACCGCCGTACTCAACTCCCCAATGCCGGCCCAAGGGCCCGCCGCAGGCGTTCGCGCGCCCGATACAGGCGCATCTCCACCGCCTTGGTGGTGCAGCCGAGGATCTCGGCGATCTCGGCCTGCGGGCGCTCCTCATACTCGGCCAGCACCACGATCTCCCGCAGCTCGTGCGGCAACGCCGCCACCGCAGCACGCACCGCAGCCGCCGCCTCCCGACGTTGGGCCCGCTCGGAGGGCCCGGCGGCCGGGTCGGCCGGCTCCCAACCGCCAGTGCCCTCGGAGGCGTCGGGTGCGAGCTTGGCCAGCGAGACCGCGGGATGCCTCCGCCACCAGCGCCGGCGGTTGCGGGCGAGGTTGGCTGCGATCGTGAGTATCCACGGAGCGAACCGCGCTCCGGCGCGGTAGGTTTCCCGTCGTTGATAGAGCTTCACACAGGTCTCCTGCGCGAGGTCAGCCGCCTCGTGTGCATCCAGCAGCAGGCGGTAGAGAAAGCGTTTCAGCGGCAGCTCCCAGCGCGCCATCAACGCCGCCAGCGCCGCCTCTTCGCCGGCGGCCAGGCGCTGCATCAGCGCCTCATCGGTGGGTTCGCTAGCGGGATAGGCGTCCATGCCGTGCTCAGGTCAGCGGTCCAGGCTGGGGCTTGGCGGCCCCTGGTGGTCGAGTGCGGCCAAGCGGGGCAACACCAGCGCGAGATAGCGGGCGCCCTGCTCCGGCGCCATCGCGGCTGCCACCCGGCGGACATGGGCCTCGGTCGACGCGCGGCAAACCTCCGCCGTGCGCCGTAGTTTCAAAGCGGCGTCGGCAATCGCACTCGCCTCGCCCAGGGCCTGGGCCTCGACCAACCGGCCCCGCGCAGCCCTCACGGCGGCGCAATGCTGTGCGCACACCATGCTGTGCTCCTCGTGCAACCGGAGAACCTCCGCATACTGCCCGTCGCCCAGGCAGAATTCATGGCGCATCCAAACCATGACGTCGCCGTCGCGGGCCGCCGCATGCGCCATGGGGTCGCAACTGAAATGGTAGCAGGCCAGCCCCGCGCCTGCGCCCAGCGCCAGCACCAGGCCCAGAGTGAGCCACAGATAACGCCGAGTGTGCCCAGGGCCGATCATGGCTCCATCGCGCGTACGTCGATCGCCGCCACATAGCTGGCCAGCACCCGTTCGCGATCAGCAGCCGAATGCCTGGCCCCGGCGCCCAACCCGAGTGCGCCCGCACCGGCGGCCACCGCGCCCAGTGCCAGCACCCAAGCCAGCGGGTGCCGCCCCAGGTAACCGGCCCAAGTCAGGTCGGCCCACTCGCGAGCCTCCTCGATGCGCGCCAGGATCGCGCTGCGAAACCCCGGGTCCGCTGGTGGCGACACCTGCCAAGCCAGCAGGGCCGGCCGGAGGGATGAGTCATTGTCGGGAGGATTCATGGCTTTGCGTTGTTATGCCGATCCTACACCGCGCGGAGGGGAAACCCTCGCTGATATTTTGACAGTCGCCTCCCCTCTTGGGGGAGGCATGAAAACTGGTGCCGAGGAAGGGAGTCGAACCCATACGCCGGTGAAGGCGCTAGACTCTGAATCTAGTGCGTCTGCCAATTCCGCCACCTCGGCTTCAGAGAGATGCGGACCTTGAACACCGCCTCGCTCACCCGCAAGCGCTATTTCCAACGATTTTTCACCAGCTCCTTTCCCGAGCGCTTTCCGGCACCCAGGTATGCCGTGCCGGCGGCGTGCCACCGGGAAATCTTGGCCTGGCCGCGTCCACCCGGACCGCGAGGCCGCAAGCCGCACCGGCATGCCCAGCACCAGGCGCGCTGCACAAAAGCCCCAAGACATCCAAATGCCGGGCACGGGAAGAACCCGCCGCCCCAGGGCCCCGGCCTTCTACCTCGCAGCGGTGCTCAGACCGGCTTCTTGATAGCGGGCTTGGCGTGGATCCAATAACGCGAGACAACCAGGAAATTGTGCCTCAGGTCGTAGCCGAACTCGGTGTCGCAGATCTGGAGGCTGGTGGGCTCCTTCGTCTCGCCCTTCTGCCGCAGCAGAGTGCGCATCGCCTCATGGTCGCGGGTCACCAGCGCCTTGGCGGCGTTGAAGGCCTCCTCGATGCTGAAATTCTCCCCCCAGCAATGCGATTTCTGCGCTGCGGTTCCCTCATCCCGGGATGTCAGGGTAAATTGGAACAGCGAGTAGGTCTCGGGGGTGAGTTCGGGTAGGACGTTCATGGGAGGGTCTGCGCTTCGCTGGATGGATATGCGAGGGCATCGTCCCCATGAAGTCGAGGTAAAGTTTGCCCATTTCCACGAGCGGCCCGCTCGCGAAGCCCTGCAAATGTGCCCGGAATCTCCCTTCAGCGTTGCGCCGTTTACACCAGCGGGACAAAGCGCACCGGGATCGATTCCTCGTCGAACAGGGCTCCGGCCTCCCCGCGGGTGAATCTGTGGAGCTGCTGCACCACGCGCCCCCCCAGCGGGATCACCAGCCGCCCTCCGGGGGCCAGTTGCGCACCCAGGGCCGCGGGCAGATGCTCGGGGGCCGCCGTCACCACTATGCCATCGTAAGGGGCCTGTTCCATCCATCCCTCGCGCCCGTCGCCCACTCGAAAGGCCACGTTGAGCACCCCCAACGCCCCCAACCTCCCCCGGGCCGCCCGCGCCAGAGGCTCCACCAGCTCTACGGTGCATACTTCGCGTACCAACGCGGCCAAGACCGCAGTCTGGTACCCGCAGCCGGTGCCGATCTCCAGTACCCGGTCTGTGGGCCGCAGCGCCAGCATTTCGGTCATCAGTGCCACGATGTAGGGCTGCGAAATCGTCTGACCGTACCCGATCGGCAGCGGGCCGTCCGCGTAGGCCTCCTCCTGCAGCGCAGCCGGCACGAAACGATGCCGGGGCACCGCCGCCATCGCGGCCAACACCCGCTCGTCTTGGATACCGCGCGCAGTCAATTGCTCGGCCACCATCGCAGCCCGCTCCGGCCCGCGGTCCAGGCCCCGGCCACCAGCCCCCGGATCGGGGCGAATACCCTCTGTGGGGAAGCTTACCATTTGCCGAAACTATCCATCCACTTCCCAGCGGCGAGCGGGCCGCCCTCGCGGCCGGGCTGGAGCAAGCCCATTGCGCGGCATACTCCGGCCCGCCCGCTGCCGCATTCTGCCCGAAAAATGGTGGGGCTACTCGCCGGCGCCTATCCTGCTGGTGCGCGCGAGTGCTGCCGCTCACCCCGCCCAAAGCACCCTCACTTTCCCCTTAGGTCGGACGGGCTCCGGCCGATTGGCAAACCAGCCAGGATACAACGTCAGCCGGTGGAGGGACCTCCCTCGCTCCGCTCGTTGTGGCCGCCGGCCTTACTCATGCAAGACACCACTTTTCCAGACATTGAGACGCTCACCAAGCTGCTTGAGAACGCCATGCTGCGAGTCATGCAGACCACGGCGCACATGAACGCGAAGTTCATCCGTCGCCTCGCCCCCGAGGAGTCCAGCGGCACCCCGTTTTACAAGGCCGGGTCCCAAGACCCCCTCATCGTCGGCTCCATCGGCTTCACCGGCGAGGCCAACGGAATGGTCTACCTCTACATGGAGATGGAACTCGCCGCCCAAATCGCCGCCGGCATAACCGGCATGACCCCGGCCGAGATGCTCCACGCCGACAACCACGACATCGTAAAGGACGTCGTGGGCGAGATCAGCAACATGACCGTGGGTACTTTCAAGAACGGCATCTGCGACCTCGGTTTCCAGTGCAAGGTCACCTTGCCAACCGTGCTGCGCGGCTCGCAACTTCAGGTGGAAACCGTCAGTGGCGCCCAGCGTTGGACCTTTGCCTTCGAGGTGATGGGCCGCCCGTTGATCGCCGATCTCTTCATACAGGAAGACAAGGGCTGAACTGCCCGCCATTTCCCTCGTTCAAAGGCCGGAGCCTCGCCCCGGCCTTTTTTGTCTCCCCGTTTCCCGCGCAGAGTAGATCAACCGGGAGGCAACCGGTCGCCCCGGCCGGCCGGAGCGCACGTCGAGAAGCTACGGACACGCGGGCCGCCCCTACGACCGGCCTCCCAGGAAAGATCGTCCTGGGTCTACCCGGCCTGGGCACACGCGTCTTTTGCGGATAGTGTCTGAATGTTTTCAGCGCACGCCGTGTTCATGCAGCTCCGACCACTTGGCGGCCCCGCGTTCGGGTCGGCAGAGGAACGCTGAAGGTTGAGCACTGAAGGCTGAAACCGGAAGCTGGTTGCAAGGTCCCCGCGCGTCGATGGGTACGCTCGGGTCCCAGGTTTCCGGGTTCAGGCGTGCGCTTTCAGCCTTTGCGCAAGCGGCACAACACCACCTTCGCTGGGGAACAGGTCAAAGCGCTAAGGCCGTACCCCTTCATTCGTAGGAGCGTGCTTGCACGCGATTCAGAGTGCAGATCGCGTGCAAGCACGCTCCTACGGCGGACAAGTTCGTGCACTGCCAGAGCGCAAAGCGTTACCATTGCATGGTTACAGCTAAGCCGTGACGATGCAGACCAGAGTCGAGCGGCGAGAGCCCAAACGCCGGTGATGGGCTCAGAAGCAGGCGTGATTCCAAAGGGCTTGCTCGGTGATCAGACTCTCGCCGCTCTGCCCTGGGATCTCGACCGGCATGGTCACGGCTCACCTCTGCGGCGTACCCACGGCGAGCGGCAGCTCCACCAGTATCGAGGTACCTGTGCCTAGCTGGCTCTGGATGAGAACCCGGCCGTTGTGCAACTCGGCCATGCGCACCGCGATCGCCAAGCCCAGGCCGGCACTGCGCTTCTCGGTGAACAACCGCTCGAACTGGTCCGCACCGCGCACCGTGCGCAGAGTCTCGTCGCCGATGCCGCACCCTTCGTCGGAGAGGGTCATCCACAATTTGCCGTCGGTAAGGCGCGCATGCACCTCCACGGGATGCCCCGATGCTGAAAACTTGAAGGCGTTGTCGAAAAGTTCCTCGCAGAGCTTGGTGAGGTTCGCCTCGGACATCGCCACCTCGGCGGCCACCGGGGCGAGCACCAGATCGGCGCGCCGGTGGTGCTGCTCGGCCATGCGTTCGGCCACCTCGACAAGCACCTTGAGGAACTGAGAAGGCGGGGCCTGGCGCAACACAGCGATGCGCTCCGGCTCGGCGGCCACCAACTCGAGTTGCGCGTAGATCAGAAAGTTGCGGATGAGCCGGTGCAGCCGCTCGCCCGAACGCTGGATATCGCGCCCGATCTCGGCGGCCTCGGACACCTTCAATATCGCCGAATCGTCGCGCAAAATGTCTGCCAGCCCGATGATGCCGGAGAGCGGGTTGAGCAGCTCGTGGGGCAACATCATGCTGATGTGGCTACGCAGCTTCTTGGCCCTGTCCTCGGCCTCACGCCGGAGGTCCTCGGACTTGCGCAGCCGGGCGGCGATGAGCGCGAGGAGTTCCGCGAGATCGAATGGCTTGGGCACGTAGTCGTCGGCGCCCAGCGTCATGCCCTCGCGCATACCCTGGAAATCGGCCAGTCCGGTGATGAGCACTACAGGGGTGTTGTGCGTCTGCGGCCGGGCACGCAGCGCCCGCAGCACCTCGTAGCCGGTGATGTCGAGCAGGCCCACGTCGCAGAGCACAAGGTCGGGCAGCTCGCTGAGCGCCAGCTCGATGCCCACCTGTCCCAGGCCCGTATCGATAACCTCATAGCCGCTGCGCCGCAGCGCCGTGGAGAGGAGCTGACGCATCTCGTTTTCGTCGTCGATGACGAGGATTCTGGGCATGGGAAGACAGCTAGAATCGGCAGGAACCCGGCAGAACAGAAGGAGAAAGTTTAAGAACGAAGGGGCGGCAACAAATCCCCCGGCAATCCGAGGCCGACGAGACTCCATCCCGAGGTTTGACAGCGCCTCACCGCTCGCCACTGCTGCGCCCGCCGGCGCGGCTACCACCGCCGATATTCCGCGCCCAACCTTCACCATGGACACAATCCTGCCCACGCTGCTCGCCCTCTTGGCCGACGCCGCCCTGCCCTTCGCCGTTGGCATTCTGCTGGGCACCGCCATCGAGGTGTTCCTGCCCAGGCGTTGGTCGGAGCGCTGGCTGGTTGGCGGCCCGCGCTCGCTGCTGCTGGCCACGCTCGCCGGGGCTCTGCTGCCGGGCTGCGCGATGAGCGCGGTGCCGGTTGCCCGCTCCTTGCGCGCCCGTGGTGCCCCGCTGGGCACAGTGGCCGCATTCCTCCTGATCGCACCGCTGATCAGCCCCCACACCATAGCGCTCACCGCTGCACTCATCGGGGGCGGATTCGCTGTAGCCCGCCTCGTACTGCCGGTGATGTTCACCCTGGTCTTCGGCGCGTTGGCCAACGCCATCGTACAAACCCCGCCACCGGCACCCGCCGCGGAGGAATACGAACCCGCCGTCGCTGGAGAAGGGGGCTGCCACGGCGGCTGCGGTTGCGGTCACCGCAAGCCTAGCACTCCGCTGGGCCGTTTCGGGCGCCAACTCTGGGCCAACATCCGGGCGCTGGCGCCGCTCTTTGTCGGAAGCTTGGCGGTGGTGTCCATTGCCACCGCATTCATCCCGACCTCACGGATCGCAGAATATGGCGACAGTCCCCTCGCCTACCTGGTGGCGCTGGTGGCCGGGATTCCGCTCTATGTGTGCGACGGCGGCGAGGTGCCGCTCACCCGTTCGTTGCTCGCACTGGGAGTGGGCCCCGGCCCGGCGTTCACCTTCCTGCTGGGCTCGGTGGGCACCTGCCTGGCCACCATCACGATGGCCTTCGGTATCATCGGCAAACGCATGACCGCCGCCTATGTAGCCGGCACTCTCCTACTGGCGTTGCTGGGGGGATTGATCGTCGGCCACTGGCCGCTGTTGCAGCCGTAGTGTGGGTCCGGAGCCGCGCCCGTCGCCCGCGCGTCCCCTCACCCCACCGGCAAGCCCCCCCGCCCGCTCCACGAGTAGTAGTTTCCGCGATCCAAGCACGCTGCCACTGAAGCGTATCTCGTAACTGTGCATTGCCGGGGCCACGCGGGGCTATTTCCTTGAACCCCCGGCCCGCTGTCGCCGTAAACTGTCCCCCTTACCGTGAGCACGACCACCACATCCGCTGCCGACCTCCCGCACTCCGAGGCGGCCGAACACGACCTCCGCTACGCCCAGTCGCCAGTAAACAGCGACCTTGCACCGGAAAAGAAGCTCAAGCTGTACACCGACATGGTGCGCATCCGCTATTTCGAGGACCGCAGCCTGCGAGTCTACCAGCAGGGCAAGATCGGCGGCTTCCTCCACCTCTACAACGGCCAGGAGGCCGTGGCCGTGGGCACCTGTTCGCTGCTGGGCGAACACGACCACGTGATCACCGCGTACCGCGACCACGGACACGCGCTCTCGGTCGGCATGGGCATGGGAGAGCTCATGGCGGAGATGCAGGGAAAGTTCACCGGCTCTTCCAAGGGCAAGGGCGGCTCGATGCACTTCTTCTCCCCGGAGAAACACTTCTGGGGCGGCCACGGTATCGTGGGCGGCCAGACACCCCTGGGCCTGGGCATCGCCTACGCGCTCAAGTACCAGGGCAAGAAGGGCTGCTGCCTGTGCTACCTGGGCGACGGCGCCATCAACCAGGGCGCCTTCCACGAATCGCTCAATCTGGCCGCCCTCTGGGATGTGCCGGTGATCTACATCATCGAGAACAACGGATACTCGATGGGCACCAGCCAGAAACGCTCCTCCGCTGGCGACATCCTCGCCCGCCGCGCCGCCGGCTACGGGCTGGAATGGGCCGTGATCAACGGCAACTCCATGTACGAGGTACGGGCCCGCACCTACGAGGCCATGCAGCGCGCCCGCGAACGCAGCAAGCCCACTCTGTTGGAGATGCGCACCTACCGCTACCGCGGCCACTCCGTGGCCGACGCCAACGCCGAGAAGTACCGCACCAAGGCCGAGATCGAGTCCTACAAGCACGACTTCGACCCGATCTCGCTCTTCAAGGCCGTGCTCCTGCGCGAGGGCCTGCTCGACGAAGCCAAGGCGGAGGCCATCAACCTCGCCGTGAAACAGGAGGTCGAGGACTCCGTGCGCTATGCCGACGAGTCGCCGGTGGCCCCAGAGCCCGAGATCTTCACCGACGTGTACGCCGGCATCGACGAGGCGCCGTCCCAGCAGCACGGTACCCACTTCTTCAACAAGGACGCCCACTTCGTAGCCAACAAGCGGATCGCGGGCTGAGCGCCGATATTTTCGATTTTGGATTTCCACTTTTCGATTTCGCCAAACCAAGCGGAGTCGATCCCACCACCGCCGGCATCAAGCGCTTAGCTGGCGCTCTTCCGCCAATCGAAATCCACAATCGGAAACCCGCCCTTTCCACCTTCAGGTTTCAGCCTTCCGCCTTTCCGCTTTCAGCCTTCAGCATTCCGCCTTCAGCTTTTCCGCCGCCATGCCTCTCATCACCTACCGCCAGGCCATCAACGACGCACTCGCCGAGGAGATCGCGCGCGACCCCAACGTATTCATCATGGGCGAAGAGGTCGCCCAGTACAACGGGGCCTACAAGGTCACCGAGGGCCTGCTTGAGCGCTTCGGCCCCAAGCGCCTGGTCGACGCTCCCATCAGCGAAACCGGTTTCCTGGGACTCGGGGTGGGCGCGGCCATGATGGGCCTGCGCCCCGTCATCGAGATGATGTTCTGGAGCTTCGCCTACGTCGCCTTCGACCAGATCATCAACAACGCCGCCACCATGCGCTACATGTCCGGCGGCCAGACCAAGGTGCCCATGGTCATCCGCGGCCCCGCCAACGGCGGCACCAACGTAGGCTCCACCCACTCCCACACCCCCGAGATGTTCCTGGCCAACCAGCCCGGACTTAAGGTCGTGTGCCCGGCCACCGCCTACGACGCCAAGGGCCTCATGAAATCCGCCATCCGCGACGACGATACAGTCTGCGTCATGGAAAACACCCTCCTTTACGGCGAGAAATGGGAGGTGCCCGAGGGCGAGTACCTCATCCCTCTGGGCAAGGCCGACCTCAAGCGCGTGGGCAAGGACCTCTCCTTCATCGCCCACGGCCGCGCCGTCATCACCTGCCTGAAGGCCGCCGAGGTCCTCATGCGCGACCACGGCATCGACGCCGAGGTGCTCGACCTGCGCTCCATCCGCCCGCTCGACGAGCAGGCCATTCTGGAGACCGTGGCAAAGACCGGCCGCGTGGTCCTCGTAGACGAGAACAAGCCCTTCTGCGGCGTGGGCGCCCAGATCGCCTCGCTCATCGCCGACCGGGCCTTCGATTCGCTCGACGCACCGGTCAAGCGCGTATCCTCGCTGGATGCACCGCAGATCTACGCCAAGCCGCTGGAGGATCTCATGCTCCCCACCGTGGAGCGCATCGTGGCCACCGCGCTCTCGATCTGCTGAGGAAGGGTTGAGTCCGCATACCCGCGCGATGGCTACGGCTAGGGTGCCAGCACCTCTACGGTGCCGGCAGTAGGCTGCACCCCGCGAGGGGAGATCCCGCCGCCGGGCGCCGGCCGGGCGATCAAACGCTGCGGCCCTCCTCCGGGGCTCACCAGACTGGCGGTAACAAAGATGAGCAGGTTGCGCTTCGCGGCCCCCTCGCCCGACGAGCGAAACAGCCGGCCCACCGCGGGCAGGTCGCCCAGCAGCGGCACCTTGTCGTTGACCTTCCGCGTCTCCTCCCTCGTGAGACCACCCATCACCAGCGTCGCACCGTCCCACAGCGTCACCCGGGTGGTCACCTCGCGGCGCGAAAATATCGGCTGATAGAATCCCGAGGGAATGGTTACCGTCCTGCCCCCCGACACCGCCAGGCTCGGCCCTCCGTACTCCACAAACCCCTCGAACTCGGTCACCACGGGATGGAGATCCAGGGTGATGCTGTGCTCGTCCTCCTCCACTGTCGGGGTCACCTTCAGGTCCACGCCCACGTTCTCGGTGGTGAAATCCTGCGGAGTGCCCGCCGTGATCGTCACGCCCGCGGAGCCCGAATCGTTCGCACCGCTCTGCCCCACCTGGCTCTGGATCTGGCCAAATTGCCGAGGATAGCGCAACTGCTGCGCCACAGTGATGCTCGCGGAATGTCCCGACAGCACCGTGACCTTGGGGGCGCTCAGCAGGTCGCTGCCCTGCTTCTGCGAGAGCGCCCGGATGGTCGCACTCACGTCGAACTCCCCGATGAACCCGCTGATCTGGGCCAGCGGCGCAGCCCCCGCGCCCAGCGGCACCACCCCCGGCAGCACCGGTGCGCCCACGTTGGCCACCGTTTCACCATCGATCAAAATCGCGCTGCCGGTGTGGCTGCCTCCAAAGGCATCGGACACGCTGCGATTGGCGGTGGCGTACTTCTCCCTCGGCAATCCAGTAACCGGATCCACTCGACGCGAGGCGCCCCAGTCGATCCCGAGCTCCTCCAGCGCCCCCTCCGCCACCTCGATGAACTTCGCCTCGATCTCCACCTGTCGCACGCTGGCGTAGCGCGCCAGGATGGTGCGGATGCGCGCGAGATTGCGGGCCGTCTGGGTGACGAGGATCGCCGAACCGTCGAACACCAGGCTGCTCCCCTCAACGCCATCGAACTTCACGCCGGCCTGCTGCAGGAACTCGCGCAGCCCCGCGTTCTCGCCGCCCCTACCGGAGGAATGCTCCTCGGCCGCCGGCCCCTTGCCTACGGTGGACATCGCCCCGCCTGCGGTCATGCGCGCCACCACCGCCCGCGACACCGCCAGCACCGCCGTATCCAGAGCGGTGCGCTCGCCGCCCGGGCGCACCACCACGGCATCGGCCTGCACCTCGTAACCGTACCCCACCGACTCGGTGAGATAGTCCAGCACCCGGCGCAGCGACAACTGGCGCACCGCCAGGGTCACCGCCGGGTTCGCCTTTGTGGGATCGAGCAACACGAGGTTCACGCCCCTCTCGCCGTCGCCACGATCGCACTCCAGCGCCAGCCCCGCCAACGTCGCCAACGCCCCCGCGAGGCTCGCGCCCGTGAAATTCACCTCGGGCAACACGATCGCATCCAGTTTGCGCCCCAGCGCCGACTCCGCCCCCGCTGAGGCCAGCGGTCCGGGCACGACCCCGCCGGCCCCCGGGCGGCGCCAGGCCGCATCCACTTCGGCCACCATCTCGGCGCGGGTGCGCCAACGCTCCGCCAGTCCCTGCCTGCCGATGCGAGCCAGGAACGCCGCGGCGTCCGCATTATGCGGATCCAGTGTCTCCACTTGGCGGAAGGTCGCCGCCGCCGCCTCGCTCTCGCCGGCGAGAAACTGGCAGCGCGCCCGCGCCACCAGCTCGCCCACCTTCGCAGGCTCCCCGGCATCGGCCGCGGTGCACGCCCCCGCACACACCGCCACCGAGGCGGCCACCATGAGCCGCCTGCAACGGCAAGCGATCCACCGCCCCATCCCCGCATCTGTTGTTGTCTTCATGGAAACTCCTCAGCGGCGCACCGGCTCGAGCCTACGCTTGGCCCCCGGTTTTGCCGGCCCATCCATCCTCGTGACTTCCGCCCACGCAGGCGCCTCGGCTACACCATCGATCCGATACTGCCCCGCCCCCACCCGCACCGTCGCCCCGGCGATCCCTTCCACGCGAGCCCCCTGGCCTCCCTCGCGCAAGACCGCGACCAACTCGGGGCCCGGGGTATTCACTCCCTCAGTCAACCGGCGCACCACGGCATCGGCCCCCCGCACCAGCGCCTCGGCAACCCACTGCCCCGCCGGCGTACGCACCAGCATCCACTCCTCCAGGGCGAGCGCCCCCGCCTCATCGAGCCCGCCGCGGCGCAGCCGCACCGTGCGCCCACCGACTGTATCCTCCAATACCACCCAACCGCCGTCGGCGCCGCCAGCGCCACCATGCCCGACCAGGCGCCAGCGGTAGTGCAACCGCCGCACCTCCACCAGTTCCACCGCTTTGGCTTCCGCCGCTACAGCGGCCGCCCCGGCGCCGGCCAGCCGCCAGTCCCGCCGGTCCTTGGCGTACTCAATCGCCGGCGACCCAAAGACCTCGAACACCCACCCTGCCCCGGCCGCTTGCGCCCGCGGAGGCGCCCACGTTCGCCCAGGCAGGGCGGGTTCCAGGCGGGCGGTAACCGGAACCTCTGGACCCACCGGCGACAGCAGCTCCAGCGTCAAGGTGAACTTGCTGGGCGCCGACCCGGCAGCCTGCTTCGCATCGACCGGCAACGGCTCCACCCGCAATTCGCGCACCACCACAACCGGAGCCTCCAACCCGGCAAGGACCGGCAGATACCGCCGCAGGCTGGCAGTATCGCCAATGAACGACACCCCGCACCCGCGCGCATCCACCAGACCGGGAATACCCGGCGGCTGCACGCCCCGCCCACCCGCCGCAGCGTCTCCACCAAGCCACACGGCGGCCAGCGCTTGCGGGCGCGCCGCCCACAGCGCCTCCAGCGGCCGCTCAAGCGCCATCCGCTGTTTCCATACTGCGGACACCTCACCCAACGCAGGACCCTCGCGGGCGAACTGCCCGAAGCCGAACCGCTCGTCGGCCGCCAGCGCCACGCCCACAGCCTGCGCCCGCGCCCGGTTGCGCTCGACAAAACCAGTGATGTCCGCATACGCCTCGATGCGGCCGGCCGGCGCGGTGCCAGCCTCACCCACCTCGGCCACCGGGCCGAAGAGCTCCGCGCGCGCCCGCTCCAGCTCGGCCCTAAGTGCTCCCACCTCAACCTCCACCGATGCGTTCGCCACGGCGCTGGCCTTCGCCAACTCCCGTCGCCCGGCCTCCAGCACGCGTCCGGCGCGCCTGCACCCCGCCTGCTCCCGGGCAAGCACTACTCCCGCAACCAACGCCAACGCCGCCAGCGCCCCCATGGACGCATAAAAGCCGGGATACGAGCCCAGGCGGTGCCTGAGTTCCGGATTCACAGCGGCACCTCCGGTTTCATCACCAGGGTGCAACTGAAGCGGAGCAGCCCTGGCTGGGCATCGTCGAACCGCTCGTCCTCTACTGCCGCCACAAAGCGCGAAGCCAGCAGCCCCTCGCGCAGGCGCCGCACCCGCTCCAGCGGCTCGGCCCCGGGCCGGCGCAGCACGCGGCCGGTCACGGCGATCCGCAGCCCCTCGGCGGGAGCCGCCTCCACGCCCGCCACTGCCCGGGAGCCCCCGAGGCCAGCGCCTCCCGCAGCGGGCCCCCCCGCCGGCTGCGGGCGCACCGCCAGCGAATCGAGCCACACATCCTCCACCTGGGTGAGCCGTTCCTGCATATCCACCAACCAATCCAGCCAGACCGAGCGCGCCGCTCGGATCGCCGCCAGCGCATCCAGTTGTTGGCGCAAGAGCGCCCTCTCGCGCTCGCCCTCGCGCTGTTTCTGCTCCGCCACGCGTTGAGGCACCAACCGCGCCGCCACCACGGAAGCTTCCCGCTCCAGCCCGAGCCGTTCCCTCCGCAGCACGAACAACGCAGCCAACAACCCGGCCACCGCCACTGCCGCCAGCCCCAGCCATCGGCCCTTGACCCGCCGGAAGCTACGCTCCCGCCGCCGTGCCGGCGGCAGCAGATCGATCCCCGCATCGCCCGCCGCCAGCGCGAGACCGACCACCACGCCCATCTGCAGCGCAACCTTGTCCGCACCGCTGGCCCGAGCTCCGATGCGCACTCGCCGCAACGCGTCAAAGCCGGTCACTCGCACGGCCGCCCTCAAGGCCAGCAGGGCCACCTCGCCCGGGCCCACACCCTCATCGCCCCCAAGAAACACGTCGATCTGGCCCGCCCCAGCCGAAGCCCCGGAGCCCGCCATCCGTGCGAGCTCCACGGCGACGCGATCCAGCCACGGGGCAGCCTCTCGCTCGTGAGACTCCGACTTCGGGTCCGCTGTGGTCGCCAGGACCTGGGGTCGGTCCGGCGCGACCCCCGCTCCCGGAAGACCAACCAGGCGTACGGCTATATCCGTCCGTTCCACACGCACCAGCAGCGCGGTGCGCCCGTCGATCCAGACCACCACGGCGGGCCCCACCACCTCAGGATAATTGTGACGCAGCGCGCGCACCAGCGCCCAGCCGGCCGGGACGATCCGGTCCACCGTGAGCCCCCACCGCCCAATCTCGGCGCAAAGCCCCTCACCAACGGCGAGCTTCATCACCGCAACCACTTCGCGCTCCACCACCCCGGGCGACACCGGCGCATGGGCCCAGACCACATCCGCCAACGCACCGCCCGCGATCTGCCCGGCCTCAAAGCCGAGCACCTGCTCGCGCTGAGCGCCGGTAGCGAGCGGCAAGCCGACAGCCTTGAGCAGGGTCCGATGTGCCGCTGGGGCCACGACAACGATGCCGCGCTTCGCCCATTCCGGAGGCGGCGGGCGCTCCCCATCCTGCCCGCACTCCACAGAGGGAGAGAAGGCACGATCCAACAACACCAGGTCGCCATCGGGTGTGAGGTCGAAGGCACCGACAACGCTCCTCCTGGCGCCGCAATCAAGGGCTACAGAACGAGCACGCATACAGGGGATGCAGGGGGCGCTTTCCTATTCCCACGATTCCACTACCGCAGCAAGGGCAATCTCGCCCTCCGTCGCCAGTCGTTGGCAACCGGCCCCGGAAACCTCGCCGAATTCCGGAACGGAGAGCGCCTCCGCCGAGGGCCAGGGAGGGGCGCTCCGGCTGTCAATGTCGCACCACGGCTACGCGAAAATACCGGGGCGACTGCGCGGCACCACCACTTACGGCAGGCTCACGCGCAGGCGAAGGAAACGCCGGGCGTCACCGGCACTCAAAACCAGCGAGGCGCACACCAATTCCGTCTGCCCGTCGCCGTCGACATCGGGGTATTCCACCACTGTGGTGACCTCCGCCGCGCCCCACGCGACGAGATCCGCCGAGGCCTCGTAACCGAAGATGAGATTCGCCGCCTTGCTCCGCCGATGGGTGATACTGAGGGCCGGCGCGGCCGTGCCCGGCACGACCGCGCCGACCGGCATCACCCCCGACTGGCTCTGCATCGGCGGGGTGCCAAAGGCGTATTCCAGAATATTGGCCAGACCGTCGCCGTCGGGATCTTCAAGCGGGCCGGAGACCGCATCGTTGGTCTGATCGGCGCCCGAAAATTGGCTAAGACGCCACTCCGAGTAGCCGCCAAACTGCGCGTGAACCAGCAAAGTGGTACTTGCCGTGATGCTGGCGGAATCACGCACCGTCACCGTGAGCAGGTTGTCTCCGGGTTGCAGATCGATGTCGCAGATACTCCAGGCGGTGGTACCCACGCCGGCCCCCTCCCCGCCTCGATCATTCCGCCACCAGATGCCGCCCACCGTCTTGCCTGCTGCTCCGGCGGCGGTCCCCTCAAGGGCGAGCAGCGAATTCGGTGTGCTCGTCAGGCCCGTGCTGGTAGGCAACGCGATTACCACGCTTGGGGCGGAGAGATCCGCGCCGGTGGGCACGTTCCAGAAGTAGTCATTGAGCGTGGTGACACCTCCCCCGGTGGCCACCCCTGTGCCAGTGGCCCAACTCGGGCCGGTGGCAATCGCGAGGAAGAGCGTGGAGTCGCCCGCCACTGGCGCATCGGTCACCAACCACTGGTCGGTGCCGGCAGCAAAAGCATAGGCACTGGTGTCCACCCCGCCACCACCCACCCAGGGGGTGAAGGTCCAGTTGATCTTCGTAACGCCGCCCGGGATCGAGGCCGTGCCGGCGACGCTGCGCAGGGATACTGGCGGGGGCGCCGCCCAGTGCCACCCGGGCGCGGTGATGGACACGAGCGGAGCGCCCGTCATCGGTCGATTGCGCCACTGGGCCAGCATCCAGGGACGCAGGAAGGGGGTGGCGTAGGCGGTTGGCCAGATTGCATGTCCGCCGGTGGAATACCGAGTATAGATCGCCCGGCCCCCAGCCCGCCGCAGCGCGCTGATCGCGTCGTCGCTGCCGCGGATGCCCACGACGGTGTCGTCGAGCGCATGGAAGCACCAAACCGGCACCCCAACGATCCTCTCATAGGCCCCCGCGCCCACCCCGCTCATCGGAACGGCGGCTGCGAACAGAAACGGGTACTGGGTGAGTATCCGCCACGCACCGCCGCCGCCCATGGAGATGCCGGTAAGGTAGATCCGGTTATGGTCGATGGGGTAGTCCGCCTCCAGTTTCCCGATAGCGCGGGCAACCTGCTTGAGGGTGTCCACGTCCCAGCCGTGGGCCCGCCCGGCCTGCGGGGCGAGCATGAAGCAGGGCGCTGCCGCCTGACAGGGCGCCGACACGAGCGAGAGCGCGCCGTTGGCCTCGCGATCCAACTGGGAGGTGTTGTTGTCTCCACACTCGCCCACGCCGTGCAGGAATACGATCAGCGGATACTCCCGCAATGGGTCGCAATCAGCCGGCACGAGGTAGCGGTACGGCAGATCGCGGAGTTCGGCGCCCACCTTGGGTATGGTCGCGTAAAGAAAATCCTCCGCAGCAGCTGCGCGAGCAGGCGGGGCGAGCGGGTTGGCGGCACCGAGCAATCCAGCCACGAGCCACAACCGGACCAGCGAAATGGAGCGAACGGGAAACATCGGGGTAATGCCGCACCTGTTGCAGGTCACCCGCTCGGTGCCCTCTCCTTATAGCCGAAATGTTCCATTTTTCCACGATGCCACTCGAATTTGACCGGCCCCTACAGCGGCCCGCCGGGCCCCGCGTAGTCAAGCAACCCCGCCCCGGCCAAGCCCTCGCAAGTCCCGGCGATCCCGAGACCGCAGCAAGCTCAATTCCGCCTGCCGCCGCACCGGCTTGCGGCTCAAGTGGAGGTAGGCAAACAGCGATTAGTCACCATTCTTACTGAACTACACATTTTCGGCCTTGCTAATCCATACCAACCCTATCTAGTTTCATCGCATCAGCTCGACAACCCGCTGCCATATCTCTCCCGTCTCCTTCACCTGGGCCTACTTACAACCGGCCAAAATCCATTTCCCGCACTAACCGACCTCGACTCCATGAGCGCCTCCACCGACACCGCCCCCACCTCCGCAACTGCATTGCCCGAATGGCTCGAGATCGTGCGCGAGCGAGTCGAGGGCCTGCGCTTTGGCATCGTCCAAATCGTCGTCCACGACGCGAAGGTCACCCAGATCGAGCGCACCGAGCGCACCCGGCTCTCAGGCCCGCGCGACAACTAGGCCAGCCCACTTTCGCCTTCCGGATCCACCGGCGGCCCCCCCCCCATCCAACTTCCAGCTACGACTGACCCGACATCGGGAAGCGTCCCAGATCCCTAAACAGAAACCAACATCCAGCCTCTGGCTCCTCCCATGAAACTCCTCCGTCTCTTCTCCTCCGCACTCCTGCTCGGCGCCGCGCTCGCCGCCTCCGCCAAGGACATCGAACTGCTCAATGTGTCCTACGACCCGACACGCGAGCTCTACGTCGATTTCAACAAGGCCTTCGCCGCCCAATGGCTGGCCAAGACCGGCGACACCGTCACCGTGAAACAATCGCACGGGGGTTCCGGCAAGCAGGCCCGCTCGGTAATCGACGGCCTCGCCGCCGACGTCGTCACCCTCGCACTCGCTGGCGATATCGATCCGATCGCCAACGTCGCCAAACTCCTGCCCACCGATTGGCAGAAGCGCCTGCCCAACAACTCCTCGCCCTACACCAGCACCATCGTCTTCCTCGTACGCAAGGGGAACCCCCAGCACATCAGCGACTGGGATGATCTCGTGCGGCCGGGCGTGGCGGTGATCACGCCCAACCCGAAGACCTCCGGCGGGGCCCGCTGGAACTACCTGGCGGCCTGGGCCTACGCCAAGCGCCGCCACGGCGGCGACGAAGGAGCCAAGCAGTTTGTCTCCTCGCTCTTCAAGAACGTGCCGGTGCTCGACTCCGGTGCCCGGGGTTCCACCACCACTTTCGTGCAGCGAGGTATCGGCGATGTACTGCTCGCTTGGGAAAATGAGGCCTTCCTCGCGCTCAAGGAATTTGGCGCCGAGAAGTTCGAGATCGTAGTGCCTTCGCTGAGCATCCTCGCCGAGCCGCCGGTGTCCATCGTCGACAAAGTGGTCGATCGCCACGACACCCGCGCCGTCGCCCAGGCCTACCTCGAGTTCCTCTACTCCGACGAAGGCCAGGACATCATCGGTCGCAACTTCTACCGCCCGAGCGCCCCGGCCGCGATCGCCAAATACGGTAAGCAGTTCCCCAAGATCGAACTGGTCACCATCGACTCCGAGTTCGGCGGCTGGACCACTGCCCAGAAGACACACTTCGCCGACGGCGCCGTGTTCGACCAGATCTACGCCAAGTAATACGCCCCCCCGCCGGGGATATCCGATCACATCGGGCCGGCTGCAGCAGCGGAATCCCCGCTGCTGCGGCACCGCGAAGACGGTCCAGCCCTCTGTAAGCCCGCCTCCCACAACCGCGGGCCTGTCGCACGCTTACCGATTCCCGATGTATTCGCATGCCTAGGGCAGCGCTGTAGCCACACCTCCCGCTGCCGCGTGCCTGCGCTCCGTCCTGCTCCCCTACATCACTCCGACTCTCCTACTTTTCAGATGAACAAGTTCACCACGCTCAATCGCACCGCGACCACGCTCGCGGCGGCCGCCTTTTTGGCCGGGCTCTCCAGCCCGCTCCAAGCCCAGCCCCTGCCTCCCTCACCCGAGGCCGACAATCCAGCCGCCACCGCATCCGGCGAAAAGATCGTCCTGGACGAGCTGGTCGTCACCAACACCAACTCCACCAAGACCGCCCTGCCGGTGCGGCCGGTTAGCGGAGTGTACGGCTTCAGCGCGGCCTACCAGGACATCCCGCGCAGCATCACCCAGATCAACCCGCAACAGTTCGCCCAGGACGTAATCTCCAGCTACAGCGACTTCACCCGCTATTCGCCCTCGGTCAACCAGGCCACCGGTCAGCTCGCCAACTACGGCTCGTCGACCATGCGCGGCTCGCTCTCCGATGTGTATCAAAACGGTGTGCGCATGCTGGTGCGCCAGAGCAACAACCGCCCCTTCACCCTCAACGCCTACGAGGCGGCCGACATCGTAGCCGGCCCCGCTCCGGTGATCTACGGCCCCTCCGCGCGCACCGCAGGCTACTTCAACTACCTCACCAAGAAGCCGTATTTCGACGCCACCCACGGCAGCTTCACCGCCAAGCTCGGCCGGCTCTACTTCGACGGCGCCGGCATCCGCGACAACGAGAACGTACAGGTCGACGTGGGCGGCCCGATCATCCCCGGCAAGCTCGCCTACCGCGTGAGCTACCAGGGCGAGAACGTAGAGTCGTACTACCACAACGTAAACGACCGCTACCACGACCTCTACGGCACCCTGGGCTGGCAGCCGGTGGCCGGCCTCACTGTAGACTGGAACTTCGAGTACGGAACCTTCGACTGGAAGGTCAACAACGGCCTCAATCGCGTAACCAATGCCCTGATCCGCGACGGCACCGATCTCGCCGGCCCGGCCACCCCGATCATCCAGATCGGCACCGGCAACGCCGCCGCCTACTACTCTCCCGTGCTCACCGGCTCGGGCGACGTCACCGGGTGGCTACGCCGCGCCAAATCGGGCAACAACTACACGGCTGGCGCCTCGGTGGCCAACCCCACCAAGAACACCGCCGCCGGCGCCGGCACCATCGTGGGCTATGTCCTCGATCCCACACTGGTGCATCCGGAGTCCCTCGACTCGCAGGCAGCCCTCAACGCCCCCGACTTCACCTCGACCACCAACGCTTTCAACACCCAGTTGCGCGTGAAGAAGGTGTTCGGCGACCAGTTCACACTGCTCAACAACACCATCTACCAGTACTACAACACCGATACCGCCTCCAACGGCGGCTTCTACAACTGGATCACCACCAACACCCTCGAGAACCGCACCGAGGGCCTGTTCACCGCCAACTACTCGCTCTTCGGCCTCCCGGTGAAGCACCAGACCAACACCGGCCTCTCCTACCGCTTCGAGGAGGTATGGAACGTCAAGGACGCCCAGAAGGCCGGCTACGGCCCCACCGGCGACTACTACGACCTCACCGCCGCCGACTCCACCTTCACCCGCAACTCCCTCTTTGGCACCTCGGTGTATCCCTTCACCGGCACCGCCACCACCCCCGTGCTCACCAAGTACGGATACCTGAAGGGCTTCTATCCCTACCCGGCCTGGAGCGAGAGCCCCGACAACTCCGTGTCGCCCGGCGGCTCCGACCCCGCCCAGCCCTGGCTGAGCAGCGCCACCAACCACACCTGGACCAACAGCCTCAGTTTCTACTCCCAGCACAGCATCGCCTTCGACGAACGCGTGCTGCTCGACCTCGGCTTCAGGCAGACCCGAGTGGCCTCGCGCATCCGTAATCCTCAGCCGCTCAACGAAGCCAACGCCGCCATCACCGACGCCATCCAGCGCTGGCTGCCGAGCTGGTCGGGGAGTTTGAGCTACAAGCCGCTGCCCCGCCTGACCACCTACGCCACCTATGCCAACGTGGTGGCCACCAACGGCATGACCACCGGCTCGCCCACCTGGGCCACCGTAAACGGCGTAGCCAACAAGTACGACCCGGCCAATTTCCACAGCGTCAGCGACCTGCGCGAGATCGGCGCCAAGTACGAGCTCATCCCCTCGCAGCTTGTGGGCGGCGTCTCCGTGTATAGCCAGACTCGCGACCTCACCCTCACCACCGTGCCCGGCGCCGACCCCGTTCTCGCCCGCGGCCAGTACCAGGGAGTGGAGACCAACCTGCGCTACCAGCCGGCGCGCAACTACTCGGTAGGCGTCAACTACACCTACATCGACGCCGTCACCCTCAACCAGAGCGTGAGCGCGCCCACCTCCCTGCTCGCGGACAACTCCACCAACATCCTGGGCACCACTCCCTTGGGGCTTGGCAACTGGCGGGTTACCAACCTGCCGCGCCAGAACTTCACGCTCTTCGGGTCCTATGAGTTCGCCTCCGGCTTCGGCGTGAAGAGCGACCTGTGGCTGCGCAGCCCCTACATCGCCAACGCCAACGGCTCGGTGCGGGTGCCCGCAGAATACAGCCTCAACGTGGGCCTCTTCTACAACCAGCCCCGGTGGACCGTCGCCCTGGATTTCCAGAACGTGACCAACGAGCGCAACTTCGCCGGAGCGGCCACGCTGCTGGAGCCGTTCAACGTCCAAGCCCGCTACACGTACCGCTTCTGATCGAGCCAGTTTGGGCCGGCCGGCAGAACCGGCCGGCCCCCGATTTTCCGGTACAGCTACCATGAGCACATCCACTGAATTCACACTCCCCCGCTGGCCCGCATCCGCCCCGGCATCTTCGGGCTCCACCCGCGGCGACCGTTCATCAGTGGATTTGTGCCCCGCTCGGCTGCAGGACCAGGCCCGCACCCGCCGCATCCACACCGCGGTGGCGCTGCTGGTGGCCGTGGGCGGCCACGCCCTGGCCCTGCTCGCCTTCAACTCGCCTGGCACCACCCGCCACCAGATCGCCTCCTCCACTACCGTGGAGCAGGCTGTGCCGCTCGATTTCACTGTCCCGCCCGAGGAGCCGCCGCCCACTGCGGTGGCCGAGACCGCCCCCGAGGCGCGCACCCAGGACACCCAGGACGGCCCCACTGCCGCCTCCCTGCCCGAGCCCATGTCCAGCGTAGGCGTGGCCGACATCACGGTGGTCATCCGACCGTCCATTCCCGTGAAAGCCTCAACCGACGCCGCCAGGTGGTCTGTCCCCGCCAGCCAACTGCGCCCCTCGGCCGCCCCGTCCCTCGCCCGCGTATTCAAGCTGGGCGAGCTCGACCGACGCCCCGTGCTGGTTTCAAGCGTGGAGCCGGTCTTCCCGGGGGAGCTGAGCACCTCCAGCGTCCAAGGCGTGGTGGTGGTGCACTTCATCGTCAACGCCCACGGCGCCGTAGAGTCGGCCGAGGTCGTATCCGCCCCGCACCCGTTGCTCGGCACCGCAGTCACCAACGCCCTGGCGCGCTGGCAGTTCCGCGCCGGCATGAAGAACGGCCGCGCCGTGAGCACCGAGATGGAGCAGCCCGTGCGCTTCAACCTGGCCGGCACCTGAGCAACCCCGACCAACCGCGCCGCTCCGCCGGCGCAGCCCCGCCTTTCCCTCCGCAGTTATCCACCCTATGAATTCCCGTCGCCAATTTCTTCGTCAGGCCGCCCTGGGCGCCGCCGCCATCTCCACAATTCCATCGCTGCTGCGAGGCGCCGGCGAAGCCCCGGCCTCCGCGGCAGCCGCCACCGCCCCCCAGCCCGCAGCCGGCGCTGCCGGCCGCCTCCTGCCCCTGGTCGACTGGCACAGCCACATCGTGACGCCCGGCGAGCTGCACTTCCTTTCCGGCCGGCCCCAGGCACCGCGCGTGTTCACCGACTCCCAGGGCCGCCAGCTCTTCGAGAACGTCACCACCGTTTCCAGCGTCGCCCGCGGCGCCTCGCCCACCTCACCCTCGGACATCGCCACGCGCATCCGCCATCTGGAGGCGAGCGGAGTGCAGCGCCAGCTCCTCACCTACACCGTGGCAATCGGCTACGACGCCACCCTGCCCGTGGAGGAGCTGCGCCCCTTCTTTCGCGGGCTCAACGACGAGCTCGCCGCCATCGTGCGCGCCCACCCCGACCGCTTCCTCGGAGTGGCCGCCCTGCCCACCACCGATCCGGTCTGGGCCGCCGAGGAGCTCGCCCGCGCCCACAAGGAACTGGGCCTCATCGGCGCCGCCCTGCCGCTCAACGCCTTCGCCACCCTCGAAAGCGCCCGCACCCTCGCCCCTGTCTTCGCAGCCGGCCAGAGGCTCAACTCCCACTTCTTCATACACCGAGCGCCGGCCAGCCCCAAGCTCCCCGGCCAGCCGCCGCTCATCGTGCCCACCGACATCGAATCCGTTCGCTGGAGCGTGATCAGCAACACCCACCTGGTGAACGGCGCGCTCACCCTGGGGCTCACCGATTTCCTCGAACCGTATCCGGATGTCTCGGTGCAGGTGATCATGCTCGGGGGCTTCCTGCCCTACCTCATCGACTCGATCATCGCCTCGGGGCCGAAGCTGGGCATCAAGGACCCGCTCCAGCGCCTGCGCCGAATCTATCTGGAGCCCGGCCCCTACTCGGGAAGCAACTCCGATTGGGTGGCCTACGCCGCCGCCAAGTTTGGCGCCGACCGTATCCTCTTTGGCACCGACTACGGTGTGGGAGGCGGCACGGCCACCGACCGGCTCACGCCCTCGCTGGCCAAGCTCGACGCCGCCCTCACCCCCGCTCAGCGCCAGCTCATCTACGTGGACAACACCCGCGCCCTGCTCAAGGCCAAGGGCATCTCCTGAGCCGTGACCATGCAATCATACCGCTTACACTTTGCGCTCTGGCAGTGCGGGAACTCCGGTGTCCGCCGTTGATGCTTGCACGCGATCTCCGCTCTGAATCGCGTACAAGCACGCATCTACGGCTGAATGGTTACGCCTGAGGGGTGCCGCATCAGCCATCGTAGCTGGGTCGGACCTCGTGTCCGCGCACCGGTTTTGCCGCGCGCGGCTAAGGCCGACCTCACGAACAACGCGTAGTGCAGACGGCAAAGATCTTCGGAAATCGGGGTAGTGCTGCGCGCGACCGCCCAGAAGGCCAGCGCGATGGCGCCGAACAACCCAACTGCGAGCCAGCGGCCGCGTAACCGGGCGTTGGAGGCGGCGGCAATAGACGAGAAACCCGAAATCCGTGGCGGGGCGAGAAGGGCCGAAGCGCGGGAGTTTCGTCTATCCCGGTCGGACGGTGAAGCGGGCGGAGCCTTCACCAGTGAATCAAGCGCTCCGCCCTTGAGTAGAGAGTTCCAGCACCGAACACAATCGAGCGCACCACGCGCAGCCACCTCTTTGTGGCGCGGTTCCGGGAGTTCGCGCTCCGCGGCAACGATGTGCCGCGACGAGAAATGGGGAACGGCATTTCCACATATCAGACTTGGGCGGCGAATAGGCTGCAGTCGCGCCCGGCGCCCAGTTGGGGGGCGGGCTGTGCATCCGGCGCGGTCGCTCCGCGCTATGTCTGTATTATTGAGCGCACTCATCCTATCGCGAACAGTAGAGGGCTGACGTGCAATCGCCCTCCGCGGGCTCTATCGGTTTGATGCCTCGATCACCGTGCAGAGGTCTCTGCGAGCACAGAAGGTCCGCGAGGGGTCATAGATTCCCATGATACCGCGGAGGACGGAAAACACATCCCTATGACATAACGAAGCCGCCATAATCTCGCATTCTGCCGTTACCCCACAATGAGACGCAGGCGACTAAGGCCTCGTCAAACACCCAGACCCTAGTCAGGATTATGAATTCAGTACCCCGTTCCAAGATAACCAGGCTGTTCGCCTGGGCTGCGGCCATTGGGCTCGCATCGCTCACCACCTCGGCCCTCGCATGGAGTTGGACCAACTCTGAGCAATACGGCAAGTGGACCGATTCGGAAGGATGGCTGCTCGAAAACGACGTATGGGGCCCGTCAGGCGGCTGGCAGCAGACCATCTACGCCGATTCACACAGCTATTTTCAGGTGACCGGAAACCTGAAAGCGCAGCAATATATCGCATCCTATCCGCACGCCTCCAAGGACATCGGCCGTCCCGTAAGCGACGTGGCCAACGCGGCGAAGCCGCTCATGGTGACCGTCGACGCGACTATCCCCACCGATGTCGATTTCGGGCAGGCGACCCGATCGAACTGGCCCCCAAGAGCATCACGACCCTATACGGCAGTTATTGATCGAGGCCCCCAATCGATATTCCTAAACACAGCCGTTGGATTTACAGAAGTTAACGAAAGTGCCCGCCGTAGGAGCGTGCTTGCACGCGATATGCGCTCTTAATCGCGTGCAAGCACGCTCCTACGAATGAATGGTTACGCCTCAGTCATCTTCCTCGTTCCCTTCGTTTCCCTCTGTAAATTGCTATTTATAGGATTAGGGACAGGTCGGTTCTGGCACACCAATATGTGGAAGTGGTTTCTGATGAAGGCCTAGGTGAAGATTTCGACCCCGCAAAATTCCGCCACCAGCCAGAGCTGGCGTCGCAGGATTTCCTTGGCCGGGTCGTCGATGACGCGCTCCCCCGCCACCCACCATGTCATGCAGTGGTACGCTGCCGGCCCGTCCTCGGGCGAAACCTTGCTGCGCCCCAGCCTCATAACGCCCGCAGAATAGTCACAACGGGGATTATGTCTAAGATTTCCGACTGTCCCCCTCTCTGGTCCCGGCACCGTGCCCGACGAGCGCAAGGACCACGTCGCAG
>CAJCBL010000189.1 GCA_903960515.1 uncultured Verrucomicrobiota bacterium
ACCGCCACCGCCGCCGCCGCCACCACCGAACGAACGGCCGGCGCCTTCTTCCTTCGGACGGGCTTCGTTAACGGTAAGGGCGCGACCACCGAGGCTCTGGCCGTTCATCTTTTCGATGGCCAGCTTCGCCTCTTCGGCGGTGCTCATCGTGACGAAGGCGAAACCGCGGGCGCGGCCGGTGAATTTGTCCATGGCGACATACACATCGCTCACGGTTCCGCACTGGCCGAATGCATCGCGCAGATCGGACTCAGTCGAGTCAAAGGACATGTTACCAACGTACAGCTTGGAGTTGCTCATCTTGAATTTTCGTCGATCCCCGTCGCTCAGGCAGCCTGTTCCCGGACCTCGGGTTTCAAATCATCTCTGAAGCTTAAGGCTCCAACTGACGATTTACCATGTTCTGTCTTAAAACGTATCTCTAACGAAGAGCCGCCAGAAAGGCGCAACCGCAGGCAATAGCAATGGAAATATTCAAAATTGCTCCGGATTTAGGTAGAACTCCCTAGCGCGTGCCTCTATCGCGCCTTCGCGATGGCTATTCTTTTGGGTGTATCCAGCGGCCGGCGACAGCGCCGGGGCTAGCCCCAGCCTTGGGCATGCGGCCCGCGGGGATGGCGAGTGGGCGCGGGCGGGGTGCGTTCTGGTATTTAACTACGCCAGCAGCCCCAGCCGTGACCATGCAGTCGCACCGCGCTTAGCGCTCTGCCTATGCACGAACTCCGGTGTCCGCTGTAGGAGCCATGCTTGCACGCGCTCCGCGCTCTGGTGTCCGAAGTAGGAGCGTGCTTGCACGCGCTCCGCGCTCGGTATCGCGTGCAAGCACGCTCCTGCGACGGCATCGTTACGCCACAGCCGCGATCATGCATTTTATCGGCATTAACGCGCGTTCCCCCCCCGGGGCGCCGCCCAGCCGGTGTTTGCCTCTCGACAGCAGGGATGCTCGCTCCTTGCCTCGTGCCCTCTTCGGAGACCCCATGCTTACGCCTTCCCCGAGCGCGCCATGGCGGGTGGTGCTGGCCGGCGCTTGCGCGTCGCTGCCGGGGCTTGGCGCGGCCGCAGGTGGTGCGGTGGTGCAGGCAGAAGTACCTGTGGTGGAATCTTGGTTGTTCGCCGGCGGTATCGGGATCGGCATGGCGACTGTAGTGCTGGTGGGATGGGCTTTCAGGCTCGCCCGCGACCGGCGCGATCGCAGGGCCGACCGGCACTGGCGCTCCCTGCTTGCCATGGTTGATTCGATGATATGGGAGGCCGAGGTGCGCCAGGTGGGCGCAGATCTGCAGTGGACTTTCACCCTGCTGCAGCCCTCCGGCCTGTACCGGCGCCTTCTCGGTACCGAGGTGCCGACCCGGGAGATGGGCCTGTGGCGGCGCCTGGTGCTGCCACAACAGGCGGAGATGGATGCCCTGGGCCGGGATGCTATCCTGGCCGGAGAGCGCGGGTACGAGCAGGAGTTTCCGCTGGGCGCCGATGGCGCCACTTTCTGGTTGCACGAGACGGTGGCCGTCGAGCCGGTGTCTCCGGGCCGCTGGCATCTGGTGGGCGTGGTCAACGACGAGACCGCCCGGCACGAGGCCGACCAGGCCCGGCGCATGAGCGAGCAGCGGGTGGAGCGTCTGGCCGCCCAGACCCACGCCATGTTCTGGCAGGCCCGGGTGACCCGCAGGGGGGATGGCACCTACCACTGGGAGCTCTTCCTGCCACATTCGGAACTCTACAGGACGTTGTTTGGCAACGACCCGGGCGAGCGGCATCCGTGCCTGTCGTGGGGCCGTATCGGAGTGCCGGAAACTGCCGAGATGCACGAGCGCGCCTGCCATGCGATTGAACACCAACTCCCGGGCTATGAGCAGGAGTTCCATGTGCCGCGGCCCGAGGGCGACCTGTGGTTGCGTGAGCAGGTTACTATCCGCCCTCAGCCCTCGGGGGATTGGGAGCTGTTTGGCGTGGTGGTCGATACCACCGAGCAGAGGCGCACCCAGGAGGTGCGCCGTGCTATCGACGCCCAGCTCAAGCAGATCCTGGTGGCGGCCAACTGCCTGCTTTGGCAGGGCGAGGTGAGGCTGGAGCCCAGCGGAAGGCTGGAGTGGAACACCTTCAGCACGCCCTCGGTGCTGTTCAAAAGGATCTTCGGAGAACTGCCGGCCGACGGCATCTGCCGGCTTCACTGGCATCGAATCGTGGTGCCGGAGAACCGCGAGATCGACGAGCGGGCCGACGCCGCAGTGCTGCGTGGGGATTCCGGTTACGAGCAGGAGTTCAGGGTGCTCAATCGGAATCATGTGCTGTGGTTGCACGAGCAGACGACCATCACCCCGGCTGGGCCCGGGCGCTGGACTCTGGCCGGTGTGATCGTGGACATCACCGCCAGGCATGAGGCCGAGGATACGCGCCGCGCCCACCAGGCGCAGTTGGCCCGCCTCACCGAGACTGTGGACTGCCTGCTCTGGCAGGCCCGGGTGTTCGACCTGGGCGACGGCTTCCTGCACTGGGTGATGTTCATCCCGCCGTCCCGGCTGTATCGGGAGATCTTTGGCGAAGAGCCGGGCGAGGCTCCTATGTTCCGCTGGGAACGGGTGCTGGACGCGGCCACCGACATGCAGATCGACGGGGCTGCCACGCGGGCCATCAAGGGCGGGGAGCGCGGCTACTCGCAGGAATTCCGCGCTCTGCGCCTCGCTCGTGCCTGCTGGCTGCACGAGCAGGTGGCCATCGAGCCCATCGGGGACGGCCAGTGGGAGCTGGTCGGGGTGATCACCGATGTGACCCACCGCCATGAGGCCGAGCAGGCCGTGCGCGACCACCAGGAGCAGCTCGACAAGATCTTCGACGTTGTGGACTGCCTGCTGTGGCGCGCGCAGGTGGTAGAGCGCCACGGCCTGCTGGAGTGGCTGGTATTCATGCCCAGCTCGAGCCTCTATCATAGGCTCTTCGGCCCCGCCGATCCCGATCCCTGCACCTCGCTCAACTGGGGCGATGCCGGCTGTCCGGAATATCCCGATATGGAGCAGCGCAGTGCCGCCGCGCTGCGCTCCGGATCGCCCGGCTACGAGCAGGAGTTCCGGGCCTACGCTGGCGGCCGGATGTACTGGTTGTTCGAACGCACCTCGATCGTGCGGGTGGCCTTCGACCGATGGGAACTGGTCGGGGTGGTGGTCGATGTGACCGCCCGCAAGTGCGCCGAGGCCGAGCTGGCCGCCGAGAAGGAGCGGCTGGCTGTTACGCTGCGGGCCATGGCCGAGGGTGTGATCACCACCGGTACCGACGGGCGTGTGCAGTTTGTCAACCCGGCGGCGGCGCTGTTCATCGAGTGGGCGGCCGAGGCCGTGGTGGGGCGGGCGGTCGACGAGGTGTGTCCGTTGCGGCATGCCGATACCGGCGCGGTGGTTGCCGTGCCATTGGCACAGGTGCTGGCGGGCGACGGCGTGGCGGAGCTGCCCGCGCGTACCGTGGTCATCGGGCGCAACGGCGGGAAACGACTGGTGGAGGGGTGTTTCGCGCCCATCCACGCCGCAGACAGCACAGTGGTGGGCACGGTGCTGGTGCTGCGCGACAACACCGAGCGAGATCGGCTCGAGCAGGAGTTGCAGCGCGCCTCCAAGCTCGAGTCGGTGGGGCTGCTCGCCGGCGGCATAGCACATGATTTCAACAACATCCTCACCGCCGTACTGGGCAACCTCACACTGGCCTTGTTCGACGTGGAGCCTAAGGGCGAGGTGGGGCGCGCCCTGCGCGAGGCCGAGCGGGCGGCCCTGCGGGCCCGCGACCTCACCCATCAGTTGCTCACCTTCGCCAAGGGCGGCGATCCGGTGCGCTCGGCGGTGCACCTGCCCGAGATGCTCGAGGAGGTAACCCGTTTCGCCCTACATGGCTCGCGGGTGAAGGCGGAGTTCGACCTCGCCCCCGAGCTGTGGCCGGCCGACGCCGACAAGGTGCAGATCAGCCGCGTTGTCCAGAATCTGGTGATCAATGCGGTGCAAGCTATGCCGGCCGGAGGACAGGTGCGCATCCTTGCGCGCAACGAGCGTCTCCACGGTCTGGACCGGCCGCCGTTGCCTTCGGGCCGCTATGTGTACCTGGCGGTGAGCGACACCGGGGTGGGCATCAAGGGCGAGCACCTCGAGCGCATCTTCGAGCCGTATTTCACCACCAAGCAGAGCGGCAGCGGGCTGGGCCTGGCCACGGTCTACTCGATCGTGCGCAAGCACAAGGGGCTCATCCAGGTCGAGTCCGAGCTGGGCCGAGGCACGACTTTCCATGTGCGCCTGCCCGCCGTGGAGGGCGGGCAGCATTTGTCTGCGGCGCCCGGGGCGCTGGAGGGCAGGGCTGCGTTGCACGGCCGCATCCTGTTCATGGATGACGAGGAGCCGATCTGCAGAATGGCCACCACGATGCTGCAACGGCTCGGTTGCGAGGTGGAGTCGGCCTGCGACGGCCAGCAGGCGGTGGACCTGTACCGGGCCGCCCTGGAGGCCGAGCGGCCGTTTGCCGTGGTGGTGATGGATCTCACCGTGCCCGGCGGCATGGGCGGGCTGGAGGCGCTGGCGGGGTTGCACGCGCTCGATCCTGCCGTGCGTGCGATCGTCTCCAGCGGCTATTCCAACGATCCGGTGCTGGCCAACTACCGTGACTACGGCTTTAGCGGCCGGGTGGCCAAGCCCTACGAGCTCGCCGATTTCGGGCGGGTGCTGCGCGAGGTGCTTGAGGCCAAGTGAGGCAACGGCCCCGTAGTGCCCGGCCCGGGGCGGAGGCGCTTGATAGCGGGGGTGTTGGCGCCAAATCAGCCGCTTACACCGATTCGGGGGCTGTCGTAGATGCTTGGTGACGACTGCGGCGTAACCATGCAATCGTACCGCTTTGCGCTCTGGCAGTGCACGAACTTGTCGGCCGCCGGAGCGTGCTTGCGGGCGATCTGCGCTCTCAATCGCGTGCAAGCACGCTCCTACGGGTGGGTGGTCACGGCTGGGGCGCCGCGCAGGCAGGGAGGCTGGGGCGCCGGGGCCCGCCGCTACTCGGCCGGGGTGTTCTTGCGCAGAATGTCGCCAAGCTCCTGCGACTCCACCTCGCGCAGATCCTTCCCCCGGTGCTTCAGGTCCTCGAAGGTCTTCACCACCGTCTCGGTCATGCGCTCGTGTGCCTCCTGCGATCCTCCTACAAGAGTGAACTGCTCTCCGCTGGTGATGCGCTTGTGGCCGTCGGCAGTGTCGAGGCAGACGCCGAGGAGGTGGGCGTGGTCGGTTTTCGGAGTATTCACGCGGGCACGGTGCTGGGCAGTGCCGGATTGGCAAGTGCGGCTGGGGCGGATTTTGTGGTTTCCCGAGACCGGCTGAAGGCTGAAGGCGGAAGGCGAAGTCGAAGGCTGAAGGCGAAGTCGAAGGCTGAAGGCGGAAGGCGGAAGGCTGAAAAGGGAACCCGCTCGGGCCGAGCAGGCAGATCAACCCAAGGTCGGGCCCGGGCCCGAGCCGGACGCGCAGGTCGAGAACGGGACCACGTACGCCTCGCCGCAGGAGGGCTGCCCGCTACTGGAAACGAGTTCCCAACTACTCGAGGTCCTCGGCTTCGGGAGGCGAGGGCGAATGCTCGGGCGAAGGAATGGGTGGTTGCTCAGGAGCAGGATCCTCCGCAGGCACCGCAGGTGGGGCCGGAGCGAGCTCCGAAGGTGGATCCTCCGCTGGCAGCGCAGGTGAGTCCGGGGCGGGCACCGAAGGTGGGCCCTCTGCAGTCACCGCAGGTGAGGCAGGAGCGAGCTCCGAAGGGGCGTCATGCACAGCTTCCAGGGGGAGGAAGCCTTCGGAGGCGGGCGGGAGGACGTCGGGCACCCGGTCGATGACGATGTCGGCGAAATGCTCGTCCTGCTGTACCCGGATCTTGCGCATGCGGGTGAGCTCCAGCACTGCCAGGAAGGTGGAGACCAGATTGCGCAGGGTGGTGCGGCCGGGCAGGAGACTGGAAAAGATGAAGCGCGGCTCGTGGGCGATGCGCTTGAGGATGATCTCCATCTGGTCGACCACCGTCACGTGGTCGTCCTTGATGTCGCCCACGACGAGTTTCTCGGCCAAGCGGCGCAGGACCTGGTTGAAGGCGTTCCAGAGCTCGATGCGGTCGGTGGGGCGCAGGGGGCGATCGGATTGGGCGATGTTCTGGGCAACCTGGGCGCGCTCGAGCATCGCCTGGCGGGTGCCGATCATCTCGGCGATGCCGGAGGCGGCGTCCTTGAACTTCTTGTATTGGATGAGCTGGTGGACCAGTTCCCAGCGCGGATCGATTTCCTCCTCGTTGGCGCTGCTGGGATCTACGGCCTGCTGGTGTTTGGGCAGCAGCATCCGGCTTTTGATCTCCATGAGGGTGGCTGCCATCACGAAGAACTCGCCGGCCAGTTCCAGCTTGAGGTCGCCCATGGCGTAGAGCGCATCCAGGTACTGCTTGGTGACCTGCTCGATGGGGATGTCGTAGATATCGAGTTCGTTCTTACGAATCAGGAACAGCAGCAAGTCCAGCGGGCCTTCGAAGACCTGAAGCTTGATGCGATAATCGGTGTCGGGGATGGGCGCGACCACGCTGGGATGCAGTCCGAGGGGCCGCGGCCGGGCAACGGTTTTCTCGTAGATCGCACGGGGAGGGCGCAAACGCCCGTAGCCGTCCGGGGTTTGGCTCGCGTGTGGGCCGCGAGCATGCAGCTCGACTATGCCGTCGCTGTGATTTCCACCGGGGTGGGGTAGTGCCGCAGCGGCGCCGCCCTGCCGCAGCCGTGACTATTCATTCGTAGGATGCGTGCGTCCACGCGATACCGAGCGCGGATCGCGTGCAAGCACGCTCCTACGACGGGCCCCAGAACGCGGATCGCGTGCAAGCACGCGCTTGGTCCAAGCCCGACCCGGCCCGCCTCAGCCTGACTCAGGCCGCCTCAGCCGGCGGCTGGCAGTTGGGGCGCGGGCCCTCGATACTCGATGGCCCCACCCTCTATACGCTCGTATCCTTCCGCCGATCCAAGCTGCGGCGAAGCGTGCCGGTAAGCTCGGCCACCCCAAAGGGCTTTTGCATAAACTCTATATCGGGTTCGGTGACTCCGCCTTGGGAAAGCAACCGACTGTACCCGCTCATGATTATTGCGGGGAGACCGGGGCGCAAGGCTCTCAGTCGTTGCACCAATTCCATCCCGGTGAGGCCTCCCGGCATCACCATATCGGTCAATAGCAGGTCGACCTCGCTTCCTTGTTTCTGCCATAGTGACAAGGCGTCCCGGGGATTGCTCGCCTCAAGAACACGGTAGCCGTGTTGCGTGAGATTGCGCTGTACCATCTTGCGCACGGCTGTATCGTCCTCGACCAGGAGTATGGTCTCCTTGCCTTTCTGTGCCGTCGCTGCTGGTGCCCCCTCCGGCGCGGGGATATCGCTATGTGCCAGGGCCGGGAAATAGACATGGAAGGTGGTTCCTTGGTTGAGCTGCGAGTCTACATCTACCCAGCCCTGGTGTTGGCTCACGATTCCCTCCACTGTGGAAAGCCCCAGCCCGGTACCTTTGCCCGCATCCTTCGTGGTGAAAAACGGCTCGAATATTGTCGCTAAATTCTGGGGCGGTATGCCGCAGCCGTTGTCGCTAATATCGAGGCAGACAAACCGCCCCGGCCGGCTTTTGGGGTGGCTCGCGCAAGCCTGCTCGGTCCACTCCTGGTCGTATGTGAGAATCCGCACCACTCCGCCGCTGGCCATGGCATCGCGAGCGTTGACCACCAAATTGAGCAGCACCTGCTCCATCATGCTCACATCCGCATTCACCATGGACAACTGCGCAGGGCAGGAGAACTCAATGCGATAGTTCTCTCCTATTACGCGGCGCAGCATTTGGAGCAGATGGTCGACAACTTGGTTGAGGTCGATCGGCGCCTTCTGGGTGACCGCCTTGCGGCTGAACATGAGCAGCTGTCGAGTGAGGTTGCCAGCGCGCACTGCCCCTTCTTGTAGATCCTGAATGGCTAGCTGGGCCTCGGCGTCCAAGCTTGAATTGAGGCTCAATAGATTCAACTGCAGCATGGTCCCGGCGAGCATATTGTTGAAATCATGGGCCACTCCTCCCGCCAGTCTCCCGATCGACTCCATCTTTTGGCCCTGCTGGAACTGGGCCTCAAGCTGGGCTTTGCGTTCCTCCGCCTTCTTGCGTTCGGTGATGTCCTGCAGAGTGGCGCGCATCCCGATGATCCGGCCCTCTTTGTCGCGCAGTATTCTCTCCCCGATGATGACGGGGACCGTCGTTCCGTCCTTTTTTCGGAGGGCGGACAGCAGACCTGAAGCGGGCGATGCTGTGCCCGCGAGCCTGGCCAATACTGCTTGGCGAGAACTTTCCCCGTCCACATCGAATTCCCATATGGAGTGGCCCAGCATCTCCTCGGCTGTATAGCCCAATAGTGCGAGTTCGGTCTTGTTGATGCGGGTTATGTGGCCCTGCGCATCGGTCTGTTGATAGCAGACCGGGGCCTCGTCGAAGAGCTCTTTCAGGGCGGCCTCGCTCTCCTGCACGGCCTGTTTCTCCTCCTTGAGGGCTTGGGTGCGCACAACAACTTGCCTCCTTAGCGTCCGGTTCCAGACCAGGGTGATAACGAGCCCTACCAGAATGGTGCAAAGCAGACCAGCCGCCGCCAGCCAGACGCGGGGGTCATTGAAGCGGCTGCGACCCGCCACGTTGATCCAGCGCTGGTGAATCTCATCGCGCTCTGCGTCAGTGACTGCGGCGACGCCCTTTTGCAGGATGCTATAAAGCGGTGGTTGGCTCTTGGTCGCAGCCAAGGAAAGCTGTATAGCGAAGCCGACTTCATCCGCCACCCGGAGGTTGGCGATGCTTTTGGTTTCGATCAGATAGGATGCCGTGGCGAGATCGATGATCACCGCATCCGAGCGGCCGAAGGACACATTGAGCAGCCCGGTGAGATCGTCGGGCACCGGATCGGGCACAAAGCCCGGGTACTTGGAGGCGAGCCACTCGGCTACCGCATAGCCGCGGACCAGCGAAACCTTCATCCCCGGAAGCTGTTCCGGGCGCATGGGGCCTGGCCAGTCCTTGCGCACAATGATGACATTGGGCACGTGGATAAACGGCTTGGTAAACGACAGGTACTCTGCGCGTGATGGGGTGGAGGTGACGGCGTTGACGAGGTCTACTTCGCCGTTGCGAGCGGCTGCGAGAATCTCATCCAAGGTGGAAAACACTCTGCGCTTGAAGTGGGTGTCGAGCTTCGACTCGAGCAACAGGAGGTAGTCGTTGGCCAGTCCGGTGGGCTGGCCGGCGGCGTCGAGGAAGACAAAGGGGGTGTAGCCGGTTTCGATGGCGAGCACCAGGCGGCTCTGGTGCTCGGCGAGCCAACGGCGCTCTTCGGGGTTCAGGAGGTCTTTGGCCTCGGGTTTCGCGCAGGAGCCCAGCAAGACCATCGCCAAGAGCGAAACGGTGAGCGCACATCGCTGCACAAGCGGAGAGGTTTTCAGCCCAGCGCCGTTGGTCCTCGCAGACCGGGTCTTGCTTCGGCGATTCAGCATGGCATGACACTAGAAAGGTTGCCGGGTGTGCGGCGAGCCGGAAGTGGGAGGACTTGCTCTGAAGAGCGCATCCAAGCCGCAGTGATCCAGTCCGGTTTGAGGCAGGACACTGGGGCCGCACCGCTCAGTCCTCCGCCTTCGGCCTACTTCGTTCCGCCTTCTTCATACTGCCTTCCTCCCCCGGGGGCGGACCTTGTTTAGGCACCGCTCAGCGTTCCGCCTTCTTCGTTCTGCCTTTGTTCACACTCCTTGGCCGTAGCCGTGCCATTGCACGCGATCCGGCGTCCGTCGTAGGAGCCATGCTTGCACGCGATCCGGCGTCCGCGGTAGGAGCGTGCTCGCACGCGATCCGGCGTCCGTCGTAGGAGCGTGCTCGCACGCGACCTGCGCTCGGTATCCCGTGCAATCACGCTCCTGCGACAGAATGTTCACCGCTTGGCTCTGTGGCCTCTGCGTCCAACGGCTCCGGTTGGCCACAGGTATCCGCCTCTAACAACACCCCTGATCCCTGCTCAGCGTGGCGGAACGGTTCCCGTACGGCTCGCCACCACCAGGATGGTCCCGCCTTCCCCGGTTTGGCCATCGGCTGAGTGCGCTCTCCGCTCGGCTCTCAGCCTTGCGCCTACAGCCGCCCCCCGCCACTGCCTTCGGTTCCACCGGCTTCGCTACGAACGCGGATTTGCGAGGTGTACTTTGGCGCGGACTGATACTGGGATACGCAGCCGCCTCGGTTCTCGGCCGAATCCGGCGTTGCCTCGCCCGCTGCGGCCTTCTTTCCTCGCTGTTTCTCCATTTTCCCATGTCCGAAATCCCGAAGAGCTACGAATCGCGCGACGTCGAAAAGAAGTGGTATGCCGCCTGGCAGGCCGCCGGCAGCTTCCGTGCCCAGCCCGTGGCCGGCCGCGAAAACTACACCATCGTAATCCCGCCGCCCAACGTCACCGGGATCCTCCACATGGGCCATGTCCTCAACAACACGTTGCAGGACGCCATCATCCGGCGCGCCCGCCTCGAGGGGAAAACCGCCTGCTGGATACCCGGCACCGACCACGCCGGCATCGCCACCCAGACGATGGTCGAGAAGCATATCCGCAAGACCGAGAAGACCACCCGCCGCGACCTCGGCCGCGACGAGTTCCTCAAGCGCGTATGGGCCTGGCGTGAGCAGTCCGGCAACACCATCCTCAAGCAGCTGCGCGAGCTCGGCTCCTCCTGCGACTGGGACCGCACGACCTTCACCATGGACCCGGCCTACAGCCGCGCCGTGCTCACCGCGTTCGTGAAACTCTTCGACAGCGGCCGCATCTACCGCGGCAAGCGCATGGTCAACTGGTGCCCGGCCAGCCTCACCGCCCTCTCCGACGAAGAGGTCATCATGAAGCCCCAGAAGGGCTTCATCTACAAAATCCGGTATGAGCTTGTCGAACACCCCGGCGAGTTCCTCACCGTGGAGACCACCCGCCCGGAGACCATCCCGGCCGACGTCGCCCTCGCCGTGCATCCCGACGACGAGCGCTACAAGCACCTCGCCGGCAAACACGTCTGGCGTCCGCTGGGCCTGCGCGAAGCGCTGCCGATCGTGACCGACACCGCCGTGGATCCCGTCTTCGCGGCCGGCGTGCTCAAGGTCACCCCCGCCCACGACAAGGTCGATTTCGAGATCGGCCAGCGTCACAAGCTTCCGGTGATCGACGTGCTCAATCCCGACGGCGTGCTCAACGAGCTCGCCGGTCCCGGCCTCGCCGGCCTGGAGCGTTTCGCGGGCCGCAAGAAGGCCTCCCAGATGCTCCTCGATGCCGGCCTGCTCATCGAGGAGAAGGCCTACGAGAACAACGTAGGTTTCTCCGAGCGCGCCGATGTGCCCATCGAGCCGCGCCTCACCCAGCAGTGGTGGCTGCGGTATCCGCGGGTCGAGGAGGCCAAGCAGGTCGTGCGCGACGGCCTCATCAAGTTCTACCCGGAGCGCTGGACCAAGGTGTACCTCAACTGGCTCGACGGCATCCAGGACTGGTGCATCAGCCGCCAGCTCTGGTGGGGCCACCGCATCCCCGTCTGGTATCGGAAGGGCGTAGACAAGGAGAAGCTCACCGAGGCCGACCTCAAGGACCCGACCAGGGTCCACGTTTCCCTCGACGGCCCGCCCGATCCGCAAAACTGGGACCAGGAGGAGGATGTGCTGGATACCTGGGCCTCCTCGTGGCTGTGGCCCATCGGCACTCTCGGCTGGCCCAACGCCGAGGCCCAGCAAAAGCTCGGCTTCGATGCGCTGTATCCCACCACCACCCTGGCCACCGGCGCCGACATCATCTTCTTCTGGGTGGCCCGCATGATCATGGCCGGCCTGGAGTTCGCCCGCCCGGGCGCCCCGGTCGAGCAGCGCATCCCGTTCAAGCACGTCTATTTCAACGGCATCGTGCGCGACAAGCAGGGTCGCAAGATGTCGAAGACACTGGGCAACTCGCCCGACCCGCTGGAGCTCATCGCCAAATACGGCGCCGACGGCCTGCGTTTCGGCCTGCTCCAGATCGCTCCGCTGGGCCAGGACGTGAAGTTCGATGAGGATCGCGTCGAGGCCGGCAAGAACTTCTGCAACAAGCTCTGGAACGCCACGCGCTTCCGCCAGATGAGCGGCGAGATGAGCGACAACAGTTCGCTCGGCGCCATCACCTCGCGCCTGCAGCCCGCCCTCTTCGACGAGGACGACCACGCCATCCTCGCCTCCCTCACCGACACCATGCGCGTGCTTGAGGAGTCCTTTGCCGGCTTCGAATTCGCCGCCGCCACCCAGAAGCTCTACAGCTTCTTCTGGGGCGACTTCTGCGACTGGTACGTAGAGGTATCCAAGGCCAAGCTCCAGGATCCCGAGCGCAAGGCCAACTGCCTCGCCATCCAGGATCTGGTGATCCGGGAGTTCCTGCTGCTCTTCGAGCCCTTCGCCCCGCACATCACCGAGGAGCTCTGGCACCTGCTCGGCTATGTGGGCCCGTCGCTGGCCGGCGCCCCGGCCGGTTTCCTCCAGGACACCCGCCTCGACACCGCCGCCGGCCTCGTGGCCGAGCTCGCGGCCAAGGGCGTATCCATCGATGCCGCCGCCACCGCGCAGGTCGACCAGCTCAAGCAGTTCGTCCAGCTCGCCCGCACGCTCAAGGCCGACAAGGGCGCCGGGCAGCGCCGCGATGTGAAGCTTCTCGTCGTCACCTCCGACGCCGCCTGGGCCACGCTCGAGCGCGCCTCCGCCAAGCTCATACGCCTGATCGGCACCTCCGAGCTCACGCGCACCACCACCGAGCCGGCGATGGCCGCCACGGTCACTGCGCTGGGCACGCTGTATCTCGATCTCGGAGCCAGCGTGGATGCCGGTGCCGAGAAGGTGAAGCTGGCCAAGGAGCTCGAGAAGCTCAGCCAGCACATCGCCGGCACCGAGGCGCGCTTGGGCAACGAGTCCTTCACCAGCAAGGCCCCGCCGGCCGTGCTGGAGGGCGCCAAGAAGCAGCTCGGCGAACTCCAGGCCAAGCGCTCCGAGCTCGAACGCCTGCTCAAGGCCCTGGGCTGAGCCCGTAACCAAGCCGCAGGAGCGTGCTGGCGGGCGATACCGAAGAGGAATCGCCCAAGTACGCTCCTGCCGTATCGGCTACCGAAGCCCACCCGCGTAGCGGAACGGCTTCCCGTTCCGCTCATGTCGGGTGAAGGGGGAACGGCTTCCCGTTCCGTCCCCCATGTAGGAGCGTGCTTGCACGCGATCCCAGCCCATCGGGCTTCGGCTATTTTAGGCCTATTCGCGATTTCGGGACCACTAAATCTATCCACTCACTGCGGAATAATCGGTCCTGGGTCCATTTCTGAGGGTGCCATTTTCGGTAAATGCCGAAGCCCGGCACGCGCTATCGGATAGGCAAAGCGATATCCGTTGAGGGCTCGGCCCGCCACCACGCCAGCCTATAATTGCCGTGGCCATGGGTTGCCCGTGGCCGCCCGGTATTGTCGCCGCATCGTAAGAGCCTGGCTCATGTCCGGTTTGCCGGCTCCTCACTCGTTGCGGACTCCCGTTTCGGCCGTGCCGGAAGCCCCGTTGGCCAGGCTGGATTACATAGCCGTGTTTGGCCCGATCGGAACTGGTTCGTTGCAGCCCGCGCACGCGAGTCCACAACTATCTCGTCTCAACCCCGGCACGGAATCGGCTTCCACTATCAGCGTTTTGCTTCACCCAACCCTCTCAACGCTAAGCTCAGCGACTTCGTGGATCGAACTCCGCCGAAGGAAGAATTTCACTTCCCGGCGTTCTCTGTAGGGACTGGTTCGGCTGCCTTTTCCCGTATGCCCAATACTTCAGCATTAAGTCGAGGTGCTACCCACTCAAGGGGCGTGCGGCGAAGTTTCCGCGCGATCACTATTGTCCACACCGCCAGTATCCCGAATGCCATGTAATTCTGCCAACCAACAAAACTCCACGCATGATCACTCGAAAGATAGGCTCCGGAAAACGGCCAGAAGTATGCGATCCCCCAACCTATACCGGAGCCATACAGATCCATCAACAGATGAACATGGAATAGGGTAAGCAAAATCAGAAAATACCTGAAGCTCGGCTTCACGAGAGCGCAGGCCATAGCTGAGGCGAAAACTCCAAATGCGAGATTGTGAGTCAATACATGGTGGTACTTCAAATAGGAATTGATGCCGCTGATCATGGAAATTCCGTCGAGGTCAGGCGCTATAGATGCCGCCATGCAAACAAGACGCTGCTTTGGCGTGAGTGTCGCGAGATTTCCGACGCACCATCCTGCGAGTAGATGTGATATTGGGGACATCCTTTTCCCTTGATGCTAAGAATGAGGTACAGCGGGTGCCTGAGCTTGACTGGCAGGCGGATGCTTTTCCTCCGCTGACTCTGTCGGCGGGTTTTGCTCCTCTTTTCCGAAAAGATGCCGCGCCAGCCACTTCTTTGGAATGTCTACATTGAAATACAACTCAAATTCTCCGTCCGAGTCTTTCCCTTTGACCGTCAGGATGTCATATTCGCTTCCGCTATTCTCGACCACGATCTGCTTGGTGCACTCCAGTTTGAAGACGGAAAGTGTCGCATATTCTTCGTCGACGCTTATCACTTTAAACGCTTTGGCGTAAGACCTTCCATCGCCCAGGCTCCGGTCGACAATCGAATCGATCAACGCCATCCATCTCTGCCTTAGCTCGTCGGCCATTGTTGTATTGCCCTTGTTTCTGGCGGCTGCAGCCGCAGTCATCAATAGATCAATATTCAGCCGGTCAAGAGCCAGGCCTTTCTCTGCTTCGCCAAGCGCCTTCTCAAAGTCGCCGCTCTCAAGGTATTTGGAGCTCGCTTTACGGATCTCGAGTAGACCCGATGCGTACGGATTATATTCCGCTGAAGCGGCGTATTCCATTCGCATCTTGCGATGGGCGTCCGCGCGTAGGCTTCGCTCCGACTTTATTGGCTCGGCTGCCAATGTGGCGATACTGGCCGAAAACAGTGAGAGTGCAAGAATGAGGAATTTCATGGTATTGGCCGAAAACTTAGAGAGGCACGTGGGTATCTGTGCTTGATTGGAAGGCGGGCGCTATCTCGCCGCGGGCTCTGCTGGCTGGGTCGCCGACTGTAATTTCAATATGATCGCAGTCCTGATTGCCTGTTCGATTCCATGTGACCGTACTGGTGTATTCTCCAGCTTAGCGACTTTCAAGAGGGCTATGAGCTCAGCGGGGTCGACCCGGACTTCTATCTTCTCATGGAACTCAACACTCGGATTCATGTACGATCCGCCCATAAAAGGTACATTTACCTCAAACTCCTTATCGGCGAACTCCGAAGGCGACAGCACCTTGAATCCCAGAAGATCAAAATGCCTCTCGTACATCGGTCCTTCAGTAGGCTGGAAGAATTCCTTCCTGGATAATGGCTGGTAATTGATCACCTCCAGAACAATCGAAATAGTGTTTTTCTCGGAGGCAGTGGGTCCTAGGTCGCCTGCTGCGAATATGTAGCCGGAGGCCGTAAGCGTTAATATGAACCAGAATATCTTCATGTTTCGGGAACCCATCAGGTCAGGGACGCCGGGCCTCCGGCTTGGTCGAAGAGGACGGGGCGCCTTCCCCGACGTTCCCTGTAGTGACTGGTTCGCCCTCAGCTTTGAGGGATATAGTTGTCACGGTAAGCAGCATCACTTCATCCGGTGTCGGGGGCGTGAAGTCGTAGTCGTTGCATGGAATGCCTTCCTCTCTCGCGAGACGCGAGAATCGGCGATAGGACTCCGCATCGAAAGCATACGCACCTCCGCGCTCCAACCCGCACACAACTTCTCCGAATTTTGCTTTGGCGATTTTGTACGAACTCACCGGGTCACTCGAATCCTTCGCAAGCATCCGCTTCAACGCGGCATGCGAGCCGGCGATGATGAGGGCTTCACCGTCGCAGACCAATTCGGTGCGCGACTTCATCGCCAGGTAACCGATGACTTTTTCAGCACTCATAGTTCCGGCGAACGTTTACGGGTGAGGGACGCCGGGCACCAGACAATTCCGAAGGAAGCGACGCCTTTCCGGCGTTCGCTCTGGCCGCTGGTCCCGCTTCATCTATTTGGAGTCCGAGCTATCGGGATAGCAAGCGCACATATTGACTCTCGAGCTGCTCGCGGGTTAGTCGGAAATAGTCGACGATCACCTCCGCAACCTCTGCTGGTAGCGCCAGTTATTCATAGTGATAACGAGCCTGCGCTATCTTGATTGTGTCACCGTCTACTTTATAGATCAACCGATGCTCATCGGTGATCCGCCGCGACCAGTACCCGCTCAGCGCATGCTTTAGCTGTTCGGGCTTCCCGATACCGCTGTGCGAACTTCTCGATATGTCTTTCAGCAGATCATTCACCTTTTTCAACATCTTCTTGTCCGTCTGCTGCCAGTGCAAATAGTCTCCCCATCCATCATTGGAGAAAAGAATATTCATCCGACCAAGGTCTCCAAATCTCGTACCACCCCTCCGCTCTTTTCCAACTCGTCGATAGATTTAAGGAGGCGCCGGGCATTGGCGGGCACACGGAGCAAATACGCAGTCTCTTGTAGCGACTCGTAATCCTCTAGCGAGATCATCACCACGGCTTGGTCGCGGTTCCGCGTAATAATCACAGGATCATGATCTTGGCAAACGCTGTTCATGGTGGACGCAAGCCCTTCGCGGGCGGCAGTATAGGTGATCGCTTTCATATGGACGGGATCATGTCCATGTCTTCGACTTTGTCAATCATTCGTCCCAAACAGAGCAGTTGGACACCGAGTGCACGGTTCTAAGAAGCAAGAGCACAGCGAGTTAGGCGAGATAGTGCCTTTTAGGCATGCTCACCCTTTCGGTGAGTGTTTCGTAAGCGTCCGGGCGGCGACCTCCCGGCGCAGGCTTGCTGAGGGCAGGCGTGTCTGCCGCTATCGAGTCCGTTTCCTGCCGCTCCGGCCTGCGCTCCATGCAACTCCCTTCCCTCTATCGCCACCGTTTAGCTCCCCGGTTGCCAATTCTTGGGCAGCAGCGGGGTGAGATCGTCCTTGGTGGTCATCGCCGGCAGTCGGGTGAGAATGTCGCGAAGATACGCGTGCGGGTCCTTGCCGTGGCGCAAGCAGGAAACGATCAGCGAATAGAGCACGGCCGCCCGGTTGCCCGCTTCG
>CAJCBL010000190.1 GCA_903960515.1 uncultured Verrucomicrobiota bacterium
GCAGGGCAGGAGCATCGGGGTCTGTCGGTCGAGATTGAAGAAGCGGGCGGCCATGGCCTATTAAAATACCGCATGACGTTGCCTGTCAACAAAATATGCAACTATTTTGAACAAAACTCGAAGTCCGACAGGCTGCTAGGCACCTGCCTGTGCGGATGTCGCCGGCCTCACATCACTTGCCCCATCCGCATCGTTGTGGGATTTGCCTTCCTCAGGGGGCGTTAGATAAGCCACCTAAAACCGCAGGTTGGCATGGTGAAATAGCCTGATGGCACTGCCGCAGACTCGGTTCTGTAGGCACCTTTGGTACACTCATTTACCCTAAGTTTTAGCGTCTGTTTACCTCGGAAAGTTATGAAACATTCAAATTATTGTGGCGGCGATATTGCCCGCACTCGCTCTCGCCAGATGGGGGCACTGTCCCTGTTGGTGTTGACGATGGCCGTCGCGCACTCGGTCCAGGGGGCCGGTGGCAATGGCCCTATCCTTTCATCCGTGCATGCTGGCGTCGCTGCAAGTGATGCCAGTCGCCCAGATTTCGTTCCTGGAGAGATTCTCGTCAAACTCAGGGATACCGCAGCCTCGGCCGTCGCTCTGCAATCATTTCCCGCGACTAGCCAGGGGGCGTCGGCGCGACTTGCCTCGGCAGTAGGGGCCTTTGGGTCCTTCTCGCAGCGGCATGGCGTGGTATCTACCCAGCTATTGTTTCAAGAGGATGAGGGGGCCAGTGCCACGACCACGCCTCAGGCATCCAAGGCGTTTCCAAACCGCGTAGCCTCGGTGCAAAGTGCATATCCGCTGCGGAGCCTCCGTGCCGCCGCCAGCGCGCGCGCTCCCCGTTTGGACAATATCTACAAAATCCGATTGGCAAATCATGGGGAAGACATTCAGGCGGCTTGCCGCGAATTGGCTGCCGATCCCGCCGTTGAATATGCCGTTCCGAACCATATCGCCTACACGAGCGCTGTGCCCAACGACCCGCTCTTTGCTCAGCAATGGGCGCATACAGTCACGTCTACCGTGCAGGCGTGGGATATTGAACGCGGTAATAATAGCGTGATCGTCGCCGTCATTGATACTGGTGTCGATTATACGCACGAGGACCTCGCGGCCAATATTGTGCGCTCCGGATCTGCGGGTGGTCCGGGCATTGGAGGGTATGATTTCGTCGATATAGATGTTGCAGCCTATGCGGCCAGCGGCTTGAAGCCGATTGTTGGGGAGGACTATACCACGGTCGACAACGACCCTATGGATTTCAATGGCCACGGCACCCATTGCTCAGGCATCGTTGCGGCCACGGCCGACAATGGCCTCGGGGTAAGTGGTGTGGCTCCAGGCGCTCTTGTCATGCCCGTTCGCGCCGGATTTTCGATTATGTATGGCTCCAGTGAGTGCGGGGTCCTGGAATCCAGTGCCATCGCCAATGCCATACGCTACGCTACCGACCACGGCGCCGATATCATTAGCATGAGCTTTGGTGGCCGCGAAGATCCCGTACAGCGGGATGCGGTCGCCTACGCTGCCAGCATGGGCGTGGTGCTGGTGGCCGCAGCGGGGAATGATAGCAGCAGTTTGTTTGCCTATCCCGCAAACTTGCCAGCGGTAATTTCTGTTGCGGCAACGAATCTCAGCGGCAACCGAGCGTCTTACTCGAACTTCGGTGCCTGGGTTGATGTAGCAGCGCCGGGTGGCGACTATACGGCAGGCGGCATGATACTCAGCACCGTGCCACGCGTGGGTGGCGCTATCTGCGATCCTTCGGGCTACCGAGCACTGCAGGGCACCTCTATGGCCACACCCTACGTCGCGGGCGTGGCGGCCTTGATGCTATCTCACAATCCCGAACTCACGCCGGCGCAGGTCGAGCAGATCATGAAGCGCTCGGCTGATCAGGCAAACTCCAAGGAATACATTGGATCTGGGCAGATCAACACGCTCAAGGCGCTCAGCCTGCAGCCTCTCGCGGCGCGGATAATCATAGATAGTCCCCTGAGCCCATCGCGCGTGGCGGCGGCCATGGTGCCAATTATCGGCACAATTGATGGCAGTGGTGCCGGGGCCTATCGCGTGTACTACGGAGCCGGAATCTACCCGAGCGACTGGAAACTGATCGGCAGCGGGTCTGCGCCGGTGAGCAATGCGACCTTGGCGCAGTTCGATACTACATCCCTTCCCAGCGATGGCACCTATACCATCAAGGTGGTCGTGGATGCCAATGGGGACTCGCTTTCCCAGACCACCCATCTGTTCGTCGATCACGGCGCGCGCGCCGGTTGGCCTATCAAACTCGACCCGCGCTTCGATGGGCTATTTACGGACTGGACCGGCGGGATGGTGCTTTCTGATCTCGATAACGATGGGAGAGCCGAGATCGTGGCCAGAAGCATTGACAAGCTATATGTCTTAAAGTCCGATGGCAGCCCTGCTGCTGGCTGGCCCCAGATCCTTCCTTTGGGGGGGCTGGCTTTTGGATTATCGGTTGCCCCTTCAGTAGGTGACATCGATGGCGATGGACGCAAAGAGATTGTTGTACTTTCCGGTGCAATCCTGTCGGTCTACAGCGCGCAAGGCGTGATGCGAAATGGATTCCCAGTGAATCTGGGGCGGACTGTTGATCCGTGGGATCTTACTGGTATCGGTAGCCCGGTGCTGCTCGCGGATTTGGACAACGATGGACAGATGGAGATCGTTTTCAAGCTGACCAGTTGTGCTGCATCGATAATGGAACGTATCGAAGTATACAAGGCCGATGGGACGCGATACATGAATTGGCCATTTCTATTTGACGCGGCCCACGGCACCGGTGGGCGCGAGATTTCGTTCACTCATCTCGCCGCTTTCGATATCGACAACGATGGCAAAAAGGAAATTGTCGGGCTGGGGCGCCGGTTTATCAATCCGCCTCCTCCGCTGGCAGAGCACCAGGCGGCCCTGTATGTGTGGAATTACAATGGAAGCCTACGCAGCGGTTACCCGTTGGAGCTTCCAGCCACCTATAACTTGGGCTATGATAACGGTGTGTCGCCCACCGTTGTGGATATTGATGGCGATGGGAAGATGGAGATCGGGGTGGTGAATGACGAGGGAAGTTCGGTGACTGGCTCAGGGAATTTCTCCTACTACAAGCTCAATGGAGTGGCAGTCCAGGGCTGGCCGGTCCCATTCCAGAATCAGTTGTTTGCCAATGCCTCGGTAGGCGATATCAATAATGATGGCGAACTCGAGACCGTCTTTGGAACCATCAATGGCCCCGGGGCTTCCGATGTTTATGCGTTTCGCCGCGATGGAAGCCTCTTGCCCGGTTGGCCGATTAGCGTCCCTTGTGGGTTCGTTTCCGAAGTCATTATCGCCGACGTTGATGGGGATGGCGTTTCGGAGATCGTAGCCGCCACAGGGGCATTCATGCGGATCGGCGAGGGTGCTGTATATGCGTGGAAGGCATTCGGGGCTCTGGCCGCCGGTTTTCCGAAATATACACAGATTGATGGGCTATTGATGAATGGCGTCAATGCTTCGTTGGCTGTTGGCGATATCGATGGTAATGGTAAGTCCGAGCTCGTTGCGTTGTGCGTAAATGGGGAAATGTATGTTTGGAATCTCCCCTCCTCCGCTATCCAGCCGCGCTTGAGCTGGCCCATGGCCCTGCACGATCCGCAGCAGAGCATGGATGTGCGCGGGGTGAATGATCGCAAAGTGATCACTCTGCCCGGTCGCATTCAGGCCGAGGACTACGACTTGGGTGGTGAAGGCTCGGGCTACCACGATGCGACCAAAGGCAATGCCGGTGGCCAGTACCGCAGCGAGGATGTCGATATCGAGGCCTGCGCAGATAGCGGTAGCGGCTATAACTTAGGCTGGACGGATGCTGGGGAGTGGCTCAACTACCGGGTAAATGTGATAAACACCGGAAAATATACCTTCACCGCTCGCCTGGCATCGGCCGCCCCCGGCACCAAGTCGATGAATATTTCGCTGGATGGCAACCCTATCGGCACCTTCAGTTTCTCGGACGCTTCCGGCTGGCAAAGCTGGCGCGATGTCACGCTCTCCAATGTGAGCCTCACTGCGGGTACCCACAGCTTGCGCATGACCATGAACACCAGTGGGCTTAACGTCAACTATGTGGAGGCCCAACCGCAGCCTAATGTGCCCCCGGTTGCCAACGCCGGCCCAGATCTGAGCGTTGCAGTAAACGCCTTGGTCACTCTGGATGGCCGTCTCTCGTACGATCCCGATAGCGGACCCTCCAGCCTAAGCATCGCGTGGACCCAGCTTAGTGGCCCGCCCGTAACCCTGAGCGGCGCTACGTCCAGCCTCAGTCCCACGTTTAGGCCCTCGGTGGCCGGCAGTTATACATTCCGCCTTACCTTGAACGATGGTGCAGCGATACGAACCGATGAGGTGGCAGTCGCGGTCAAGGATCGGCAATATACGGCGCTGCCGGGCCGCATCCAAGCTGAGGACTACACGCTTGGCGGTGAAGGAGTCGGGTACCACGACACGACAATCGGCAATAGCGGAGGTCAATATCGGAACGACAACGTCGATATCGAAACCTGCGCTGACGCGGGTGGCGGCAGGGATGTGGGTTGGGTCGTTGCCGGGGAGTGGCTTGCTTACGACGTCACCGTGGCCCAGGCCGGCAACTATAAACTGACGGCCCGAGTGGCTTCGGCCGTGGCAGGTACCAAAACGCTCAACGTAATGGTGGATGGGGTGTCAAAGGGCAGCATCAGTTTCACCGCGAACAGTGGTTGGCAAAACTGGAGTGACCAGGTGTTGGGCAATATTGCCCTCACCGGGGGAGCTCACGAACTGCGTCTGGTGATGACAACGGGGGATTTTAATATCAACTACCTGGATGTTTCGAGTGCAGACGCCAACCTGATATCCAATGGTGATTTTGCCAATGGCTTGAATAGTTGGAGCGCCTATTGGGCCAGTGCAAATCTTGGCTATGCGATAAACGACGCACAGAGCGCCAAGATGGTGATCAGCTCGGCGGGTAGCAACCCCTTCGATATCCAGCTCTTCCAAGTCGTCGGATTGGCCGCATCCCGTACGTACACGCTGACCTTCACCATGAAATCCGAAGGCAGGAACAAGCCCTTCAAAATGGTCGTAGAGCATAACGGGGATCCGTGGACCAAATATGTGGAGCGGCAGTATCAATCCACGCAGGCAGCGGGCACCGTTGAGGCATACAGCCTGAGTTGGACCCAGCCGACCACCGATGCCACGGTCAAGATCGGGTTCCATTTCGGGACGTACAACACCGATGATGTGTGGCTCGATAATGTCGTGCTAAGTAGCAACTGAGGAAGGCTGAAACGAACAATACAGCCCCTGTTTCCCGGTAAGGGGACCAGGGGCTTTTGCGAGCTATTAGTATTTATGCGGCTCCTGGAGGTGCGTGTGTAATTATAAACGGCGCAATCCGGATCGGCGGATCTCGCCATGAGCTTAACACGATATACATTTTCGGAGGCCACGCCGCGATGGAAGGACGCACGCAAAACTGGGATCGACTAGTGGAGCTGGATCGCCATGTAAATCGGGCCACATTGGTGGCGGAAGCGCAGAGAGTATGGCGTGCGGGTGCCGAGAACACGGCGGCGTGCGGCCCCAAACCATAGAATGCACATATAATGCTTCGTGTGTTCGTGTCAGAATGCCTGTATAGTCTTTCAGGCGAGGAAATGGAATATCTGCTTCGAGATCGGCTTTCATTTCTGCGCTTTGCCCGATTGGGTTTGGGAGATGCAGAGCCGGAAATTCGTACATTCAGGCTATATTCCGATCGGCTTGCTCAGGCTGATGCGGCGCTTGACCAGTATGCCACGTTCAACCAGCAGTTGGCCGAGCGTGGCATACTGGTGAAGAAGGGCATGATGGTAGATGCAATTTTCGTGGAGGTGCCGCGCCAACGTAAATCACCGAAGGACTACGCGAAAATTGAGCAGGTCTGGCGGTCCTCGATAGGCCGGCGGCTTGTTCTGGGGGCTGGTCCTTGGGCCGGGGGAGGTGCATGAAGCCCGTTCAGTCTCGGACTTGGCAGGGGGACGTAACCCTTCCTCACCGAACATCTCGTCCCGGGGTGGGCCTATCCCTCTGCCCACGCCAACAGAGATCTGCGAGGGGAGCGTGCCTTGCGGGATTGAAAACCAGCCCGGAGCCCTGCACAACTGCTGTGCCTTGGCGAAGAAACCCACCCCCCTTGATCGTCTGCTTGGCCGGCTCGACCACCTCGATTCGGCCGGCCTCACTACTCTTGTCCAGCGCCTGGCCCGCGAACGAGGATTGCTAGAGGCTGTGCTCCACACGGTGCAGGAGGGGGTGCTGGTGATCGCAGACAACGGCGAGATCGAGTACGGCAATGCCGCCGCTGGTCGGCTGCTGGGCTTGAGCGAGGGCGCGCTGGCCGGGGCGCAGCTCTGGCGGGTGCTGCCTGGCTTGAGGCAGACGCTCGAACCGAATCTGCAGCGTGCCGGCCTGCGGCCCGAGGTGGTTTCGCGCGAGCTGGAGGTGAGCTACCCGCAGCGCCGGTTTCTTCGGCTGCACCTGGTCCCCTTCGACCACGAGTCCTCCGATGGTGCCGGCGCGCGGCGGTTCACCGTTATCCTTTCCGACATTACACAGGAGAAGCTCTCCACCGCTGAGCTCATCGAGAGTGAAAAGGTGAACTCGGTGCTGCTGCTCGCCGGAGGCGTGGCGCACGAGCTGGGCAACCCCCTCAATTCACTCACCATCCATCTCCAGTTGTTGGGGCGCAAACTCGCCAAGCTGAGGCCCACCGGCGAAAACGCTTCGGCCCGCGAGTCGTTGCGCGTTTGTCAGGAGGAAGTGGAGCGGCTCGACGGGATCATCGCCAATTTCCTTGAGGCCATCCGGCCGCGGCCGCCGGATTTCACCGACGTAAACCCTGCCGAGGTGCTGGAGGAAGTGTTACGCTTCCAGGGCACGGAGCTGGAGAACTGCGGGATCAAGGTCGATGTCGACCTGCCCGCCGAGCCGGCGCTCATCCTGGCCGACCGCAACCTGCTCAAGCAGGTATTCTTCAACGTGGTGAAGAACGCAGCCGAGGCGATGCAGCCCGGGGGCTCGCTGAGGGTGCGATCGCGCCGTGATGACGAAAGCCTTTTCCTCCTCTTCGGGGACACCGGCAGCGGCATTCGCCAAGAGGATATGGCGCAACTGTTCCAGCCCTACCACAGTACCAAGAAGGGCGGGCACGGTCTTGGATTGATGATCGTGCACCGGATCATGCGCGACCATGGCGGCCAAGTGGGCATCGACAGTCGCGAAGGGGTGGGGACGATTGTGTCGCTCCAGTTCCCCCTCAAGCACAAGCGGGTGCGCATGCTCGAGCATTGAGGGGGGGGAGGTCGGCCGAGGGGCGCCGAGCTCGCTGGCGAAGGCATTCAGGGTGGGGGAAAATCCCGGATAAAATAGGGTGGGCGACCTAGTCTCTGGTTGCGAACGGACGGGCGGCTGCTCAACTTGCTCGCGCAAGAGTTCGCCGTTTTCACGCCCCGGGTGGGTTCTTGCTTCATTTTATGAACAGTCCTTGGAAGATCCTTGTGCTCGCGAATCGCGAAGGTGATTTGAGTCCGTTGCGGCAGGAGTTGGAGCAGGCTGATCGTGCGAGTGAGATGCGGCTGGTGCACAACGTGGCGGAGGTGAGCAGGAGCTTGGATGAACGCGCTTGGGACGCCGCTCTCGTTACCGCGCACATCCCGCATATGCAGTTGGCCCAGGGGCTCGCCGAGTTGCGTAGCCGGGATCCTCTGATGCCGATACTGCTGGTGGCTCGGGCAGCCGAAGCTGCTGCGCTTCTTGAATGGGTGCGTTCCGGTATCACAGGAGTGGTGTTTGCAGAGGTCCTTTCCCTTTTGCCCAGCACGCTAGACCGAGAGATCCAGCGGTTCCGAGAGGCTAGGGTGCAACAGCGCCGCCAGCAGCGGCTCCAGTGGCTGGAGGCGGCGATGAGCGCGGCCCCGGTAGCCTTGGCGGTGGCCGATCGGGGAGGGGTTCTTCGTTGGGCCAACGCCGCCTATCTGTCGCTGGCCGGTTTGGGTGCCGAGGCCATTGATCAGGCCAGGGCAACGATCTGGCCCGCCGGCGAGGCCCCTTGGGCGGAGGTCAATGAGGCAGTCCATGCCGGGCAGTTCTGGAGGGGGACTATTCCCGCGCCGCAGAAGGATGGGACCGAGGCCGTGTTGCATCAGTTGCAGGTCGGCCGCTTGCCCAAAGTGGCCACCGATTTCTCCTACGTTGTGGTGCGCCAGATGGCCGCCAACGGGACGGCTGGTGGCGGTGCGGAGCGAGCTGTGGCGCAACGCTCCGAGCTGTTCGCAGCGATCGCCGGCGGCATCGCCCACGACCTCAACAACATTTTCGCGCCCATCACGATGGCGGCCAACCTGCTCGGCGATCAGCCGCTCTCCGAGGAGAACGTGGAGCTGGTCGACACGATCGAGCATAGTGCCGAGCGAGGGGCGGCGGTGATCCGCCAAGTATTGAGTTTCGCCCACGGCAGCGACAACTGCGCGGTGGTGCTGCAGCCGCGCTACGTGATCCGCGAGGTAGCGCGGTTGGCGGCCGAGATATTCCCGCCCACCATCGGGCTGCGCGCCGAAGTTCCGAATACGCTATGGCCCATCGTGGGCGATCCGGGCGAGATCCAGCAGGCGCTGGTGAATGTGCTGCTCAACGCCCGCGAGGCCATGCCCGAGGGCGGGCATATCGTGATCTCGGCCCAAAACCGCACGCTGGGGGCGCTGCCCAGCACTCCGTTCTTCAGCCCGGAGCCGGGCGACTTTGTTGAGATCGTCATTGAGGATACCGGGCCGGGGCTCGATCCCGAGGTGGCCACCCGGGCTTGGGAGCCGTTTGTCACCACCAAGGGCTGCGGGCATGGGGCCGGACTGGGCCTATGCCGCGTGGCCGGAGTGATGCGCAGCCATGGCGGGTTTGGGCAGTTGCACACGCATGCCGGCCAAGGCACCCGCGTGAGCCTCTTCTTCCCGCGAATCAGCGCGGAGGTGACCGTGCCGGAGGCCGTCTTCGAGGTGGCCCCCCGGGACTTTGGGCGCATCCTCGTGGTCGACGACGAGGTGCCGATCCTTACCCTCAGCAAACGGATACTCGAAGGTGCCGGTTACGAGGTGATGGTTGCCAGCGAAGGCCGCGAGGCGCTGGGGCTGTTCGCCCGTCACCGGGCTGAGATCGGACTGGTGCTGACCGATCTGGCCATGCCAGGCATGAACGGTTTCACCCTCCTTTGGGCGCTGCGGCGCAGCAAGCCGGACCTGCGCGTGATGGTGGCCACCGGTCAGGGGACCGAGGCGAACCTGCGCGAATTGGCGAAGATGGGGGTGCGCGAGGTGTTGCTCAAGCCGTTCACCTCGAGGCGGTTGCTGGATGCGGTGACGCGCACTTTGGCTGAGCCCGTGCAGTGCGAGTCGGGCCTCTTCCTTGAGGAGTTGTCGGCAGTCAACGGCATCTGAGCCGCAACCCTTCAGCCTCCACCGCAAAACGGGTTTTGCCCCGGACGGGAAGAAACAGTCGCTGTTTCCTAGGAGGAGGGAAGCAGGCCCGGGGCTTGCGCCCGAACTGTGGGAAACAGAGGCGGGCGGAGGGAAAGAACGGACCAACGGGGGAAGGTGCGCCGCTTGGCAAGAGGCTCTGCGCGCTCCGCTCACCTCGACTGCAGAAGGATGAATGCAGCACCCAGGTCGATCTCCGGATTTGTGCACTCTGCGTTCAGCCTTGGGTTCGTCTCTCGTGTAGGGCCGGCGGTCGGCAACGGACACGCTCCGTGTTTGTGAGCGACGAGTAGGAAGTCTCCGTGTTCTTGTCTCGGTTTTCTGGGGCCATTCTCGCTCCGTCGTCTCCCTGCCTTCCGCCCCCAAAACGGCTCTATGCTTCGACGTGGGTGCTGCGGACCTTCAGCGCACAGTCTGCCCATGCAGACTTTTCGGGTTCCGCCTTGAGTCGCCCACTTGCACCTTCAACCGCTCCTCCCGCCTTCAGCCCTTCAGTACGCGGCACTTCACGACTTTGGCTGGACACAACTTTTGCTGGAGAACCGTTTGGCGTGATAACGCCGCTGTTACTGGTTGGTGCCGTTGTGGCAGTCGGAGCAGAGCAGGCCGCTGGTTTCACCTCCAGGGTGCACAAATTCGACGCCTTCGGGGGCGAGTTGACTGAGTTGGGCGCCTTGGCCTTGGGCAAGGATGACGTGGCAGGAGTTGCAATCGTTCTGCGTGATGGGTGGCTTGGCGGCACCGGCGAGGAGTTCGTCGTTGTGGCAGCGGAAACAGCCCGGCCAGTTCTTGTGGCCGATGTTGTTGGGGTAGGCCTTCCAGTTGGCCTTCATCAAGGGGAAGAAATTCTCCCGGTAGAGCGTCTGAACCTCGGCGATCATTGCTTCGCGCGCGGGGCTGGCGGGGTACTGCGTTTGCAGTGCGGTGGATATCTTCTCCATCGCCTCGGGCACGCTGGCATACTCGGCGGAAAGCGCGGCGGCGACGCGGCGCTTCAGGAGCGGAAATTGCGCAGCCGCGATGTGCCCATCGCGGACGGATTGCTCGATGAGGTCGTTGGGATTGCGGTAATTGTGGGCTGGACGCGTGTGACAGTCCACGCAGTCCATCGTGCGTATGCCCGCGGCGGGCGGCTCGCCCTTGAAGTCGGCTTTGCGGTAAACGTGTCCGGCGCCACCGCCGACTGTGGTGCGCACCCAGACGATGTCCTGGCGTTTGTCGTCGGTGGCGTAGTATTCAACCTTGTTGGCCTTCGCCATGTGCCAGTGGATGCCGTTCTCCGGCCCACGGCCCCCGCCGCCGACCTTGAGCAGCAGGCGGACGGTGGTTGTGCTGTTGGTCTTGTCGGAGAGGAGGTGGTCGTAGCGGCGCTCCAGGCTGCCGGTGAAGCGCTCCGGCCAGTGGCATTGCTCGCAGGTGTCCTGGGCGGGGCGCAGGTTGTGGATCGGGGTGGGGATGGGCCGGTTGTAGGTGTTGAAGGCGAGGGCGTACAACTGGCGGGCGCCGCTGATTTTCGACTTCAGGTAGTAGCCGGCCCCGCCGCCTACGTGACACTGCACGCAGGCCACCCGGGCATGCTCGCCCTTCTGGTAGGCGACGTGCTCGGGCTCCATCACGGTGTGGCAGAGTGTGCCGCAAAACTGAACCGACTCGGTGTAGTGGAAGGTCTCGTAACTTCCGAAGGCGGTGAGCAGGAGGAAAAGGAAGGCGCCGCCAAGAAAGACGATGAAGTTGCGCCGGTCGCGCGGGCGGGAGAGATCGATTGTCAACAGCGCCCGGGGGGTATCCGGGGCGCAGCGCGCGATCCGGCGGCGGTGTATGAGCCAACCGATGAGGATCGCGAGCAGGCCGGTGATCAGAAAGATCGGGGCTACGACAAAGGTGAGGATGCCCAGATATTGGTTGCGGTCGCCGGTGAAGGCCTCGATCGCGAAGAGGAAAACGAAGGCGAAGAAGCTGCCGGCCGCCACGACCGTACCGGAGAGGCTGATCCAGTTTTCGAAGGCCGAACGCGGTGCGGGCGGGCTGTCTTGGGGGGCTGCGGGGCCGGGGGGATTCGCGGGCATGAGGGGTGGGCGACTCTGGGTAGGAGGCAAGGCAGGTTTACGCACCTAGCGGCCCCGCGTCGAGCAGGCTTTGGTTGCACTGGCGCTTCCGCGATTGAGCCGGGCGGCTGCAGCGTGTATTCCGGCGAGCATGCTGAGGGAGCGTATTCAGGGGTGGTTGCGCCGGTTGGTGGGGAAGCCTCCCGGGATCGGAGCCCTGGGGGAAAGAGCCGCCGAGTCCTATCTCAGCCGGCAGAAGGGGTTCGCGATCGTGCTGCGCAACTGGAGGCACGGGCGCGACGAGCTCGACCTTGTCTGCCTCGACGGGGATATCCTGGTCTTTGTCGAGGTGAAGACTCGCGCCGCGCACGCCTTGGTGGGCGGCTACGCTTCTGTGAACCGGCGCAAGAAGCGGGCGGTGGGGCGGGCGTGTCGGGCCTATCTCGCCCAATTGGCCCAGAAGCCGCATACCTTCCGCTTCGATATCGTGGAGGTGGAGCATCGCCAGGGAGTGGTGACGGAGGTGCGGCATTTCGCCAATGTGCCGCTCTTCGCGCCGCTCTACCGCCCGGGCGACTAGTGCCTGCTTCGCCAAGCAGAGTAGGGCGACCGGTTCCATCCCGGAGGCTCTACGCTTCCGCTGGGCCTCTGTTGTGCCCAGTTTCCCGAGCCAAACTTTGGCGTAGAATTGACACCTCGGCCTGTATCCCCAGCGTCGGCCGGCCGCAGGGCGAAATCACGAAGCACCAGACCTCCAAACGCCAAGGACGACGGTCCGCGGAAGAAGGGGCAACAAAGGAGCGAGTGACGCCCGCCAATCATCCCTCAGTCGAATCGAGCAACAGGAAGTCCACCACCGCTGCGTTTCGGGGCTCAAAAGTTCTGTGCTCAACCTTCGGGCGTTCCCCCTTCACTTCTTGGCCCACTCAAGCGCTCCACCATCCTTGTTCGACCCAATGAATTCGGCATTTCACATGCACCAGCCGCTGTCGTCGCCCAACCATGAGGACCGAATCGGGTCGCCTGTCGGCGTTGGGTTGCGTGGGGATTGTCTCTGCGGAGTCTCATAATCCCATGAACGATTCCCCCTTGATCGGGCTCGCGCTTTCCGCTGGAAGTCTGCTGGGCCTGTACCTGGCTTTTCGTCTCTTGAGGAAGGCCACCGAATTGAAGCGGCGGGCCGTGCGAGTGCCCGGGACGGTTATCGAGATGATCGCCACGCCGAGCACCAACGGTGACACGCAGAACCTCTACCTCTTTGCTCCGAGGTACGGCTTCCGTACCCCAGCAGGCAAGGAGATCACCGTGATCTCCCCCGACTCCTCGCGCCCGCCCGCCTACAAGGTCGGTCAGAGGGTATCCGTGCTCTACGATTCGCAGACCGGAGAGGCCCGGCTCTCGACCTGGATGGAGCTGACCGGCGGACCGATCATCCTGGCGCTCTTCTGCTGCGCCATGCTGGCGGTCGGTATCCTAATTATGGGCGGAGGATAAGGACCCTTCGCGCCCGCCCCCATCATCAACAGCGACGCCTCCGTCTCCGAACCGCTGGGGGGGGGGGCCTCCCCGGCCGGGGCACCTCCATTTTCTTGTTCCAGAAGTTGCCGACGGGACGATATTCGGCGCTGCCCGCCAGCCCCTTTGGCTACCCCAACCCATTTCACCCGCATGAAGAACCACATCGGAATTACCCTGTTAGTCCTTTCAACAATGGTCGGCCCCGCCTGGGCAACCAACCGTTACGTAGAGGCCGGCGCACCATCGCCCGCCCATAGCTGGTCGAGCCACGATTATGAACGGTTCGCAGAAATGCTCTCCGCTGCCGATGCACCCCTGCCGTGCTTCGACTCCTCCGACGGCGAGGTGATTCTGCGACGCCTGCTGGATACGGAGAACTTCAACCGCGTGCTCGCGGTCGACCAGCCCCTGACCGAGCGCCTGCAGGAGTCGCTAGCCCTCCTGCAAGGGGCAAACAAAGTCCTGCAGCTCTATGGTCGGAATACGCCCCAACGCCCCGAACTCCACCGCGAGATCGCCAACCAGTTGGCGTTCACCCTGCGGGCGTGCAGCGTCGCCGTGCATCTACTCAACCAGTTCGCGGGCGAGATTCCGCGCGATGAGAATTACGACGGGCGCATGGCCGAAGTGCATCGCATGCTCAAAGGCCTCGAGGAGGCCTATGCCGGCGCCGAGCAATCTCTAAGTGAGCGGGACTTCTTCAAGCACCAGGATAGGTCCCTGATACTGGCCGCCATGGCCGAGGCCTACCCGACCCTGCAGATGGGGTTCACCGAGGAATTCAAAATCTCGTTGCGCGAGAAGCTTGAACGCCGCAAACGCCACTTGCGCGACCCCAAGGATATCGAGGCCGTGGATCGCATCTGCGACTTCGAAGCCCACCAGCGCGCGGAGGCCAGCTACCGGCGGCCCAACCGCTACGTCGAGCTCGGCGCTCCGTCCCCTTCCGCGCCCTGGACCCACCGTGACTACCGCCGATTCGTGCGTGCCCTCTCAGCCGGGGAAGCCCCGCTGCCGACCTTCGCTGACGCCGATGGCGAGGCGATCCTCGAGCGCCTGCTCGACGCCGAAAACTTCGCCCCTGTGATCTCCTCGGATACGCCGCTCACGGACCAGCTCGGCGAAGTGGCCGGAGTGCTGAAGTCGACCAACGAACTCATCCAGCTCTACAGCCAAGACACGCCGCAACGCGCGGACTATCACCGGGAAGTCGCCAGCCAGCTGGCCTTCACGCTCAAGACAAGCGCGGTCCTGCTCTACATCGTCGACAAGATCCTTCCCTCGCTTCCTGAAGACAGCTCGGTGCGGCACGATTTGCGCAGCCTCACGCGGAGTCTTGAAGAGGCCTACTCCGCAGTGGAAGGCGCGCTCGACCTGCGAGACTACTTCAACAAGCAGGATAGGGCATTGCTGCTGACGACGATGGCCGAGGTGTACCCGAACCTCCAATCCGGCTTCAGCGAGCGGTACAAGGAGGAACTGCGCTCGAGGCTTCTGCAACGACAGGAGCGCATCCACGATCCGGTGGCGAAGGAGGCCATTGATCGCATTTGCGATTTCCAAGCCAGCGAGGAGTGATCGCCCCGCCGCCGCCCATCCCCTCCAATGTCGGCGGTCTCGTGCCCTGCCGCATCGCCGGAATCGGGTTTCCGCTTCAGTGCCGGTTCGGGTGGGCGCAAGGTTGCGCATCCATACCGGCACCTCAGCGCGATCGCAGGACTACGTTGCCCATCCAGTGCGCGAGCCAAAATGGGGCAGCGCCAGCGAGTCTCGCGAAAGACTGACGCCTTGGGGGGCCGGGCCGGGGGGCTCCCGCCGCCAGTGGCGGGCTCCTGGGTAGGCGCCGGCGCAGTAGTTGCTGCGGCACTGCGAGGCCACCCACCCGTATGCGTTGGCCAGGACGGACCTCGGAGCGCTCAGGCTGGCGCTCCAGGCGAGATGCAATGTCCCCACGTAGCCCACGGCCACCGCGTTAAGGCGTGACCGGCTCTCCGTCGGTGAAGCCGGCGCGGCGGGCCGCTATGGCCCAGCCGTAGACCTGGGTGTAGTGCTCGGCGGATTGGGTCCAGGAGAAGTCGCGGGCCATGGCGTTGGCGCGCAGAGCGGCGAACTCCTCGGGGCGGTCGTAGTAGGTGGCGCAGGCCCAGCCCACGGTATGGTAGACAGCGTTCTGGTCGGGGGCGTTGAAGAGGAATCCGGTGCCCTTGGCTGTACCTTCCTGATACTGATCGACGGTATCGACCAAGCCGCCTGTGGCTCGCGCCACCGGCAGTGAACCGTAGCGCATGGCATAGAGTTGGGTGAGGCCGCAGGGCTCGGTGCGGCTGGGCATGACAAAAAAGTCGGCTCCGCCCTGGATGAGGTGGGCGATGCGGTTGTCGAAGGCGAGCTTGAGGCCCACGCGGCCCGGGAACTCCCATGCCGCGCGACGCAGGTCCGCCTCGAGATCGGCGTCGCCGGTGCCGAGGATGGCGAACTGTACCTGCATGTTAGTGACGATGGACGGCAGCACTTCACACAGCAGGTCGAGGCCCTTCTGGCGGAAGAGTCGGGATACCACGCCGAAAACGGGCTTGCGCGGATCTACGTCCAGCCCGAGTTCGCGCTGGAGGGCGGCTTTGCAGGCGGCCTTTCCGGCGGCAGGGGAGTCGAGGCTGAAGGCCGCCGGCAGGTGTGGATCGCCGGCGGGGTCCCAGGCCTCGGTGTCGATGCCGTTGAGAATTCCGATGAGGTCGCCAGAGCGGAAGCGCAGTACATGGTCGAGCCCGAAGCCGTAGGCGGGTGTCTGGATCTCACGCGCATAGGTGGGGCTTACGGTGGTGATCTTGGTGCTGTGATAGAGGCCGGCCTTCATCAGGTTCACCGCGCCGCAGGCTTCGACGTTGGCGGAGTTGAAGAGCTGTTCGGGGAGCTTGGCGTAGGAGAGGGCGCGGCGGTGGCTGTAGCCCTGGTGCTCCAGATTATGGATGGTGAAGACGGTGGCACAGCGGCCCAGCGCACTGTCGCGGTCGGTGGTGTTGAGCCACACCGGCACGAAGCCGCAGGTCCAGTCGTGGCAGTGGATCGCGTCGGGGATCCAGCCCAGTTGCAGGCAGAGATTGAGTGCGGCACGCCCGAAGAAGATGAAGCGGTGGTCGTTGTCGGAGAAGCTGCCGGAGGCGTTCGAATACACTTCGGAACGGCCGAAGAAACGTTCGTGCTCGAGGAAATACACCTGTGCTTCGGAGCCGGGGACGACAGTCTCCCAGACGCGGGCGAATTCGGGGCCACCGCCCAGATCGGCACCAAGGGGCTGGGTGCGTTCGGTCCAAGTGCCCACGCGTTTGACCGAGCCGTAGAGAGGCACGACGCAACGCACATCGTGGCCCTGCCGGGCGAGTTGCTTGGCGAGAGCGCCGACCATGTCGCCCAGACCGCCGACTTTCACGAAGGGGTCCAGTTCAGGGGTGACCATCAAGATCTTCATTCGGGACGGGGAAAATCGCGGGGAGGCCGGCGGCGCTCAAGGCTATTCGCCGCAGAGAGGGCGGGATACCAAAAGAATTTTCACATGATTTGAATCGGAGTGTTGACAAGTGCGCTGGCTGCCCTGTTCTAGCGACCTTCTTCCGACTGCCCAGTAGCTCAGCGGTAGAGCAGGTGACTGTTAATCACTTGGTCCCTGGTTCGATCCCAGGCTGGGCAGCCAATTTCAAGCCTCTGAATCCGAAAGGGTTCAGAGGTTTTTGATTTTCGGGGAGCGGCGGAAAGAAATTTTGTCTGGGCCATTTCTGGGCCACTTTTCCGGTCCTGTGTGCTCCGGATTGGCTCGGGCCTGGTCTGAGGGACGCATTGGACATGTCGGGGCAGGAGCATCTGCCGGCGATGGCTCGCAGCGAAGCCCCCACAGCGGAGCGAAGAGCCGGTGGCGCCCGCGTAGGCGGTCGATGATGGCACCAAGGTTGACCGAGTGCTCTTTTACTGCCCGACACGCTCGTGCGTGCGTTTGTCCCACCAGTGTTTGTCCGCGTTGCCAGTGTCATCCTCACCCGATTCGGGCGGAGTCGATCAGTGCCACAACTTCAGCTTCGTCGAAGAGCACAACTCGGGCGTTGATCTTGTGGCGGGCGATCAGGCCAGCATCGGCCCACCGGAAGAGCGTGCGTGTGCAGATCCCCAACCGGGCGGCAATGGGCTTCGCCTTGCTGAAGCGTCGCCCTGCCAACCCTTCGAATTGCGCAGCCGGAGTCGTGCGGGATGTCGTGGAGGAAATTGGCACCGCGAGCGTAGTCGGCTCGGAGAGGAATGCGGTCTGAAGATTGACCCGACTGGTGGCGTTCATGGCGTTGGCTCCGATTCTCCGGGTTGGGCGTCTCAGTTGGAGTGCATCATCGCCAGCTCGTGCCGGGACACCTCGCGCACGAACTCACGCACCTGGATCTCGCGGGCGATCTCGGCGAGGTGCCGGTCGTAAAACACGTTTGTGCGCCGATGGACCAGGAAGCCGAAGGCGGTCTTTTCCAGTGTCCATTTCACGGAAGCACACGTGCGTTGCTGCTGGTGATCCCAGAGGCGGATATCGCCGCCGTCAAAGACCGGCGACTGCCGCAGGAAGATCTCCACCGCCGTGGCGGCCAAATCGGTCTGAAGACCGGGGGCGTAGATGCCGTCCCGGGTTTGCCGGTAGATCTGATACCATCTGGTTGCGGCGGCGCCGGCGGTCATCGGGGCAGGAAGCGGACTCTGGGCGAGCGTGGTTTTCATGGGTGTCATCCTTTCGCTGATCCAAATGTCGCTGGTCATGACTCTTCCTCAACCGTCGGCGCCTCCCGAATTTACGGTATCGCAACTACACCAAATTCGGTAAGCGCACAGGGACGCGATGTGCTGGCACGGTGACTGGCTTGGCACCAAGGCTTGAGGTTTGGATACCTACAGGTACCCTCTCCGCACTTGCGGAAAGGGCAGGTATCTTGATTTTCGCTACTGGCGGGAGCGGAAGTCGGGCTAATGCTTCTTCCCTGTCCCCCTTAGTTCCCTCGTCCCCTTTAGTTCCCTGCACGACAACTCGCCCTTGTCCGCGTCGGAGGGGGCAACGAGGTCAATCTTGCAACGTGGTTGAATCGGCAAAAAGATCGGCTATTTTTAGAGGATTTCAGGCGACTTGCATTTTTAAATTACTGGCTAGCAAATTATTGAAACTTAAAGGATCGGCAGTAGGATCGGCAGTAATGATTACTCGAACGGTCATCGAACCGGTTATGCCAACTCAGAGACTGAAGCCTCTGGAGGATCTGGCGTACGTGGTTATTGAAGCGTCCGCGCGGTTGTCGGCGAAGCTTCGCGAGCCGTTGCGTGCGGAGGTGGCGGGAATCACGCGCTGGATGCATTGCTACTATTCGAACTTGATCGAGGGGCAGCAGACGCGCGTGCGAGACATCGAGTCCGCGTTGAAGCGGGATTTTGCGGCCGAGCCTGAAAAACGGGATCTGCAGAAACTGGCGCTCGCCCATTTGGATACGCAGCGCTGGGCGGCAGCCTGTTCGGACTCTCCATATTCCGGCGAGTTCATTCGCGGTCTGCATCGGAGTTTCTACGCGGCACTGCCGCCGCAGATGGCCATGGCCACGACCTCCAGCGGCGCCAAGGAGCCGCTGGTTGCCGGTGAGCTCCGCGACCGCGAGGTCGAGGTCGGCGCCCATGTCGGCCCACCGCCGGAACTCGTCCCCGATCTGCTCGGCCATTTCCGCACGCGCTACGAGTCAACGGAAGTTTCCCGTCTCCACGGCATAGTCGCAATTGGGGCGAGCCATCACCGGTTGGCCTGGATTCATCCGTTCCGTGACGGCAACGGTCGCGTGGTACGGCTCTTTTCCGAGGCGGTGATCCGTCGCCTGGGCATCGACAGTGGCGGACTGTGGTCGTTGTCGCGCGGCTTGGCGCTGCAACGGCGGGAGTACTACGACCGCCTGGCCAACGCAGATCAGGTCCGCAGCAGCACCAGTGCCGATGATGGTCGTGGCCACCTCAGTGAGCGTGCGCTCTGGGACTTTTGTCATTTCACGCTGACGGTGATGATCGACCAGATTGCCTTCATGGACCGCATGCTTGATGCGGACGGCTTGGAGCGCCGCATTGACCGCCATGTCCATGTGGTGGAACCCGCAGTGGCCGCCGAGGCCGACCGGGTTTTCCTCCTGCTGCGCGAGGCGCTTGTTCGTGGACAATTTCCCCGCGGTGAGGCGGGCCGGATTGTCGGCGCCAGCGAGCGCACCGGGCGTCTCGTGCTCGCGCTCGCGGTCGATGCCGGGCTGCTGATCTCGGATACGCCGAAGTCACCGGTGCGGTTGGCGCTGCCGGCCAAGGTGCTCGATAGTTACTTTCCGCAGCTCTTCCCCCCAGCCCAAATGGACAGGCTGTAAAACATGCCCCCTTGTGATCGCCCCTTCGGGTTCGGCGATTGGTCCCTTTAGGCCCGACGGCAGAGGATCAGGCGATGGCGAGCCCTTCTTCGACTACGGCCGACATCGTCTTGTGTTCCGCTTCCGCCTTGGCCGCAGAGCCTTGATCATTGCGGGACGGAACCGCAACTTCACGGAAACCCGACGCCACCGCTCTGCGCACGATGGCCTTCTACCTCGACCTCAACCCCGTGCGCGCCGACCTGATCTCCGATCCCAAGGACTACTAGTTTTGCGGTTACGCCGAGGCTGTCGCCGGCCAGTTCGCAGCGTATCGAAAGAAGCATGGTCAACGCGCCCGCACCGGCCCCCGTGCGCTCCCTCCGCTCACCGACTGGTCCGGTCTCGCCACCCTGCGCCAAAACCCCTCTGGGGGCTGAAGTAGGGCCGCGATGGGGGTAGCCACGAGCACGTCGAGTTGGCGGGCGTCGTCGCGGACACGGACGGCAAAGCGCGCGCTGGCCAGCACCTGATCGAGGGCGTTGTTCTGCGGACCAGCAGAATGTTTGAGCTGACCGTAGATGTTCGCCGCAGCGGTTTTCCGGGTTTTGGGTACACGTAACGCGCCACTGGCGATTCCTCCGCCATCCTTCCCGAGTTACGTTGAAGGGTTGTTTGGGCTTGATTCCATGTCGTGAAGGATTTCTTTTCACAGCATGGAAAGGGTCAAGAAACGCTGGATCGAAACGCGCCTGGAGGCCGCCCTTTCGGCGGTTCCCGTGGTTGTCATCACCGGGGCGCGGCAAACCGGCAAGTCGACCTTGGCGCGGTCGGCTGCACATTTACGCGATCGGCCCTATCATACGCTGGACCGTCTCGATATTTTGGATCTGGCAAGACGTGCGCCCGAAGAGTTGTTGCGCTCCCTGCCGGTGACCATCGATGAAATCCAGCGGGCGCCCGAGATGTTGCTAGCAGTGAAACTGCGCGTGGACGAAGCTCGCCAGCGCGGCGAAGCCATCAACGGAGCCATCGTCCTGACCGGATCGGCCAATCTCGCGCTCATGGCCGGTGTAGGCGAATCCCTGGCGGGTCGGGCCGCCTATCTGCACTTGCCCCCATTCTGCCCGGGCGAATGGCTGGAATCCTCGCAGGCCCTTGCGGCCTTGGATTCGCTGTTCGCGGAAGATTTCGATGTAAGCGGCGAGTAGGAAGTCGTCGGTTTCTGGCGGTCAGGAAGTCACCTCTTCTTGGATCGATCTTCTTCCCCAATTCCCAAGAGAAGTGTCTTCTTCCCGTGGGTGGTTTTTCTTCCGCCCGACTTTAGTGCTTGGGGTGGAGACGGCATTTGAAGGGTTGAAGGGGGCGAGCGGGTTTCGGATGCACGGCGATGCATCCAAGGGGATCGTGCAAGTGCCTGCATTGCGGTGAGTTCTTCGTGCCCGACGCGCGCAATCGCGCTCGGCAGCGCTACTGCGTGAAGCCGGATTGCCGCCGTACCAGCAAGGCGACCAGCCAGCGGGCATGGCGCCAAAAGCCGCAGAACGCCGAGTACTTCCGCGGCTGCGATAACGTGGCGCGGGTGCAGGCCTGGCGGAAGGCGCATCCCGGATACTGGCGGCGCAAGGGGCCCAAGAGATCTCTTGCGTTACAAGAGATCTCAAAGCCGCAACCTCCTGATAACCCGCCACCTGCAGCGCAAGACGACGCGGTTGCGTTACAAGATCTCTTCCGCGCGCAACCTCCGATCATTGTGGGGCTTATCGCTCAACTCACCGGTTGTGCGTTACAAGAGGACATCGCGGCGATGACGCGGCGGCTGCATTGCCGCGGGCGGACCATGTTGGGCCTCGATGCCCCCGGTCCGCTCTATGCAAACCAACAACCTCAACAAACGCCTTCTCAATACGCACCGCCTGCGGCGCGTGCCCTCGCAGTTTAGCTGGGTCGACCACCGTCTGGTCCGGCAAAACCATCTGCCCCGCGCCGCCGCCGCGGCCTGGGGCCTGTATCTGGTCCTAGTGACCGTCGGCGACGATCAGGGCCTTAGTTACTACGCCGACCGCACGCTGTGCCGGCTGCTCTCGCTCTCAACCGAGCAACTGGCCGCCGCCCGCGCCCAGTTGCTGGCCGCCGGCGTGCTCGCCTACGAGGCACCGCTGTATCAGGTCCTCGGACTGGAGGTGGCGTCGTGATCGACTACGAGGCGTTCTGCCGGCTCAAACAACTGCGCGCGCAGGGCCGCACCCCGCCGCAGATCGCCCGGGAGATGCACCTGCACATCCAGACCGTGCGGCTGTGGCTGGCCCGCGAACGCTTCCAGCGCAGCGGCGCCGCCCAGCAGCCCCGGCCAAGCAAACTGGATGCCTTCAAGCCCGCCTTGGCGCGCTGGCTCGACAGTCATCCCTTCACCGCGATGCAGCTCTTCCACAAGTTGCGCGAACAGGGCTACAGCGGGGGCTACTCGGTGGTGAAGGTCCACGTGCGCCGCATCCGTCCTTCGAAGACTGAGGCCTTCCTCACCCTCCAGTTTGCGCCCGGCCAGTGCGCCCAGGTCGACTGGGGCAGCTTCGGGGTGGTCGAGGTCGACGGCACCCGGCGCGCCCTGAGCTTCTTTGTCATGGTACTGGCGCACAGCCGCTGGCTCCACGTCGAGTTCACGCTGGGCCAGTCGCAGGAGTGGTGGCTGGCCTGCCACCAGCGCGCCTTCGAGCGGCTCGGCGGGGTGCCCCGCGAAGTGATGGTGGATAACTGCAAGACCGCGGTGCTCGCGCACAGCCCCGGGGCCGCGCCGGTCTTCAATGCCCAGTACCTCGACTTCGCCCGCCACCACGGCTTCCAGATCAAGGCCTGCGGTCCCGCGCATCCACAATCCAAGGGCATCGTGGAGAACGCCGTCGCCTACGTGAAGAAGAGCTTCCTGCACGGCCGTCAGATCAACGCCTTCGCCGAGTTGGCCCCCGCCGTGGGGCTGTGGCTGGACAGTGTCGCCAACGTGCGCGTCCACGCCGAGACCCGCCAACGCCCCCTCGACGCCCTCGCGCTGGAACGCCCGCAGCTCCAGCCCCTGCATCCTCAGCCGTATCCGGCGGTCCGCACCCTGAGCGTGCGCGCCTCCCTGCGCTGCCGCGTCACCATCGAGACCAACCGCTACTCGGTGCCCCCGAAGTACGCCGGCGCGCTCCTGACCCTGCAACTGGGCAGCGACACCCTGCGCCTCTACGCCGACACCGTCCTGGTGGCCGAACACCGGCGACGCTTCGGCCGCCGGCTCGCCATCGAGGACCCCGATCACCTGCGGGAGTTGGACAAACGCAAGGGCGGCGAACGCGAACGGCTCCTATTGCGCTTCCTCGCCCTTTGCCCCGAGGCCGGGGCCTACCACCACGGCCTGCAGGAGCGCCGCATGAACGCCGGCCACCACCTCGCCCGTATCCTGGAGCTGGTGCCGATCTACGGCCAGGCCGCCGTCGGCGCGGCCATCGCC
>CAJCBL010000191.1 GCA_903960515.1 uncultured Verrucomicrobiota bacterium
CATCGGAGAGGTTGTAAAGACGCTGAATCACCAAAATTTTGAACATCATCACAGCGTCATAGGCCTTGCGCCCGGCGGGGCTCTGGCGTTGCTTGCGCGTTGCCTGCTCGAGGAGGGGGCGGAATATCTCAAAGTCGATATGAGATTTCAGCGATACCAATGGGTCATTGAGCTTGGTCAGCTTGGCTAAACGATCGCCCTCATCGAAGAATCCCATTTGAAAAGTGCTCATATTATATGAGCGAAGAAAGACACGTTAGCTATTGATTGTCAACCGTTTAATTTTTCAAACTGCCCTCAAGCCCGTTGCTGTGCCCGTGGCGCCGGTAGTGGGCGGGAATTTCCCGCTCGTGCTTGGAGATAAGGTTTCCTTGGGCATGATCTGGTGCCCGCCGACTTCGCCGGAGGGGTTTCGGATGGGATCGCTTGAGTCTGAGGCCGGGCGGTATCCTGATGAGCGGGCGCATCAAGTGATGCTCACGAAAGGCTTTTGGTTGGGCCGCACGCAAGTGACGCAGACTCAATGGAAGGCGGTCATGGGGACTAACAATCCGAGCCGTTTCAAGGGCGTTAATCGCCCGGTGGAAAAGGTGTCGTGGGACGACTCAATGGAGTTTTGCTGGGATCTGACGCAATCGGAGTGTGTCGCCGGGCGCGTTCCTGCGGGCTACGAGTACACACTGCCGACCGAATCCCAATGGGAATATGCCTGCCGCGCTGGCACTACCTACGACTACAGCCAATTGCTTGATGCAATGGGGTGGCATGAGGATAATAGTGATTGGAATACACATCCTGTCGGACTCAAGCAGTCCAACGGCTGGGGACTGTACGATATGCACGGAAATGTGAATGAATGGTGCCGCGATTGGTACGCTCAGGTTTCTCCGGCAGGCCCCAGTATCGATCCTATTGGTCCCACATCGGGCGCGTTCCGCGTCCTCCGCGGCGGCGGATGGATCGGCGATGCCGCCCTCTGCCGCTCCGCCTACCGCAACTGGTACGAGCCGGGCGGCCGCCTCAATGACCTTGGCTTCCGCCTAGCCCTCGCGCCCCAGGTCCGCCGGTAGGCAGCAGGCGAAGGAGTGATGGGACCGAGATCCTCGCAGCTACGAAGCGAATAAAGGTGAGCGTGGCGGGTTCGCACACTATTTATATGCTCGAATATGCTTGCGATTCTATTTTAATTTGCTCAGTATGGAGCAATGACATTAGCACAACTCCAAAGATTTTTCCGCATCACAATTATCCGCGACGACGGAACCAGATCTACCGCGCAACTTGAAAACGTTGTTAACCCGCGTAGAGATCTGGAAGTGTCGGTTCGGATGCCTCCGGTAAGTACTACTGGAACATTTATTGCACCGTCTTTCCCTATGACCGCTGAGATGGCCGTTAGAATCGTCCAGGGCCCCGACGGCACAATAAGCCTGAGGGTCGCGGACGCTGAATTCCCCAGGATCGCTGACTAAGCTGCGGGGAGGCGTCGTGGCTCAACCTTGTGGCGCTCTACGCGGAGAGCCGAGGAAACTGGCAAACAGAAGGAGTTTATGCCTCGTTATGCTTTGGACAAAGTCCAGAAATGGGTCGATTTCTTTGTCCTCAAAAAGACCCATCGTACCCCAAACAATCACACGTAAGCTTAAATCCTATGAAATCAGTGACTATCCTTTCGGCAGAATCAGTTGTCGGACATCGCTTAAGGATTTCTTTTTCAGACGGGAAGATTACCGAGGTTGATTTCAAGCCGTTTCTAGAGCGGTTCGACCATCCTGACTATGAGCGCTACTTGAATATGGATGAATTCCTGAAGTATCGCATAGTTGACGGAAATATAAATTGGGGGTGACTATCATATGATTTTCCCGATCGACTCACTATACAATGAGACCATCTGAGCCGAACAAGTTGGTACAGACAATGGCTATGACGGCCCCCCTTCGATGACGCGTGCGGCGCCATTGTCTGACCTCTGATGTTGGGCGAAAGAAACCGTGCTATGGAGCCCAATAGGATTCCCACGAATTATAGATCACCGGGCCAGTGCCCCGATAGCACAATAAGCCTGACGGTCACGGACGCTAAATTTCCCCCACAATCGCTGACTAAGCCGCGGGGAGGCGTCGTGGCTTAACCTTTGTGGCGCTCTACGCAAAGAGCTCAGGAAACCGGCTAGAAGCGGATCCGCTCGAGTTGTTCTTGGGTGATGGCGTGGGTAGAGCGGTCGTAGAGCTTGGTGGTGGTGGAGCAGGCATGCCCGGCCATCAGTTGGGCCTGATCGAGGGTGCCCCCGTTGGCCAAAAATGTTGTAATGCCGGTGGCCCGAAACGAGTGGCAGCTTGTCGAGGCGGCAACCCCGGCGCTCTTGCAGCGGCGTTTGATCATACGAAGGACATCGCCGCGCAGCATTCCCCGATCTGTCAATTGCCCGGTTAGTCGGTGGACGGAGCGAAACAAGGGGGCCTTGGGGCCACCCCCGGCGGTTTTCAAGAACTCTTCGAGGTAGGCCTGTGCTTGCGGGTGCAGGGGCAAGTCGCGCACCTTGGCGCCCTTCTCCAGCAGACGAATTCTCCCCCCGCAATAGTCCTCTACCTTCATTGCCACAATGGCGCCCACCCGGCCAAAGCAATAGACCATCAGGGCGATGAGGGCGCGATCGCGCAAGTCAATGGCTGTGGGTCCTGAGATGCTTTCCAGAAGTTTTTTTGTGTCGGGAGCAGACAGGACAGGCGTCTTGCCCTGGGTTACGACAAGCTTAGGGCCGCGCACACTGGAGGCGGGATTAAAGGGCAACACGCCCCCGATAACTAAAAAGTCTCCGAGAGCTCGAATCGCTGCAAGATGCTGTTTGACGGAGAGTACCGAATGGGTGCCACGCAGTTCCTCGATGTAGGTGCTGACAAGAATTGGGTTGAGGCGCTCCAGGGCAATATGGTGCAGGGCAGCCCAGGAAAAGAAGCGCTCAAGGGCCCGAGCATAGGCAAGGCGGGTGTTGGAATTGGGAGTATGGGCGGTTAGAAATTCCACGTAGCGGGCAAGGGCCACGGGGCCGGCCGAGCGGATAACGCAGGGCAGGGGACGGCCGGCAAAAAGAACGGCGTTTTGGGGGGCGGGTGAAATGATAGTGGGAATTTGCATACCTCCCTTTTTTTTGGAAAAACGAAAGAGCAAGGGTAATGGTGCATAAGTAACATTATGCACCAGTGCAAGAAGGAAAGACAAATCAGTCCTGTTTTGGAGCTTTCTCGGATGGCTTTCCCCGTGGTTTGTATGGCTTGATTGCCTTGCCTTTTTTAACCCTCGGTTGACGAAAGAATAGACCTTCCAAACTCAAGTGTCTTTGCAGGCTCCTCTTTGGCAAATTTAATTGCGCGGAAAGCTGATCGAGTGAGTAGCCTTTCCTTATTGCCCGCCGAAGCAATCCCTTGTTTTGGGATACTACTATAGCCGCGTCAGTTAAACTCTTAGTTGGATTTTTACCTATGAGGCCGGACAGTATAGATTTGGCATTGGATACCGTATTTGATGGATGGATGTCCGATGATTGAACTGTATTGCATTTCTTCATTGAGTGATTAGTGATGGCGCTAACTGTGGCGTCGGGACTGGCATTACGCAAGGTAAAAACGATGGCCCATCGGGAGGTGTTAAGAATTGGAATTACATGGCGACTGCGAGTGGCTCGGAAGATGGCTCACACGGTCGTCCTAATAGTGGCGTTGCGATAGTTACAAACGCAATCAAATCCGACTCCCAAAACACGCAAAAAACAGGGAGGTCATTGCTACCGCGATGGTTAGGTGGCTTACAATCGTACGCAGTCAAATTACCTCGTGATTTCCATCGCGCCCGTAAGAGGCGCGAACAGCTGCTCGAATCCACAGTCCTCCCCGACGACCGCTCGGGAATGTCTCTCCAGCGCGGGCTTAGCGCCCGCGAACAGCTACCTGAAAAACCGCCGCCGTTGTTCTCGCCTGGTTATGCTCTCCATCGCGAACTCAACGCTCGCGAATTGCTACCTGAGTCTGGCCGAATCGCCAGCATCGGCGCACGGCTTCTCTCCATCGCAGGCTCAACGCCCGCGAACTGCAACTTGCTGGTGACTGTCGGCACAGCGCTCCAATTGCCCTCTTCATCGCGGGCTCATCGCCCGCGAACAGCTACCCCAAAAGTAAGGGTATAGGTGCGATAGGGCATACTCTCTCCATCGCAGGCTCAACGCCCGCGAACAGCTACGCTGGCGGCGGCTTCCTCCTCGCCACGGTAGCGGCCCTCTCCATCGCAGGCTCAACGCCCGCGAACAGCTACCTCTCCCGCTACCCCGATGTGGTGGCCACCCTCACACTCTCCATCGCAGGCTCAACGCCCGCGAACAGCTACAGGCGATCGTTGAACTCTGGAGCATCACAAGTTTCAGC
>CAJCBL010000192.1 GCA_903960515.1 uncultured Verrucomicrobiota bacterium
ACCACAGCGCCAGTGTTTTCCACCACAGCCGAAACCTTGATCGTGTCGCCGGCCTTGATGGCGGTGCGGTCGAGCACGAGGTTGGAGAATGCGAAGGTGGTGTAGCTCAGGCCGTAGCCAAACGGATAGAGCGGAGCGGAGGTAGTATCGGTAGAATAGCGGGAGGTGAATACGGGGTCGTCCTCACGCGAATGGGTGGCGGGATGGTTGTAGTAGACCGGCACGTGGCCGGTGCTGCGCGGCCAAGTGAGCGGCAACTTGCCGCCGGGATTGAAGTCGCCGAAGAGCACATCGGCGATCGCATTGCCGCCTTCGGTGCCGGGGAACCAAGCTTCGACGATGGCGGGGATGCGCCCGGCCGCCCAAGTGATATCAAGGGGGCGACCATTGAGGAGCACGAGCACGATGGGCTTGCCGGTGGCAACCACAGCGGCGAGCAACTCCTGCTGGTTGCCCTGAAATCCCAGTGAGGCCACGGAAGCAGCCTCGCCGCTCATCCCAGCGCGTTCGCCCAGCACCAGGACTACGAGCTCGGCCTTCTTGGCTGCAGCGACAGCCTTTTTAACTTCCAACTTCATCCGCTCGGCAGCCATGAGCACGGGGCCCTTCATGCCGTCGCGGGCATCCCAAGGCAATGCGTAGGCACGCTGCATATCGCCACCGGCGGCAAACTCGATCTTCGCCTTCGGGAGCTTGTTGCGCAGACCTTCGAGCACCGATACGGCCGCACCGCTCTCGACCGTCCACGAGCCCTTGATGTCCTCGGTGGAATCACCCAAGGGGCCGATCACCGCGATGGAGCGCAGCGACTTCTGCAGTGGCAACGCGCGGGCCTCGTTGCGCAGCAGCACGATGGAGCGCTGGGCAGCCTCGCGGGTGGCAGCGCGGTGCGCGGGATCGTTGAAGACCTTCTCCTTGTTGGCCAGGTCTCCATAGGGCTTCTCGAAGAGCCCCATGCGGATCTTCACAGCGAGGACTTCGCGCACCAAACCGTCGATGGTCGCCAATGGAAGCTGGCCGGACTCGACCGTGTTCGCCCCATGCCGGAGATAGGTCAGGCTGCCCATATCCATGCTCACGCCGGCCCTCAAACCGCGATAGGCAGCGTCGGGGAAATCGCGCGCGAGGCCGTGCACGGTGAGGGAATTCACCGACCAGGCGTCGCTGATAACAAAGCCCTTAAAATCGAGGTCTCTGCGCAACACATCGCGCAGCAACCAGTCGTTGGCGCTGGCAGGCACATCGTTAATAACCATATAGGCGCACATCACTGCGCCCACGCCGGCGTCGATTGAGGCCTGAAACGGCTTGAGATAGATATTGCGCAGCGTCCCCTCGGGGATGTAGCAGGAGTCGTAGTCGCGTCCCCCTTCGGCGGCACCATAGCCGGCGAAATGTTTCACGCTGCCGAGCACATGTTCGGGGGTGCCCAGCTTGGGTCCCTGGAAGCCGAGGGTTTGGGCACGCGCCATAGCGGCACCTAGATAGGGGTCCTCTCCGGCACCTTCAACGATGCGGCCCCAGCGGGCGTCGCGCGCTATATCGACCATCGGGCCGAAGGTCCAGTTGATGCCGGAGACGGAGGCCTCATGCGCGGCGATGGTCTGGCCGCGCTCGACCAGCGCCGGATCCCAAGTGGCTGCCATGCCGAGCGGCACAGGGAATACGTTTTTGTAGCCATGAATAACATCGAAGCCAAAGAGCAGGGGGATCTTTAGGCGGCTCTCCTTCATTGCGATCTCCTGCATGCGCTGGATCAACGCGCTATCGACAGTCCATAGCACCGAGCCGGCCTTGCCTTCTCGGATAAGATCCTCAGGCGGGAAATTCTCGGGAGCCACGACTTTGGGCCCGATTTGGGTGAGTTGGCCGATTTTCTCAGGCAAGGTCATCTGCCCAAGCAGAGCCTCAACGCGGCGATCGACCTCGGCATCGCTTACAAGGGCGGATTGAAGTGGGGCGGCGCTAGCCGCAATACAGGCCAACCCGGTTGAAAGGGCCAGCGCGGCGACTCGGATGCGACGCCCAAGGCGGCACGATGAGGAGAGGACAAGGGGAAGAAGAAGCATGATTTAAGAAAAGGCTGAAAGCGGAAGGCGAAAGGGATGAGGCTGAAGATCAAAGGCTGAGTGAAAGCAGATCGCAGAGGCAGAGGCGCAGAGGTGCTGCACCTTCAACAGTAGAATGCCAGAAAAGGCCGGCGGCTTGAATGGCTAGGTGTCCGAGAAGCCAACAATATCGGCCGATGAGAACGCTTCTTCAGCAAGAAGCATCCGCGCGGGCGGACGGTGACCATGCAGTTCGACTGGGGGCGCGCTCGCTCTGAGTCGCTAGCATGCGATCGCACCGCCCTGCGCTTGAACAGTGCCCGAACTCCGGTCTCCGCCGTAGGGACGGTATCACTGGATCGAACCGACTCCGGTCTCCGCCGTAGGGACGGTATCACTGGATCGAACCGACTCCGGTCTCCGCCGTAGGGACGGTATCACTGGATCGAACCGACTCCGGTGTCCGCCGTAGGAGCGTGCTTGCACGCGATCTGCGCTCTGAATCGCCTGCAAGCGCGCTTCCTACCAAAGAATGGCTACTGCGTAGCAAGTGGCACGCCGGGGAAAGACTGGCCCTACTAAGCCCAACGCTTCGGCAGACTTCGGAAGCACTGCGCGTTCTGGTGAACTCGGCAACAAGTAGGACCGGTCTCTGACCGGTTCTCCGGGGTAGGCGAGTTGATCACAGGCGCTCCGGATTGCCGGTTCGGGGGACAGCGTTCCGGAAGGACCGGTCGAAGACCGGCCCTACTTCAGAGACCGGACCTGCTCGCATGCGATATATACAACGGAATACCCCAACACTATTCGCGCTTTCAGGGCACAAAAAAGGCGCCGGGCTTTCGCCCGGCGCCTCGAAGTATATCAGCTTGTCGTGGTTGTTAAACCAAACGACTTAGAAGCTGAAGGTGTTGGTCAAGGACCAGCCCATACCATATTGGATGCGGTCCTGTGCCACATCGCCATTGGGCTGCCGGGCGATATGAACCCGCTTGTTGCCCTCACCTACGTTACGAACGTTCAACTGGATCTTCCAGTTGATCTTTGAGGTGATCGGGCGGCCATAACCGACCCACAGATCGATATGCGACTCGGATTCACCATTCAACGGATCGTCCACATTGAGAAGCCCTTCAAAGGTATGGCCATCCGGATAGACTCCATAACCGATGACGCGCTTGCCTTCCCAACGAAAAGCGCCGCCAACAAAGGTACCCTTGAAGGTGCCTTGGCTGAGGCGGTAGGTCGTGACCAAGTTCGCGCGCCATGTCGGAAGCTCGGAAACCTGTGCACCAATCTTGGACTGCATGGCACGATACTCCCGAACGAGGCTATTCTGCCAGTTATTGTTAAGGGAATCGTTCACGCCACCACCCCACCAGCGGGTAGCACCAGCGTCGGTCGCCAAATAAGCAGTCACTTCATCCATCTTCGTGGCGAAGGTCGGGTTCAGTGCGCTGATCGTCGCGAACGTCTTCGACACATTCAACGACATATCCCAATTGTCGGTAACCCGGGCCGTGGCCTCGAATTCATAACCCTTGGAGAGCGTGTTGCCCGTGAAAACGGCCGTTCCGGCGTAGCCTTGAAGCCTGTCACCATCGCGGGGCTGCTGAGCCATATTCAGGTTCGGAACATTGGCATACCAATCGGCCACGTTGGTCGATCGTGCACCTGCGACATTGATCCAATCCGGGCCGTAGCGATCGAAGAAGTTCTGATTCCACGCATCCGGCATGGTCGACATCAACGTCCGAACGGACTCAAGGTAGAATTGGGCACCCGCCAAGCGCTGTGCGGGGCTCAAGTCATTGTATTCCACAGTGGAAGCTGCTCCCGAGTGGGCTGTGACAAGGCTCGTGGCGAGCCAGTCGTTCCGCCCCAAGCCAGCGGGAACGCCAGGGATCGCGAGGCCGCAACCACCGTCCGCATACGAAGCGGTGAGGGTGGGCAAAGCCAACAGCGCCTGATTGATACCCCATTGAGGAATGGCGCGAATCTTCCAGAGCTCGTTGAACCCACCGTTGATACCAGCCAGCGAAGCTTCCGCTTGCGAGGTCTCGAAGTGGATCAGCTTGAAGGTAAGCCGGTCGTTCAGGGTAGTAACAGCGAAGCCATATTCCTGGGTCCTGCCCGAGGAATTCGCCAGCGGGTCACCCCAAGCATCGGGGCGGCGGGCGTCGGCCTTGAAGTTCTGTCCCTTGTTGAAGATCAAACTCAGCTTGGTGTTCGCAGGCAACACCTTGTCGAGCGGCTTCACATGATACACGGCACCCCAGCTCAAGCTATGGCCACCGGTTTTCTCCACCGTGGAGCCGGTGAAGTCATAATACCCGGGCTGAGCCACAGAGAACTGATCAACCGGAGCAGAGACTGCACGGGTCGAGACCTTGTCATAACGCCAACCGAGGGTCCCCACCAGCGAGTCGTCCCAGAAGTAGCCCTGCCAAGTTCCACTGATCGACTCAACGCGGTTCTTGCTCTTCGACGCACCGGTATACAGCTCGTCAATGTCACCATTGGCGGCATTGTAGATCTTGGTGTTGGTCGTGGTCCAACCGACGTAGTTGGCCTGATTGTCGACTTGAGTTCCAGTCACGGACTCCGCTTGGCCGAAATTATTCCACCGGGTATAGGTGAAAGGGGCCGCCGGATTTACGGACGGCGCATTCCAAGTTTTGTCGAAAATGCGCGTCGCGATGGCACCCGGAAACGCGACCGAGCCAAGACGCGGCAGATTCGAATCCGCCGCCGAAAGCGCGGTCAAAACGTAGTCGTTATAATTGTTCGGCGCAACCTGAGCAAGGAAGCTATCGTTGCCCAGATAGGAAACAAAATTCACATGACGACCGTCCGTGCCCAACTTGGACGAGGCTTCGCCCACCGCAGCGGCGTAAGTCCGGTCCGTGGCGAGCATCTGCCAGCTCCTGGATTCCGTGTTCTTGTCATCCTGCGTGAGTACGCCGGTGAACAGGTGGCGGCCGATGATCTTGGACAAGGTGCTCTTGCCCATGAAATCAGTAGCGCGGAACTCAGCGAAGGCGGAGAAGCGAATGCTGTCGCGGTCGATGTTGCTCAAGTTACCAGATCCGTTCTGGCTGGTAACATAGGGACGGCCGACGTTCGGGTTCGGGTTGCCGTCCAACATGTGGGTGTTGACGTCGACACTGATGAAGTTGCCACGCGTGAACATTCCCTCTTGGCCGTCCTGATAGCGCTGGCGGTCGTAGACCAACTCGAAACCGAGGCGGTTGTCGAAGAAGGTCTGGGAGAAGGCGAAGTTGGCGGCATGCCACTTCTGCCACTCGCGCTTGTTGTCGCCGTCGAGCAGGTTCTTGTAGAAGTCGAAGATCGAGGGATCCGACAACGTGACATCTTTATAGTTGAGTCCGCCCAAGATCCCTGAGCCGTTTGACGACCACTCGTTGTAGCCGGGGACGGCCAAATAGAAGGCCTGCGTGGCTGCGAGTTGACCAATGCCTGTGGCTTGGTTGTTGAGATATCCGGTCAGCGGGGGCTGCTCGTTGGCGTTGAAATACAGAACCGGGGCCGGTCCGTAGATACCACCCATGCGGGCCTTACGGAAACCAATATCACCCTGCGGTGCGCTGCCAGAATACAACTCGTAGCTCTGTGTCGGGTTCGCGATAAGCGGGAACTGGCCAGCTTTGCCCAAACCCATAACGGTGCTGCCCGTTTCTTGTTTCGGAGTGAACCAAGGGGTGATCCGGTCGACCGGAGGGGTATTGCGGGGGCGATTGGCCTTCACATTGCCCTGCTCGAAATTGACGCGGAAGGAGGTAGCGCCGTTGCCGAAGAGCTTGGGGTCAAACCGCAACGCTGCGAAAACGCGGCGATCGAGGTTGTACGCCGGCTTCTGCTGGTACTTGGTGTTATCGTAGACGGAGGCCACGCGCAGGGCCAAGACCTTGTCGATAGCGACATAGTTGCCGTCGACCGAAGCGCGAACCGAGCCCTGATCGTCGAAGCGGGCTTCGGCGGTGCCGGCGTTCTTGAAGCCGGCCGTGTTCAGCGAGGTGTTGATGATACCGGCAGGGCTGCCGTTACCGAAGAGAATCGAGTTCGGACCGCGCTGGAGATCGACGCGACCCACATTGTAGCCATCCCACGGAATCTCGGTGAGGAAGTAGTCGCGGGTGTTATCGGCCGCAGCGAGACCGCGCACGCGGGTGCTCTCATTGGGGCGAAGCAAATTCCTATCTTCGGCGGGCGCAGCGGCGGAGCCAACGGCGTTCGAGAAGTTACCACGGCTACCGCTAACCTCAGTGTTGGTCGTGTAGACGAGAAGATCTTCACTCTTCTTCGAACCGGTGTCGCGCAGGAACTGCTGGGTGACAACGCTGATGGAGGAGGCTACATCCTTCAACTCGGTACGCACACGGGTGCCAGCCAAGGTGCTGGTGGCGCCGTAACCGGTATCTTCAGTCGCAGAAACGACGAAGGGGGAGAGGACAACGACATCCGCCTCGGCGGCCGCAGCGGCCGCGGGTTCGGTGGTCGGAGCGGCTTGCCCGAAAGAATTCGGGATACCCGCGATTGCCAACACAGTGGCGACTAGCGACGCAGGTGCAACCAAACGGCTGCGCCTACGAGAGGCAGGACTATTCATCATAGTAGGTTTGAGGTTCTTGCTAGCTCGAAGGAAAGGCAGTGAAGAAGCCGGAGTGGTCTTCAAAAACTATCCTCCAAGCTCTGCGAGAATACCCTAGACGCCGCCCGAAGTCATGTCATATGAACCTATGACAAAGAAATGAGGAACTCAGAGGGACGGACGGGAAGGCTGAAGGGCTGAAGGCGGGCGGGAGGACGGAAGGAGAGCAATCCGGCGTAGGAGCGTGCTTGCACGCGATTCCGGGTGGCCCCAGCCCAGCGCTGTTCGCGTGCAGCACGCTCCTACGCTCGAGGTCGCAGGCAAGCACGCTCCTCCTGGATGGTCCCAGCCCCGCCCTCCACCACCCCGCCCGATTCATAGGATCCTATGACATGCACAAGATCCCACTCGGCTGCATACTGGATGGTGATGTTCCCCGTCCTTTGCGCCTGTGCTTGGCGCGATCTTCCGCGCACCCTCGCCGCCTTCTCTCTCGCAAGCCTGTCGCTATCCCGGCGCGCAGCGAATTGGGCCTTCGCGCTCCGGCCTGCCGTGCGCCCTGGGGCTTCGGGGCTGCGCCCCTCAGGCCTAACCATGCAGCCGCACGGCTTTGCGCTCGGGCAATGCCCAAACTCCGGTGTCCGCAGTAGGAGCGTGCTTGCACGCGATCTGCGCCCGGAATCGCGTGCTAGCACGCTCCTACTCCCGGAATCGCGTGCAAGCACGCTCCTACCTCTGCATGGCCACCGCCCAGCCCGGTGCTCGCTGATCGCCTCCTCGATTTTAGCTGCGGCGTATCTGGGCCTAGGATCCCCCGCCCCTGCCCAAACCGCCGCCGATTCCCTTCCTGTCCTGGACTCCATCTGGGCCCTACGCAATCTCGCGGCCGAGCAGCGCGGCACAAAACACCGCCTCCAAGTCGATACTCTGGTCTACTTCTACGATCCAGCTTGGAACCTCCTGTGGGGCGATAGCGCCGGGACTCCCATATTTCTTCAACCAGGTACGGCTCCACTGGCCATCAAGCCGGGGCAATTGGTCCGCCTTGATGGGGTCATCGACCCGTCCGGCCCTTGGTCTCTCGCCAATACCCGCGCTCAGGTACTCTCAGAAGCCGGGCTTCCCACTCCTCTGGCCATCAAGGGCCGACTCGATGACACTCGTGAGTTCGACGGCCGGATGGTCTCCATGGAGGGAGTGGTCGAGTCGCAAGCCGAACCCGATGGAGTACACCTGCGATTGACACTGGGGCGCCCCGGGCGCGGCGTCACCGCCACCCTTCTGCTAGATGAATGGGCCCCGGTCCCCCAGTGGCAGGGCGCGCGGGTGCGGGCAACCGGAGTGCTGGTAACCGGCCGTTCCCCCGATGGGGCCATCCAGAGTTTTGATCTGTGGATGCCCACATTGGAGAGCCTCGCTGTACTCGAGTGGCCGGCGGGCGATCCGGCCGCGATGCACCATCCCAAGCTGCGACTCACCAGCCAAGTGCACGCCCTCACGCCCAGCCGGGCGCAAGAAAGCTACCCGGTGCAACTGCGCGGTGTAGTAACCTGGTCCGATCCTTCCCGTAGTGAGTTCTATCTGGCGGATTCGGTGCGCGGCATCACCATACAGATTCCAGCAGGCTCGGCGTTGCGCCCGCCACCGGTGGCCAGTCTGGTCACAGTCTGCGGCCGCTCGACGTTCAGCAAGGTGGCGCCCGCCGTGATTGCCGAGACTCTGGAGCTGCAAGGGATATCGGCTCCGCCCTCTCCGGCGGCGACAACCATAGAACAAGCACTCACCGGAGCGTTCGAAGCGCAGCGCATCGAGTGCGTGGGCCAGTTGCGCAATGTTCGCACCGAGGGGGCATTCACGGTCCTGGACCTCAGCACCCCCAACGGCAACCTCACCGCCCGACTTCCTGCGACCTCCGCCCTCAATGCCTTGCAGGGTGCCTCCGTGCGGGTGGCCGGTGTGTGTGTGGCTGCCGTCGACGACCACCAAATCGAGGGGGTCGAACTCCTTCTCGCTGGCCCGGAGAACGTACGGGCGCTGGAGAACGTGAAGCCCGACGGCCCGCCCGTGCTGCGCTCGGTGGGCGAGTTCTACAAGCTATCCGCCGGCACCAACAAGGAGCGGCAGCGCATCCAGCTCGACGCCCAGATCCTGTTCTACGATCCCGGCTGGAACCTGCTTTGGGCCGAGGAATCCGGCGAATCCTTCTTTCTGCAACCCGGCCCCCCCCCCTGCCCATCAAGGCAGGCCAGCGCGTTCGCCTCCAAGGTTTCGTGACTCCGCAAGGCGCCCTGGCCATCGACGACCTTTCCGCCATCGCACTGGAGACGCCCGGACTGCCCGCCCCCCGTGCGACCGCAGGGCATTTCGCCGAGGCATCCCGCTTCAACGAAAAAATCGTGACGGCCGAAGGCTACGTGGATTCCCAAGTCGAGATCGACTCCGGCCACCTGCGCCTTTCTCTCATCATCGAAGGCCGTAGCACCTCTGCCACTATCCAACTCGAAGAGGGCTCTCCCGTTCCCCAGTTGCAGGGGGCCCTCGTGCGCCTGCAAGGTCTCTACGTAGCCACTCGTTATCCCGACGGTGGTGTCCAGAACATCGAGCTATGGGTGCCCCAATTCGGGTTGGTCCAGATCTGCGGCTGGCTGGGAGCCGACCCACGCTTCGCACAACCGCTGGTCCCGATGGATCGGCTCGCCGATCTCCCCTCCGACACCCTCGTGAAGGTGCGCGGTATGGTGCACCGGCTCGACGCCGGCCATTCCTTCGTCCTCGGAGGCGCGGATACCGAGATCACCGTGCAAACGCCCCAGGTCCGTGGGTTGCGGGTGGGCATGCAGTTGGACGCCATAGGCTTTGTTGGGGTGAGCGGGCTCAACCACTTCCTGCGCGATGCGCTGTGGAAGCCGGCCGAGACCGGCTCGAGCGACAAGGCCGCAATGCCTACAGAGCACCGCCCCAAACTGCGCCAAGCCACCCAGGTGCTCGAACTCCCGCCCGACCAAGCCCGGCTCGGCTACCCGGTGGAATTGCGCGGAGTAGTGATCTGGTCGGCACCCGGCGATCGCTGTTTCTACCTGCGCGACCCCAGCCGCAGTATAGCCGTGCGGATACCCTTGGGCTCGGGCATTCCCGCCCCAGCCATCGGTGCCTCCTTGGTTGTGAAAGGCCGCTCCTCCATCGGCTCCTTCGCCCCTGAGGTCATGGTGGACCAGTTGGAGCGTCGCGGCAGCCTGGCGTTGCCCGATCCGCGCATCGTCACCCTCGAGCAAGCACTCACCGGCACCGAGGAGTCCCAACGCATCGAACTCACCGGTTTCCTGCGCAACCTGCGCGAGGATACCACCGGCACCGTGCTGGACCTGACCTCCTCCACCGGCGAATTCACCGCGCGGGTACCGCCCGGAGACTACCTGCGCGAAATGTTCGGCTCCGTAGTGCGAGTAGCCGGTGTATGTGTGGCTCGCGTCAACGACCGGCGGCAACTCTCGGGAGTGGAGCTGTTGGTGGCCTCCAGCGATGACGTGAGACTGGAGGAAACCGCTCCCGCCGACCCCTTCGACGTGCCGGCCAAATCCATCGCCAGCCTTCGCGCCTACGGTCCGCCCTCTACGTTGGGCCACTTGGTGCGCACCAGCGGAGTAGTCCTTCAGCACGTGCCCGGCCGCTATCTGGTCATCCAAGATGCCGACGAGTCCCTGCAGGTGCTCAGCCGCTCCCCCACGCCTCTGCAAATCGGGGCGCGCGTAGATGTCGTGGGTTTTCCGGGGCGCGATGGCGGCCGGATCAACCTGCGAGAGGGCCTCTACCGCCAAACCGGCTCAGGACCGGAACCCGAACCCAACGAGGTGCGCGCCGCCGACGCCGCCACCCCGGAGCTGGACGGCCACCTCGTGCGCATGGTCGCCACCCTCATCGATGTCGAAAGATCCTCCGGCTCCTCGCACCTGCTGCTCCAAGACGGCAGGACCACCTTCGGGGCCAGCCTGCGCGGCCCCGCGCCCGGGCCTTCCATGGGCAAGCCCGGCAGTACCCTGGCGGTGCGAGGGATCTGCCGGGTGCAATTCGATGAATACCACCTGCCCCGCGGCTTCGAACTGGAGCTGCGCTCCAGCAGCGACGTAGTCGTGCTGGCACAGCCGGCTTGGTGGACCATCAACCGCGCCCTCTCCGCCGCCAGCGGCCTGGCCCTGTGCTCACTGCTGGTGATGCTCTGGGTGGCCCAGTTGCGCCGCCGGGTGAACCAGCAGACCGCCACCATCCGCACCCAGCTCGAGCAGCAAACCCTTCTTGAGAAAGAACTCCAGCGCGCCTCCAAGCTGGAATCTCTGGGCGTGCTGGCCGGCGGCATCGCCCACGACTTCAACAACCTGCTTACCATCATCCTGTGCAACGTATCGCTGGCGCAGACCAATGCTGCCGTGGTGGCTGCCGTGGGTGAATGCCTGCGCGACGCCGAGCGCGGTGCCAGGCGCGCCCGCAGCCTCACACTGCAACTGCTCACCTTTGCCAAAGGGGGAGATCCGCTGCGCGCAGCCGTCTCGCTCACGGAGATCGTACGGGAATCCGCCGGGTTTGTGCTGCGGGGCTCTACAGTGGGCTGCGAGTTCGATTTCGCCCAAGGGCTATGGGCCGCCGATGCCGATCGCGACCAGATCGGCCAAGTAGTGCACAACCTCGTACTCAACGCCACCCAGGCGATGCCCGAAGGCGGCAGGGTGCACCTCTCCCTCACCAACGAGCGACTCTCGGCGCACGCCGTCGGTTCGCTGCCCGCTGGCCGCTATGTGCGCCTCACCGTGGCCGACTCCGGCCCCGGCATCCCCGCCGAGCTGCTCCCCAAGATCTTCGATCCCTATTTCTCCACCAAGAAGGCCGGCAGCGGCCTGGGTTTGGCTACGGTCTACTCCATCGTACGCAAGCACAAGGGGCACATCGGGGTGAGTTCGGCCCCCGGCAAAGGCACCACTTTCCAAGTATGGTTGCCGGCCGCCTCCGAAACCGCTGCGCCCGCCCCTGTAGAGCCCACTCCACCGCCGCCGCTGGCCTCGCTGCAGCTGAAGGGCCGCCGTATCCTGGCCATGGACGACGATGAAGACATTCGCCACCTGCTGGTGGCCACACTGCGGAAGTTCGAGTTCGAGGTGGAAGCCGTGCGCGATGGCGACGAGGCAGTGCAACTCTACTCCGCCGAGCGCTCCGCCGGCCGCCCCTTCGATCTGGTGATCATGGATCTCACCGTGCCCGGAGGCACCGGCGGACTGGAAGCGATGGAACGCTTGCTCAAGATCGATCCGGCGGTGCTCGCCATCGTCTGCAGCGGGTATTCCAACGCCCCGGTGCTGGCCAACTACCGCGCCTACGGCTTCTGCGCCATGGTATCCAAGCCCTACGAAGTAGAGGAACTCACCGGGGCGGTGACGCGCGCCCTGGCCGAACGTGAGGCCAAGAACCGGGAAGGGAAGGCTGAAGGCTGAATGGCTGAAGGCTGAAAGCTGAAGGGCTGAAGAACGGCAAGGATAGTGGGGGCGAGCGCTTGAGCGGAGCGCCACTTACCAAGTGGCCTTCCAACGCTCCCCCTGCCACGCGGGGCCCTTCGGTCGCAGGAGCGTGCTTGCACGCGATTCAGAGGCCAGGTCGCGAGCAAGCTCGCTCCTACGGCCGTCCCCTCCGGCTGCGCCGTCCGTTGTAGGAGCGTGCTTGCACGCGATTCAGAAGCCAGATCGCGAGCAAGCTCGCTCCTACAGCCGTCCCCTCCGGCTGCGGTGCCGGCCACCCATCCATCGATCCATCGCGAGCAAGCTCGCTCCTACGGCCGTCCCCTCCGGCCGCGCCGTCCGTTGTAGGAGCGTGCTTGCACGCGATTCAGAAGCCAGATCGCGAGCAAGCTCGCTCCTACAGCCGTCCCCTCCGGCCGCAGTGCCGGCCACCCATCCATCGCGAGCAAGCTCGCTCCTACGGCCGTCCACTCCGGCTGCGCCGTCCGTTGTAGGAGCGTGCTTGCACGC
>CAJCBL010000193.1 GCA_903960515.1 uncultured Verrucomicrobiota bacterium
CGTTGAGGGGAGTGCGGATCTCGTGGCTCATGTTGGCCAAGAATGCGCTCTTGGATTTGTCGGCTTCCTCGGCCTGAACCTTGGCGCGCTGGAGTTCGACGTTGGCCTTGCCCAGTTGGGCGGTGCGCTCGTCTACTCGGTGCTCGAGTTCGGAGTTGAGTACGCGGTAGCGATCCTCGCTTACGGCGAGGGCGGCAGTTTTCTGGGTAGTCGCCTCGACCTGTTGGGCTAGTTCGGAGGTGCGGGCGTCGACGAGCACGGTGAGGCGGCGTTTCTCGCGACGTTCCAAGTAGGCGAGCATCCACGCGGTGAAACCAACGGTGCCCACGCCGGTGATGACATAGAGAACCAAGGCCAGCGTAGTGCGGTACCAAGGCGGGCGCACGGTGAAGGCGAGTTGCTGCTCCTCGCCGGTGTGGCTACCGGCCTGGGGACGCACCCGGAAGACGTATCTGCCCTCTTTGAGACGGTTGAACGATGCGGAGCCCGCAGAGCCAGTGGCGGTCCAGTGCGCCCCTTTCTCTCCGGCGCCTTCCATCAACACTTCGAAGGTGATGGTGGTGCCGAAGGGATTGCCCGGGGCCTCAAAGCGGAAGGCCAGCGAGTTTTCCTCGAAGGGAATGTCGGCCAAGGTGTGGCCGGGGGCGGAAATGTAGCGATTGGTGGCGGGAAGGAGCACCGAGGTGATCAGTGCGCGCAGCGGGCGCTCCGGGGGCGAATCCACATTGGGGTCGTAGCGTACGAGGCGTCGGCGTTCCAAGATCCAGAGCACACCATCCTCTTCCCCGGCGATGCCGTAGGCTGCGAAGCCTGGAAGCATGGTCTTAAGTTGATCGGCAGGGGGCAGGCTAGGGTCGATCATCTGCACCGAGCCATCCTTGGTGAACCATATCCGCCCGCGGGCGTCTTTGAGCGGACGGGCCGCGTAGTAGCGCAGGGCGGGATAGCGTTGGATCAGTGCTTCGTCCTCGACGAAGCGGTTGGTGGCCGGGTCGTAGCGGGTGGTTTTGCCGGCGGCGTAGTGCCGGGCCACCCCGTCGAGCACATAATTGTTAACCCAGCCTTGGGGAATGCCGTCGGCGGCACCGAAAACCCGCACCTGCGGCGTAGCCCCTTGGTCGAGCCGGATGCGGGCGACTCGGGCGGTGCCCAACTCGAGCCAGACGGTGCCCTCGGCATCGATGGTGTTGTTGTAGACGGCACCCAGTGACGGCATAGGGATGCGGGTGGCTTCCAAGCCGTCGGGGGTGGGGTGGAACCAGCCCACCTCGCTGTTGGCCGCATAGAACCAACCATCCTTGGAGCCCGGAGCGGCACCGATGCGGGCGGCAACGATGCCGTCGATGACCTTGCGCCAGCCGTTGGCGGTGTACTCAAAGACGCCGTCGTCGCGGGAGGCGAAGAGCCGGTCGGCCATCACCCCGAGATGGGCCACGCCGGCGCCGGCGTTTTCCGGAGTGTCCTCCTCGAAGCGCGTGAGGCGCCCTTCCGGGGTGTATTGGCCTCGGAAAGTGCGGCCATGGCTTTTGATCCACAGGCGGCCTTGATGGCGGATGGTTAGCGCATAGGTGAGGCCTGTGGGAATGAGCGTGGTGAAGTCGGAGAAGGGCGAGGGGAAGGATAAGCGGGCGACGCCATCGTTGAGCAGAGCCCAGAGCACTCCATCGGCGGAGCGCAACAGCCGGCGCGTACGCGACAAACGGTGGTCGAGGGCGCGATCAAGCACCTGAATGACGGTGCCCTTGCGGTCGAAGATCACGATGCCGACCGTGTCGACAGCGGCTGCGATAAAGCCGTTGCCCAGGGAGCACAGATCGTTGACCTGCATCGTCTTTTTGATCTCCCCCACACCGGGAAAGGGACGCATCGCTTTGCCGTCGTACAACTGAAGCCCGTGGGCAGCCGTAGCCACCAGCAACTCGCCCGGGGCAAACTCCATTGTACTGATGATTCCAGTGCCTGTGTTGGTCCCCGGGGGAGAGACGTCGACGGTGCGCCCGGCCTCGACGTCCACGCGGAAGATTTTCCCATTGCTGCTGTCGCTGACGTAGACCGTGTCCCCCAAGGTGAACAGGCACTCAATGGTGCCTGCGTGCTGGATAGGCTTGGGCTCTATTCCGGGATGCCAGAGCACTAGCCCTTCTCCATACCAGTACCAGCTATCTCCGCGGCGGAAAACGTTAGCCCCCGGCGCGTGGCCCTTAGGCCATGCGGCCAGCGCCGCGTAGTCCCAGCGGGCATCGGCGGGGAAATCGATCCGCGAAAACTTCCCGTCAATTCCAGCGTAAACACTGCCGTCGGTATCGACGATTACGTGCCCCGCGATGGTCACCTGATCGTCTGCGAAGCGCCGGTGGGTTTCCCAACGCACGCCGTCGCCAATGGCAATCTCGAGTTGAGCCGCCACGATGAGGCGGCCATCGGGCATGAAGCGCATATCCACCGGAGGGGTACTCAACCCCATCGCCTCCGGGCCCATGACCACAAAGTTGGGCACTCCAGCCTCCGCCTGCCCTGCTGGAGCCGCTGGGATGCGCGTGAAGTCGGCCTCCTGGGCCGCTGGCGCAGCGCCCAGCAGTGCACTGCCCAGCAGCGCACCTCCGAGGAGCGCACGTGCTCGGAGGAGCGGCGCACGGAGGGCAGGGGGTAGTGGGCACAAGCGACCCAATCCTGGCGATAGCCAGATTTTCCGCATAATTCAGGAGGGAGGACCTCAACAATCGGCCGGCCTGAGGCTGATTTGAGGACAGAATGGGGGATCTATCGGGAAAGGACGTGGGAGCGCACGGAAAGGCTGAAGGCGGATAAGTGGCTTCCGCAGCGGAGGGCCCCCAACAATCGGGATGGAGTGCCTCGGTATCCGAAGGAGCGTGCTTGCACGCGATCTGCGCTGTGGATCGCGCGCAAGCACCCTTCTACGGCGGAATCGTGACGGCTAAGTGGCCTTCCCGGAGCGCAGGGCTCCAATAGTCGGGATGGTCACGGCTAGGCTCATCCCGCGCCGGGGCCCAGCTCGGCCAGTTGCCGATAGTGAGGTTCCAGCCATTCGGCAGCGAGTTGGCGGGTGGCGGCGCCGGCCTCGGCTTGCTTGGCGGCGGAGTCGGGGGCGAAGGGCGCGCGTTTCGAGGCGTCCTTGGAGTAGATCCCGGCGGCTGCTTGCATGGCGGAGAGGTCCGCTGAGCAGAGTTGCAGGCCGAAGTGCTCGGCGATGAGGCCGGTTGGCGTTCTGGAGAGCGCGCGGTAGTCGAGGGTGAGCGAGCCGGGCGCGCGGGCGGCCTCCACGGCGGCGGCGTAGTAGCGGGAGAGAACGAACGCAGCGAAATCGTCCGGTCCATCGAGCCGACGGTGGGGCACCCCGAGCCGCGCTGGGTCGATCTGGCCGGGCATGAGCGCGGACTGCTGGCTCCCGAGGTTGGAGACAAGCACCTCGACTGGGGCGCGGTGCAGGATGAGCCGCGGGACTTCCGGAAATGCAGCGGTGATGATGGACCAGTCGAGAAGACTCCGGGCGTCGAGCTTGATGATGTAGGCAGATTCGGCACCGGAGCGGCGGCCGTAGAGGCGGATCAGTGCGCGAAAAGCGCGGACGCGGTCGGCGTCGCAGAGTCGCGGATCCTCAAGCGCGGCGGTGAGTGGTCGCGCTTCGGAAAGGACGATGGCTCGGTCGAGGCGGGCGAGTTGCTGGGCCACCAGGGTCGAGCCGCAGCGCGACACATGGTAGATGAAACCGGTGGGCGCGATGGCGGGCGAGTGCTCGGCGATCTCTACGAGTTGTTCGAGCGTGGTGGAGCGTTGCAGCAGCAGGTGCAGCGGCTGGCGGAAGGCACTGGAGAGGGTTTGATCGAAGAACGGATCGCGGAAGCGCTCGGAGCCGAGCCAAGTCCATAATATGGACAGATCCGGAGTGGTGCGGGCGATGTGGAAGGGCACCCAGCCGGCGAAAGCGGCTGCCGGAGCCGGCAGCGAGGGAGGCGAGGGCGGGGCGGCGGAGTTCACAGGATGTGGCGCTGCAGCCAGAAGATGTGGCGGCACTGAAGCAGTTCGCGCACATCGCCCTCCGTGAAGGCGAGCCCTCGCTCGCGACCTGCCTCGACGCAGAGCGTGGCGAAGCGCGCGTGGTCAGCGCCGGCGGTGGCCAGCCGGGTGCGGAGGGCTTCATCCGTGCCTGCGTGCTCGCCAAATACGGCGAGGGCCTCGGCCGGCGTCATGGCGCGGCGGCGGCAGGGGCCCACTCCATGCGCCAGTAAGGACCGTGTTCCTCGAGGTCGGTGAAGCCGAGGCGCTGGTAGAGGCGGCGGGCGGGGTTGAAGTGCTCTACGTAGAGGCGGATGGGCCGGCGGGTGTACTGTGCTTGGGCCATCAGTTCGCGCAGGAGTGCCGTGCCCAGGCCACGGCCGCAGTGTTCGGGTAAGAAAGCGATGTCGATGAGGTTCAACTCGTCGTCGGCATGGTGGAGGTAGAGCCGCCCTATCGGGGTGGAGCCGGCGAGTATGACTTGGAAATCCTCGGGCGGGTATTTCGAGCGGTAGTCGCGGTCCTGAGCCTCGAATTGCATGCGCAGGAATTCCCCTTTCTGCGCGGGGCTCCAGGGGACGGGGGCCAGTTCCTCGGTGCGGGTGGAAGCGTAAACCCGCAGGAGGAAATCCCGGTCGGCGGCCGTGGCGGGGCGAAACTCGATTTGTGCTGACACTGCGGCGAGGCCCATCGGTTTCAGGCTTACGAGCGCGCTGGGAAGATCCCGCTCAGCGTGATGATGAAGCTCACTCCGAGGTATGGAGACATGTTGTTGTGCGCCATTCCGCCACCAGCGGGGGCGATGCTGGCGGGATGCATCGGGACCGGCGTCCCTGCGGCGGCGTAGGGAGCGGGGTGGCCGCGGGGCACAGAGCTCCAGAGCGCGACGCCGGCTGTCGTACTCAGGGCGCCCCCAACGGCGTCGGCCTGCACAGTGTGGGTGTGGGCAGGAAGCTGCCCGGGGAGCAGGGTGACTATCGACGAACCGCCGGATTGTCCGAGGGAATACGCGCTTAGGCCGGGGCCTTGGCCGCGGTGGAGCGGCACTCGGCCACGAAGATCGGGCAAGGCGAAATTGGTGCGACCGTCACCCCCGAAGGTGGTGCCGAGCAGGGCGAAGAGGGCGGTGTTCTGTTGGAGGGGCAGGATTTGGCCGTTGCAGAAGGCGAACCCGCGGGGGGCGAAGTTGCCGCCGAACATCTTGATCTCGCCGATGAAGGGACTGGACATGGTCGGAGTGCCCGGGGGTTAGGAGCGCGACGGGAAGATACCCTGCAGCGCGATGCAGAAGTTGAGTGCCAGATATGGCTGCTCGTTGGGGTGGGGGGCGTAGCCGCCGGCGGCGGCGATGGCTGCCGAGGAGAGGTCTACGGCACCGCTAAAAGGTGCGTAGGGCGCTGCCGGTGACGCGGCCCAGGTGTTGCCGGCGGGAGATGTCTGGTCGGCGGTTGCTGCAGTGGCCTGCGGCACGTGGCTATGGGCGGGAATCTCGTTGGCCACGAGTTGGTGATTGGTTTCGCCGCCGGCTTGGCCGAGCGAAAAGTTCTGCAGCCCGGGGCCTTGTCCCCAGTGGAGCGGGGCGCGGCCGCGAAAATCGGGCAGGCCGAAATTGGTCTGGCCGTTGCCGCCATAGGTGACTCCGAGCAGCGAGAACAGGGCTTGGTTCTGCGTAATCGGCACGATTTGGCCCTGGCACAAAGCCCAGCCTCGAGGGGCAAAGTTGAAACCAAAGAGGCGGATCTCGGCGAGGAAGGGGTCAGCCATGGGAGCAGTGGGTGGCGGGTTGGGGAAAGCCTAGGAGCGCGAGGGGAAGATGCCTTCGAGCGCGATCTGGAAATTCAGCGACACATCGCGCCAGCTACCAAAACATGAGGAATTGATGATCAAATAGACAAAATGAAACATGTTGACGATACCCAGTGGGTAACCACGCCCACCCGAGAAAGGCTGGCAGCCGCTCGGA
>CAJCBL010000194.1 GCA_903960515.1 uncultured Verrucomicrobiota bacterium
CAACCGACGATAGTGTTCTTCAACGGTCTCACTCATCTTTGCTTCCGTATCTGAGATTTTGCTCTTTACCCACAACAAACCGCGAAGACCCCAAATTTTGCGCGTTGGGGTTTATGGGGAAAATCAGTTCGAGTGCTTTTGCAGCGCCGCCCTGCTCAATAAGCTGGGTCTTCGGCATATGCTGGGCGGCGCTCTCCAGCGGTGGCACACCCAAGGCATACTTCATCAAGTTGGTTACGCCATCCCCGGCCGGAGAATCCATGGCACCACGCAGGTCTGCGGGCACACCAAGTCGCTCAGTCCAAGCGGCCAGTGTCTCCGCTTGTGACGAGGCGGCTATTGTGGCGAAGGCACAGAAGGCAACCAGAGCGGTGAAGTTTGGGGGGATGAAGGAGTGGCGACACGGACTTGCTTGCATTTTCGGAATGGGGTTAGCGATTGGGGTAAATTACCTACTCGCAATAGGTAGTTGACACTAGGATCTCTGTGGCTAGGGACGGCAAGGACAATGTTCGGCTCGACTCATTTTTGGTCGGCGGCATCCGGCTCGAAGCGGTTGACTATATCTCGGGGTTGGAAACCTGGGAGGGCTGACTCCGGGAGGGCCAAAGCCGTTGGTTGAGCCCAATAGGTCGAGCTCGCGGGGACGCATCGTGACGTGTGCGGGTGACAAGGAACAATGGCTTGCGGAATTGTGTTTGAGCAGCCTACCCCGATCAGGGAGGCGGCGGAGCGAGCAACGCCACTTTATATCAATATAAGTGGCACTCCGATATACGCCGGAAGGCCACTTAGTAGGTGGCGCTCCTGCCGGTCTCCGCTTCCGACACATATAGTTGCCCTTATGTCACGAGTCACGACGCGCCCCCGTATTCTTACACGCGATCCGCGCACTGAATCGCGTGCGAGCTCGCTCCTACGGCTGAAGGGTTACGGCGTGCCGGCCAGCAGGGCGAAGCGATCCGACGCGCCGGCGGAGGGTCGCCCTTGTCAACTTGTTCGCCGGCGGCGGCGCGGGCGATGTCCGAAAGATCTGGCGCCGGTCCGGTTGATGGTGCCCCAGTCGCGTCTCGCCCCGGCAGGTCTCGCGCCAGCGCGGCGTCACGGACGCCTTGCTACACCTGGGAGTTGACTGGAAAGTTTTCCGATTCTCGACGTCCAAACGTCCAAAATATCCGCCAAACACAAAAGGCCAGCCCCTAAGGGCTGGTTGAAAACGAAAAAGAACAAAATCCGAATCAGGCGCAAGCCCCGATTTGCGCCGTCTCTGAAACGGGCAAAACACCTTGGCCCCGGTCACCTTGACCGCTTCGCGACAGGCCCACCGCCGCCGCAATCGGCTTGGGGTTGGGTAGGGAAACCTCCCGCCGCCGCCCCGATGCCTCGGCGTCGGGGCGTTGTTTTTTGGGGGGCTGAAGCGCTTTGGAAATCCGGCCGGTGAATTGCGACGCCTTTTCTGCGGCGGCGCGCACGTCTGCCAATTGAACAGGCGACCCCCGGCGGAGTGCAGCCTCACGCGCATCCCGAGCCATCGTGGCGACCAGGTGGAAGGGTGTACGCCCAACGATTGCGGTTTCTGTCATGTACGCGATTCCCCGGGCATCGGCGCCGGGCAGGTGGCAGCGGGCGACGGCGGCAATATCCTCGCGCCTTTCATCCCATACCTTGGGATTGTCAGCCGCCAGGGGTTCAATGGTTCGAAGCTTCCCAATCCGGCCGGTAAATTGGTCGCTCTGCCATCCGCTCGCTTGGGCTGTGGCGTGAATCCGCCCAACAAACTGAGGGGTGGAAATCAACGCGACCGCTACACCCCGATCAACAAGCGCGGTACGAACCCACTCAAGCCATACCGGCCGGCTTTTGCGGTTCCGGGGGAACAAGTTATGAGCTTCGTCGATAATCAACATCAGCCCCGAGCCGATCAACGCCCCAGTGATCGCGGCGCGGAAATCGTCCTTCACCCAACGGGCATCAATCGGCCCCGAAACGGCATTGGCGAGGATTTCGTAAAACCTCCGATCCGATAGGTCATCTTCAAGCGAGGCGTAGCGGCAGCGATGCAGGTTCTTCCGGTGAAACGCTTGGGCGGCGGTTGTCTTGCCTTCGCGGGTTTCGCCCTGAAGCAGGCCGAGCGTTTGCGCGACGGCGACTGCCTCTAGCTCCTCCGTCACCGCCTTGGCTGTGGCGGTCGGCGCGAGGCTCTTGTCAGCCCGGGCGGTAAACTCCCGTTGGTTCGCTTCCGCTGCGGCCCGAAGGTCGCGATAAATGAGAACCTCCAACGGCCCCCCATCACTCGCAAACCCGCGCAACACCTCGGGGATTTGCACGGCCGCCATCTTCGCGCACTGCGAAAGCATTTCGAGCGCCGGCGCTTGGCTGGCTTGTGTGAGCCTATGTTTAAGGGAAAGGATTTCGGCGCGACTCTCTTGCTCCCGGTGCTCGGTTTCGGCTCTGGACGCAGGCATTCCCCCCGGAAAGCATCCGTCTGCAAGCCACGCGTTTTCCCTCTGGAGAACATCGCGAAGGCGGTCCGCCTGGCAAACCAGATTCCTGAGCGCCTCCACCTCCGGCGGGACTCGCCCGCTGTTTAGCTCGGCAAAGATCGCGAGGTAATCTTCACCCTGGTAAACCATCCCGGGAGCCCGGCCGGCCCGGTGCATTGCGGGACTGCCGAGCTGTTCGCGGGCGGTTGCCTGCCAAATTTCCTGAGCCACCGCCTTAAGCCCTCCCGGCATCATAGAACGACCTTGGAGGTACCAAGCAAGGGAACGGTCATCCGGACGCAAAAGGCCGCGTAAAGCGCGCGCTGTGGCTGCGCCGGGCACTGCGCCGATATTGGCCATGTCCGGCAGTGCGAAGGGGTCTGGGGGGGGATTCATGCGATGGGGGCTTAGGGCTCTGAATTGTTGAGCGCGGCAATCCGCCGCATGCTCTCGATTTGTACGTTTAGGGGCGTGCATTCCGTCAAAGGCATCCCGGTTTGTTCCGCCAATCGGCGGGCCGTCGCGTAATCGTTGTCGTGGCGGCGGAGCTTTTGAGCTCCTTCCGCTTTCTGCTCTGCAATTGCTTCCCCAAGTTCCGCCGTTTCCTTGTCTACAATGACCGGCCGGCGCTGCCGCCCGCCAAACTCTTGCGGATGGACCTTCTTCAGCTCGGCATACTGCATTTTTACTGCCTTCGTATGGCCTTGTGTCTGCGCGAGCGCCGCAGAAAGCGGGGAATCGGCGGCCTCCATGTAGGCGGGAACCAGAATGTCCCGCTGCACGGTGATTGGGTTTTTGCGGTCCAAATCGGTAAGCGTGATCGAGCTCGGGTCTTCCAGATCGAACCAGGCGAACATGCGGCGGCCCTCCAGCGGCCCCGTCTGCGGCCCGATGTAGCGGTAAGCTTGGCCGGCGATGGTGACCCTCACCCCATCGCGAACGACAACGGGAACGCGATGCGTCGCCAGCAAGTAGCGGCTTGAGGCGTCCAGCTTGATCGGCAAATCGGACCGGAAGAATCGGACGAAGCCCTCGCGAGGCGAAAGCCCGGCGAGCAATTCCCCGTTTTGGGGTTCGTCGTTGTAAGTGTCGATCAGCTTCCCGATTTCCTTAACCAGTTCCTCATAGGACAAAAAGTAGGCGCTGGGGTGGGTTTTCTGGGTCTTCACCTCCGCCATCCATTTGGTGATGTGGTCGGGGCGGTCCTTCCGCTGTTCCCGCCCGCAGAATCCCCGAATCCGTTCCATCTTGTTTTGCAAGATGTTGAACATTCCCTCGATAACCTTGGCGGAGGGATGCAAGGCATGCGACAACTTCACACCAAGCGAGTCCAGCCCAGGAATGAGTTCCTCGGGCGGCACCTCTTTGCCGTCTCGCCCCTTGATCAAGAGCGAGCGTTTCCAGATTCCCCGCTCAAAATAGAAATCAGTAAGCCCGAATTGGTCATGCATCCGGATGATTTGCCGGCGAATATCCAGCGAGCTGTAAGTCGGCTTCGGAAGCAAGCCGTCGATATGAATGTAGAGTGACCGCACGTCCACAAAGGGGAGCATTTGCGGCTGAATCAAATCGTACCATCCCAGCCCATCCGGAACATAGCAGAGAATGGGCGTTGTAAGGTCATCGCTTTGAGTGAGCACCCCAGCGTCCAGACCGGACCAATCCCTCCGAACTCGGGGACTCTTGAAGCGAACCGTCTTTGTGCCCTGGTGTGCGGGCTGCAAGCGCTCAACCATCGGTCCAACCACGGCGCGCACGGCCGCCGGCATGTAGGATTTGTCCAGCGGGTTTTGCGTGTAAAGCTCATACGCCCAGCGGGGCAGCTTGCCCTCATTCCAAAGCTCCCGCCATGCCTGCGCGAGGCGTCCGCCGCAGTTCAGCGCACGGGCCGCGATGTGCGACACTTCGTCATCGGTGATCTTGATCGGGCGGCGGGGGCCGGAGTCTTCCCGCCCGTCAATTAGGACATTGCACATGCGCTCACCCGCGATCCACCGATCGTATTTGTTGCGAAAATTGCGGTCAAGCGAGCTGGGGGTTTTGCCAGCCCACGGGGCACGCTCAAAAATGGCGGACACAAGCGCCCGCTTCACTCGACTGGCTTGGTTTCCAGTCGCGAGTAAATCCTCGTAATCCTCGAAGGCTTTGTGCCAAATAAGAGCCCGCTGCAAGTCGTTGGGGGCTTGCGGATTGTCCACCGCACCAAGGGCGAGGCCAAGCCCCTCGAACTTGAACTCTAGCGAGGCGACGGTCTGGGCTGCGGGAACGGGGCGGTCATCTAGGTAAATTTCAACCCGGCCCCAATCCTCCGCCCCTCCATCCCGCTTAAGCGTGCGCTCCAGTAGGCGAATCCAGTGCCTTTCAGTGATCGCATAGCCCATCGTTTCCTTGAAACGCCCAAGGAAATCCTTTGCCAAGTGAGTGGCGCGGTTCCCCGGGTTACTGCTGCGTTCAAGCGCTGGCGTAAGGGCGGCGCGCAGCTTCTGCGCCCGCTCTATCGCTGCCGGGGATTGGCGCGCAAGGGGCGCAGCCGGAACCCAACGGCGCGGCGGGAACGCGATCAAGCGCTCGATTGATTCGTAACCCTGCCGGCTGGCCTCGGCGCGTAGCGTGTTAATTAGCCTGATTGGAAGGCTTTTGAGGGCGAACGCTTGCGCCTCGTTCCCCCCGAGCACAAGCACCCCATCCGCAGCGATGCCCGCCAATGCCCGTTGAGCGCGTTGCCGCCGCCAGCCCAAAGCGCTGGCGATTTGCGAAGCGCTAAAGAGAACCTGGGAAGATGTGGGGGAGGGGGCCATAGGTCCGCAAATTTCGTCAAGGGTTTGCCCGTGAGGCGGGAACTACTCCACCCCACGGGCATTTACCCCAATCCCAGTCTAAGCCATAGACTGGGAAAATCGCTAGATGGTCGCAAAATCACAAATATCCCAGACAGGCGCTTGCGCCTTTTCCAGGAAGACCGCCATCCGTTTGCAGGGGGGCAAGCGGCTTGTTAACTCGGTATCCGTACCGAGTTCACCCGGGGGGAGGAATCCGCTGCCAATGGCGGTGGTAAGATGCCGAATTGCGCTAGCTTGCCTGGCAAGGTTTAGCGCTTCCATTTCCCCGAGTATCGCAATCAACGGTTTAGCGATTTCGGCCGTCATAGACTCCATTGCGGCGGAGATATACCCCCCAATAGCCTCTAGTGCTTCTTGATAATACTCGCCCGTAACGCGGTTTGCGGAATACGTTCGAGCGGTTATGGTTGCCGACGCCTTGCCGGCGAGGAGTTGTTTCTCTTGAAGAAATATGATTTCCTGCACGACCGAATCGTCGTCAAAATTGCAAGCGTTCCGGAGTTCGTTTTTCCTCGTATCGCATGCTGCCCAGCAAGCCTCAGCGGCAATGCGACGCTCGTTCTCTGCATTGCGTTCATTGATATTAGATTGGAGCTTCGCAGCGATTTCAGCAATCGCGGTTAAATCGGACTTGGATAACGGGTTTTTCATGAGGGAGGGAAGGGAAATTTGCGGACTGTTTGCCGTGACTGGTTGCCATAATGATCTCGATTAGAATCAGCTTCATATCGTCTAGGGACTCCGCCGCTTGCACAGCATCAAGCAACGGGTTCGGGTCTTGGCGGGGAAACTCTATGAGGCCCCGGATCTCGGGGGTCATTGGCGCAGGTGGACAACGATGGTGATCTTGTCCGCCTCGAAAGTCGTTTCCACCGGGGCGCTCGGCTTGGACCGAAGGTGGCGGTGGTGAAAATTTGATAGCGCGGTGGTGCTGGCTTTAAGGCCGAACTCGGCTTGAAGGCGCGCTTTCGCCTCCTTGTAAGGGATGCCGATTTTGTCGGGGCCGCCAGTCATCAACCAGGCTAGCAGCGCCTCCCGCTGCGGCGAACGCTCAAGCGGGGAGTAAATGCGGGGCTTGAGTTGCCGGCCGGTTTTGCGGGCGGACTTGGGGTGGGGGGCTGTTTTGGTCATGATTGCGGGGGCGTGTTCTGGGGAAGGGGGGGGGGGTTGGGGAACCCACCGCCGGAGCGGGGCCAGATTTGGGCATGGAGGAAGGTCTCCACCTCCTTGCGAGCGATGCGGGAACGGTTGGCGCCACATGCGAGGTTCCGCAGTGTTCCGATTGAATAACCGGTTGTCTTTGCGAGGTCAGCGAAGGTTAGCCCTCGCGATGCGAGCTTAAGAAATAGCCGAGTGGTTACATGCGTCATCTTACGGTTACGGAACCGTAACCAGTGACGCTTTGCAAGTGAAATCGTGTATTTTGTCACACGATTCATTCCAGCAGGAAGAATCTCGGGGATCTCAGCCGGGCTGATTCACTCTCGCCAGTTATCGGGCCGGATGAAGGCGGATATGCTCTCGGCCTCCACTTGGTACTTCAGTAAACCGACGCGGCGCGACACAACTAGTCCCTTAAGTATCCACTCCCTCACGGCGTCGGGGCTCACTTGGTACATTCGGGCGGCATCGCGCACCCAGAGCCATTGCTGGGGCTTGCCTGGCTGAACCACAAAGCTTCCGTCGCCCCGGGGAAGGACCGTCGGGGCAAAAGCGAGAGATGGAAGCATTGGATTGGCGAAGTTGCCTGGTTTCACTTTACCCGCGGGGCTGGTTGGCATGGTTGGATTGGGAAGCAGGCGTTGCGGATTGCCCGCGTCACGCTACGGTTACGGAACCGCAACCATTGCTTGCGAGCAAGTTGAAAACGTGACATCTATTCCCGTATCTGCCATCAGGAATCGTATGCCTAGGAAGTCGCCACTATCACCTGAGGAACGCGCAGTAGGTAATCGGCTACTGTTTTTCCGGAAAATGCAGAAGTTGCCTCGTCCGTTGATCGCTCTTCAAGCAAACATCGGAACCGAGAGACTTGCGAGTTACGAAACCGGACGAGCCCCGCTTCCCTACCAGATCGGCTCTCGTATTTGTTCATGGAACGAGATTTCCCAAGTTTGGCTTGCGCTCGGTACCGGGAACATCGGTGGCTTTCGGGAATGGAAACGACCCAAATTTGAAGGAACGGGGGGGTCGTTCTTCAGTGTGGTTTCATCCGCTTCCGCCGAGATTTCTGCGATCGCGCCAAGGGGTTTTAAAATGGATGCGATGCCGCCCGCTAGCGGCATGACGATTGAATCAGTGATCATGGATCTCGCCAACTGGCACAGGGGATTTGTGACTGAGATTCCGCCCTCGTTGCTTCCGGAGTACTTTCAGATGATCACCTCCATATCCGCTGATTTTCTTCAGAAACACAAAGCGGAGATTGGAGAGTGGGCGCAAAGCGTGTTCGCTCGATCACTAAACATTCAGCAGGCCGAGCAGGCGGGGGCAGGCAGCAAGGGCAAGCTAGTGAAAGGAAGAGGGCTGAGTCGCCAAGGCAAGAGCACTCAGCCCCGTGATTGAATGCAGAATCTGGCGGGGCGGCGTGACGGTTTGGCAATGGCATCGCGGTGTGTTCGCCAGGGTGGCGCGAAAGCTCCGCCGGGATGGCGCGGGGCATCCGCCGGCCGGCCGCAGGAGCCGAGCGAGGGTTCGGAAACGGCATCGCGGGATGTTCGCCTGGCATCGCAGGGGCATCCGCCGGCCGCGTGCACCTTGGCGGGGCCGGGTTGCTTGAAAAGGCGGGGCACCGTGCACCCCCCTGAGCTTGACTGAATACTTTTCCAGAACTTCGATGTCCAAATCATTAACTCGCTAATCTACAAACTTTTACGGATTCTTGAATCGGGCGGGTGAATACTGGAAAACCTTTCAAGTATTGGAAAACTATCCGCCCCGAAATCGAGTTTTCGGATTTTCCTAAGTCGTTCTTAATGCGGGCCATACGCTTTGTTTAGCGGTGTTTAGGACTTTTTCAGGAATTGGAAGACTATCCAGTCAACTCCCATTTTAGAGACTTTTGGGGTTTCATAGGCATTTCGCACAATAAGCGTTATGTCTAATCAGGCCCGTCCGAGCTTTCCCTGAACCATTCTTCTAAAACGCCGACTCCATCCTTCCCTGTCACCTCAATCCATGCTTTCTTCCGCCTGCGCATGAGCTCAACCTCCGCTCCGCTTTTCAACTGGCTCGACCACCGCGCTGCCGGGGTCCTGCTTCATCCCACTTCCTTCCCCGGACCTTACGGGATCGGAACCCTCGACGCCCACGCCGGGCGCTTCCTCGAGTTTCTTTCCCACGCCGGCCTCCGCTACTGGCAAGTCTGTCCTCTGGGGGCCACCGGCTACGGCAACTCGCCCTACCAGTGCTTCTCCGCCTTCGCCGGCAATCCCTACCTCATCGATCCCGAGCCCTTGCTGGCCGCCGGGCTTCTCCAGCCTTCCGAACTGGCCAAACTGGCCACTTTGCCGGCCGATCGCGTCGATTTCGGCGGCGTTTGGAAACTCAAGTGGCCGGTGCTCCTGGCCGCCGCTGAGCGCTACCAGCGCAAGCCTGTGGCCTTGCCCTACGGCGATTTCGCCCGGTTTTGCGCCGCCCAGGCCCACTGGCTCGACGACTACGCCTTCTTCCTCGCCCTTAAAGATCACCATGCCGGCCGCCCCTGGTGGGAATGGCCCGCCGAACTGCGCAACTTCGAGACAGCGACCAAATCCCCGCTGCGCCGCACCCTGGCCTCCACCATCTTCGCGCACCAGTTCCTCCAATACCTCTTCTTCGGCCAGTGGCACCAGTTGCGCGCCCGCGCGGCCAAGCTCGGTATCCAGATCGTGGGCGATGTGCCCATCTTTGTCGCTCTCGACAGCGCCGACGTCTGGGCCAATCCCGACCTCTTCCTGCTCGACCGCTCCACCCGCCGGCCCACCGTCGTGGCCGGAGTGCCGCCCGACTATTTCTCGGCCGACGGCCAACTCTGGGGCAACCCCCTCTACGATTGGCCCGCGCATCAGCGCACCGGCTTCTCCTGGTGGCGGCGCCGCATGGCCGCGACCTTCGACGTCTGCGACATCGTGCGCATCGACCATTTCCGCGGTTTTGAGAGCTACTGGGCGGTGCCCGCCGGCTCGCCCAACGCCCGCCACGGCCGCTGGGAACAGGGCCCCGGGCTCGAGTTCTTCGCCGCTATGCGCGACGCCTTTCCTCAGGCCAAAATCATCGCCGAGGACCTCGGTGTGCTCACCCCCGCAGTCATGGCTCTGCGCGAAGCCACCGGCCTGCCCGGCATGGCGATCTACCAATTCGCCTTCGGCGGCGACGCCCGGAATATATACCTGCCGCACAACCACACGCAGAACAGCGTGCTCTATCCCGGTACTCACGACAACGACACCACTCGCGGCTGGTTCGCCGGTACCGACGAGAAGACCCGCGATCATGTGCGCCGCTACCTGCGCGTCGCCGGCAACGAGATCTCCTGGGACTTCATCCGCGCCTCCTATTCCTCGCCGTGTCGTCTGGCTATCTTCGCCTTGCAGGATCTACTCGATCTCGACAGCTCGGCGCGCTTCAACACCCCCGGCTTGCCTGATGGCAACTGGGAGTGGCGCTATCGCCCCGAGCAGCTCGACACGCTAGACAGCAAGACCGCGCCTTATTTGCGCGAGCTCGGACAACTCTACGGCCGCTAGGGCAAACGGTGACCATGCACCCGAGGCACTTTCCCACTATTGCGCGGGTTAGTGCTTCAGTGCGCGTTGTAGGAGCGTGCTTGCACGCGATCGCAGGACCGTGCTTGCACGCGA
>CAJCBL010000195.1 GCA_903960515.1 uncultured Verrucomicrobiota bacterium
CACCGGGTCGAAGTCGATGGCTTCCAGGCTGAGCTGGCCGGCCTCGATCTTGGAGAAGTCGAGGATGTCGTTGAGGATGGTCATCAGGCTCTCGCCGCTGTGGATGAGGGTGTCCACAAAGTCATGTTGGTCGGGGGCCAGCGGGGTGCCCAGCAGGAGGTGGCCCATGCCGATGACGCCGTTCATCGGGGTGCGGATCTCGTGGCTCATGTTGGCCAGGAAGGCGCTCTTGGAGCGGTCGGCCTCCTCGGCCAGGAGTTTGGCGCGCTCGAGCTCTACGTTGGCCTTGCCGAGTTCGGCGTTGGCGCGGCCCAGTTGGGTGTTGGCCTTGCCCAGTTCGGCGGTGCGTTGGTCTACGCGTTGTTCGAGTTCTACGTTGAATGAGCGGTAGCGGTCTTCGCTGGTGGCGAGGGCGGCGGCCTTGCGCTCGGTCTCGGCGACCTGGCTGACCAGGCGGGAGTTGCTCTCGTTGAGCTCGCCGGTGCGCAGGCCCACGAGGTGGGCGAGGCGGCGTTTCTCGCGCTGCTCCAGCAGTCTGGCGAACCCGAAGATGGCACCGATGAGCGCCAATACGGACAGTGCATACGCGGCGTAGGCGGCCGGAGTGCGGTACCACGGAGGCAGGATGGTGAAGGCCAACGTAGACTCTTCGCCCACCGTAGTGCCGGCCAGCGGGCGCACCCGGAAGCGGTAGTGGCCCTCCTTGAGTCGGTTGAACGAGGCGGAGCCCACGGCACCGGTGGAGGTCCAGGCGGCGGATTGCTCGCCGGCCACTGTGAGCTGGACCTCGAAGGCCACGGCGGAGCGGAATGGATTCGCCGGCGCTGCAAAGCGGATACTCAGGGAGTTGTCGGAGATGGGCAGGTCGGCCACGGCGGCGCCGGGCGCGTGGAGATAGCGGCCGGAGGCCGACAACTGCACCGCCGTGATCATCGCCCTCAGCGGCCGCTGGGCGGGTGCCTCGATGCCGGGGTCGTAGCGGATGAGGCGTTTGCGTTCGAGCAGCCAGAGCACGCCGTCCTCCTCAACGGTGAGTTCGTAGGGAGCGAAACCAAAGAGCATGACGCGGGTGCGCTCCGTGCCCGGGGGGCCCTCGGTGAGGCGGCGCAAAGAACCTTCCGCCACATACCAGAGGCGTCCTGCCGGGTCGCGCACCGGGCGGCCATCGCAGCGGCGCAATTCCGGATACCGCTGCAAGAGTTCGGCGTCCTCCGAAAAGCGCCCGCTAGCCTCGTCGAAGCGCAAGATGCGGCCGGATACGGTGAAGCGTGCCACGCCGTCGAGCACGAAGGATTGCACCCAGCCTTCCAGCAGGCCGTCGGCCGGGCCGAACAGTCTCACCTGCGGCGGGCCGCCGGCAGGGAAGCGCACCCGCGCCGCCCGGGCGTTGCCCAGCTCCAGCCACAGGTCGCCGTTGGCCGCCGTATTGGAGTTGAACACTATACCCAGGCCGGGCACCGGGATGCGTTGGGCCACCAGTCCGGCCCCCCCCGGCCTCGGGCTGCAGCCAGCCGACCTCGTCGGTGGCCGCGTAGAACCATCCCTCCGCCGTCACGGGGCGGATACCGATGCGCACATGTGGAAGGCCGGAGAGCACCATTTGCCAACCGCTGGCCGTACGCTCGAAGATCCGGCCTTTGGAGGTGGCCATGAGCCGCTCTCCCATGATCCCGCCGGAGCCGAAGTTCACCCCCTCGGGGTTGTCGTCCTCGAAGCGCACCAACCGCCCCTGCTCGTTGTAGCCGCCCCGTAGCACCCGGTCGGAGCAAAACATCCAGAGCGCGCCCTTGTGGCGTAGTATCCGCACGAAATCCACGGATGATTTGAGGAGTTGCTCAAAATCAGAATACGGCGACGGGAACTCCACCCGAGCCACCCCGTTGCTGAGGAGCGCCCACAGGACCCCGTCGCTCGAATAGATCAGCCGCTGTACCCGGCCCAGGCGATGGTCGAGACTGCGCTCCAGCGTCTGGACAATGTGCCCGCGCCGGTCGATCACCACAATTCCGGTCTGGTCGATGGCGGCGGCGAAGTTGTTCGGCCCCAGCGCGCACAGGTCGGTGATGTACACCCGTGGTTCGATTTCGCGATCGGCGAGCGCGAAACTGCGCAGAGCCTCGCCATCAAAGAGCATCAGGCCGAGACCGGAGGAGGAGACCAGCTTCACACCCGGGGCGTAGTCGGCCGAGGCCCCAACGCCATCCGCCACTGAGGTGCCCTGAGGCGAGACCGGTACGGTGCAGGCTGCCGCAGGATCGACCCGATACAGCAGGCCCGTGGTGGTATCGCTTACATAAACCCGCCCCCCCAGCATGAACACATGCTCGATGCTGCGCTGGTGCTGGATGACAGCCGGGGTCTGGCCCGGGCGCCAGACCACCAGGGAGCCGCTGGTGCCATACCAGTACCAGGCGTCGCCAAGAACGGCCAGGTTGGTGGGCATCACCCCGGCGCGGGTGGCCGCCAGCGGCAGGTCGGCCACGGGCTCAGCGTCCCAATGGGAGTCGTCCTTGAAACGGATACGTGCAAACTGCCCGCCCACCACCGAGTAAAGGGCGCCATCGGTATCGCAGGCGATGCTGCGGCCCAACATGCCGGTGTTGCCGGCCGCCGGGCGGAAGGTTTCCCAGCGTATCCCATCGCCCACGGCGATTTCACCGCCGGTGATGGCCAGCACCCGGCCGTCGGGCAACAATTGTAAGTCCGTGGGCGGCGAGCTCAGCCCAAGCACCTCCGGCCCGAATACAGCAAAGGCGGGTACCCCCACCTCGTTGACGCCGGCCGGCGCGGAGGCGAGGCCCACAGCAGCCAGCGAGGGCCCCAGGCAGAGGGCGGCCAACATAAACGCCCACCCGAGCACGGATGGCCGGCGCGAACCTTTGAAGGGCCGGAGGGGTCGTTGATACATTGGGCGGGCGCATATTCATCGGTATGTTTGCATTTCGTCGAGGCCGTTTTGACGGATTTCGCCTGCGCAGGGGGAGGCAATCGAAGGGGGCCTCAAGGCGACTGGCCCAGCGGCGGGGCAGGGCGCCAGCACGGTACGGAGCAGGGCTCGGGCGTAGAAGCGGCACGGAGGCAGGTGCTACCCGCAGCGGTGGAGGCTCGAATAGGAGGCCCGATACCGGAGGTCCCGGTATCGGAAACTGGAGCGCGGAGACGGGAATCCGGAAACTGGAAACAGGAGCGGCTCGGCGGCGGCCGGCGGTCCTGCGGTCGATTTTGGGGGCGGCAGCCCCGGGGGAAGCGCTGAATCGCTGCGCTGCCCGCTTACGCGAGGGAAGCGGGGAGGGACGAAGGCGGAATCGCTTCGCGTTTCAACTACACGGAAGTGCCGTCCGGCCGGCGCTTCTCCGGCGCTTCCACCCGCTTCGCTCTACTCCGTGGGGAGCGGCTTGAGATAGCGCTTGAGCACGGCTTGCACGCTGTCGGGGGTGAGCGGCTTGGGCACATGGTCGTCCATGCCGGC
>CAJCBL010000196.1 GCA_903960515.1 uncultured Verrucomicrobiota bacterium
CACCGGGTCGAAGTCGATGGCTTCCAGGCTGAGCTGGCCGGCCTCGATCTTGGAGAAGTCGAGGATGTCGTTGAGGATGGTCATCAGGCTCTCGCCGCTGTGGATGAGGGTGTCCACAAAGTCATGTTGGTCGGGGGCCAGAGGGGTGCCCAGCAGGAGGTGGCCCATGCCGATGACTCCGTTCATCGGGGTGCGGATCTCGTGGCTCATGTTGGCCAGGAAGGCGCTCTTGGAGCGGTCAGCTTCTTCGGCTTGGATTTTCGCGCGCTCGAGTTCGACGTTGGCCTTGCCGAGTTCGGCGTTGGAGCGGTGCAGGTCGTCGGTGCGAGCGTCGACTCGCTGCTCGAGTTCGGCGTTGAGTGAGCGGTAGCGGTCTTCGCTGGAGGCAAGGGCGGCGGCCTTGCGCTCGGTCTCGGCGACCTGGCTGACCAGGCGGGTGTTGCTCTCGTTGAGCTCGCCGGTGCGCAGGCCCACGAGGTGGGCGAGGCGACGCTTCTCGCGGAGTTCCAGCAGTCTGGCGAACCCGAAGATGGCCCCGATGAGCGCCAAAACGGAGAGGGCGTAGGCGGTGTAGGCAGCCGGGCTGCGGTGCCACGGAGGCAGGATAGTGAAGGCCAACGTGGCCTCCTCGCCTACAGTCGTGCCGGTCAGCGGGCGCACGCGGAAGAGGTAGTGGCCCTCCTTGAGGCGGTTGAACGAGGCGGAGCCCACGGCGCCGGTGGAGGTCCAGGCGGCGGAATGCTCGCCTGCGCCCGTGAGCTGGACTTCGAAGGCCACGGCGGAGAGGAATGGATTCGCCGGTGCCGCAAAGCGGATACTCAGGGAGTTGTCGGAGATCGGCAGGTCGGCCAAAGCAGCGCCTGGTGCGTGGAGATAGCGACCGGAGGCCGACAACTGCACCGCCGTGATCATCGCCCGAAGCGGCCTCTGGGCAGGGGCCTCGGTGCTGGGGTCGTAGCGGATAAGGCGTTTGCGTTCGAGCAGCCAGAGCACGCCGTTATCCTCGACGGTGAGTTCGTAGGGCGCGAAACCATAGAGCATGACGCGGGTGCGCTCGCCGCCGGAGGGGCCGTCGGTGAGGCTGACCAACGAGCCATCCGCCACATACCAGAGCCGCCCGGAGGGGTCGCGCACCGGGCGGCCATCGCAGCGGCGCAATTCCGGATACCGTTGCAACAATTCGGTGTCCTCGACAAAGCGCCCGCTATCCTCGTGGAAGCGCAGGATGCGGCCGGATACGGTGAAGCGTGCCACTCCATCGAGCACGAAGGATTGCACCCAGCCCTCCAACAGGCCGTCGGCCGGGCCGAAGATGCTCACCTGCGGAGGGCCGACCGGAGGGAAGCGCACCCGCGCCGCACGGGCGTTGCCCAGCTCCAGCCACAGGTCGCCGTTGGCCGGCTCGATTGAATTGAACACAAATCCCAGGCCGGGCACCGGGATGCGCTGGGCCACAAGTCTGGTCCCCCCGGCGTCGGGCTGCAGCCAGCCGATCTCGTCGGTGGCGGCGTAGAACCACCCCTGCGCCGTAGCGGGGCGGATACCGATGCGGGCGTTCGGAAGCCCGGAATGCACGACTTGCCAGCCGCTGGGAGTACGCTCGTAGATACTGTCTTTGGCTGCGGCAAACAGCCGGTCTCCCATGATCCCGCCAGAGCCGAAGCGCTGCCCCTCGGGGTTGTCGTTGTCGAAGCGCACCAAGCGTCCCCGCTCGGTGTATACCCCGCGCAACACCCGGTCGGAGCAGAACATCCAGAGCGAGTTCCTGTGCCGAAGTAACCGGACATAATCGACGGTCGATTTGAGGAGTTGCTCGAAATCGGAAAATGGCGACGGAAACGCCACCCGAGCCACCCCGTTGCTGAGGAGCGCCCACACGACCCCGTCGCTGGTATAGACCAGCCGCCGCACCCTGCCCAGGCGGTGGTCGAGACTCCGCTCCAGGGTCTGGACAATCCGCCCACGCCGGTCGATCACCACAATCCCGGTCTGATCGATGGCGGCGGCGAAGTTGTTCGGCCCCAGCGCGCACAGGTCGGTGATGTACGCTCCGGTCTCGATCTCGCGATCGGCGGGCGGGAGCTTGCGCAGAGTCTCGCCGTCGAAGAACATCAGGCCACGGCCGGAGGAGGAGACCAGCTTCACTCCTGGGGCGTAGTCGGCCGAGGCCCCAATCCCATCTGCCACTGGGGTGCCCGGCGGCGAAACCAGGACGGTACAGGCGGCCACGGGATCGACCCGGTACAGCAGGCCCGTGGTGGCGTCGCTCACATACACCTGCGTCCCTAGGAGCCTGTCGGACTGAGAAATCAGCCCTGCCGTCGGTGCGACCCATATTTTCACGGTTATTGGCCTAAAACCGTTTTCCGAGGAACCGAAACCGATTGAGTCCTCGCATCGGGCGCGTTGTCGCTGCAATTTA
>CAJCBL010000197.1 GCA_903960515.1 uncultured Verrucomicrobiota bacterium
CCAGTTCACGGAGGCCCAGCGCGCCGCGCTGGAGGCCGCCGGCTTCACCGAGCTGTCCGACTGGATCGTGCGCCGTGAAGGCCGCTTCAACGTGCTCGTGACCCACCACGGTTCGCGCGGTCTCGGCGCGGACATCTACAAGCGTGGCCAAGTCGCCGCCCGTCGTTGGTGCGACGAGAATGCCAAGGACATCCCGGATGCCGCGGTCTGGCTCCAGTACGACACGCCCGAGGGCCAGTCGTATTGGGATGCCCTGCAGTATGTCGCACGCTGGACGCGCGAGAACCATGCGCAGATCCATGCCGCCTTTCTGCGCCGCATCGGCCAGCGCGCCCTGGTGCAATTGGGCAACGAGCACAACTTCGTGTGGCGCCGCGGAGACATCTTCCTCCACGGCAAGGGAGCAACGCCGGCCTGGCGCGACGCCGAAGGGCGCCCGCTGCTCGGTATTGTGCCCCTGAACATGGCCCGCGAAATACTCCTCGTGCTCGGGTCGGACAACGACCAGTTCCTCTCCTTCGCTCCGCATGGCGCCGGTCGCAACCAGTCACGCACGGCCACACTCGCACCCTTCAAGGACGAGGATGGCAAAATCGACCCGCAGAAGGTCCGCGATGTCCTCACTCGCGAAACACCGGGGCTGGATATCCGCTGGTTCAGTGGCGCGCCGGACCTCTACGAGTCGCCGATCGGCTACAAGGACGCGACCAAGGTGAAGGCCCAGATCGAGAAGTTCGGCTTGGCGAAACTCGTCGGCGAGATCCAGCCCCGCGGCTGCATCATGGCCGGTGAGCAGGCCGAGCCGTTCTGGATCCGCAATCGCCGCGAGAAGAAGGCCGCCCACAAGGCCGACCGCCGGGAAGGGGAGACCCTGGTCGAGGAATCCCTGGGGTAGGCTCGCTGGAACAGGACGCCCATCGTCACCAAGCACGAGGTGAAGGCGTTTCTGATATCCGGCGACACCAAGGCCGCCGCGGCCATCCTCAAGCAGGCCGAGGAACGCCTGGCCTTTCGGCAGCGCGAGTCGGCCCGGATGTCGCAAGAGTAAGGTTACCGCAAGCGGTGGTGAGAGGTTTAAGGCAGAACGCGGAGTGAAGATGGCAGAACGCAGACGGTGGCGAGGGCAGGGCGGGCGAGGGTGGGAACGGCAGAACGTAGACGGTGGTGGTGGGTCTTCGGGTAGCCGGGCCTGAGGGCCTGACATAAAGACAGTGCGGGCCTGCCGCGCGGACTGGGCCCGTGGGCCTTGGTGACGAGGACGCCGCGCGGCAAGAACCTTGGTTCGAGTGACCAGATGACATGGGTGCCGGCGCCGGGGCGGCGTGCGACACGTAGCCGCAGTCGGTGGGTGCGATGCGCCGCCAGAAAGTTGCGACGCCCGGCCGGGGTAGGCCGGCCATGGTCCGAGGTCTCATATTACGATCCGCGCCGAAACCGATGCCTTTGCCCTCCACCCATGATGAGTTGCGGCCGATGACTCCACAAATTTCTCACCGCCTCGGCCCGATTTGCCCGCCTTCCCCCTTGCAGTGGAAGGCTGGCGACGGTTGCCTTTCAGCGACCGCACACCCGCAGCCCAATCCCTCGGTGAAAGCCCCCCGCACTCCCGAACAAACCGGCCTGGAGCAATTTTCAGAAATCGAATCCGATCTGAAGGAGTGAGTGAGAAGCGATGAGCCCGACCACCAAATTTGCCCTCGTATTCGCCGTCGTCCTCGCGGCCTTGATCTGGAGTATCGGAAAAACTCGTGATTCGGGATTTCCATCCGGTGCTCCCGGGCGACCTGCCAATTCGTACAGGACCGCCGCCGACCTTACGAAACACCGTGCGTATTTGGACTCTTTGCGCCAGCCCGCCGTCCATCTGTTGCCCGCGTCGACGCGGGGGTTCAGCCGAATTGGGGGCCGGCCGACAGTCCCGACGGGTTTCGAGTGGCCGCTGTGGAAGGGCAAGCCGCTGGGATTCCTCTGCCAGATCGATCTGGCTGAGGTGCCGAGAGGTGGTGATTTCGGCGTGTTGCCGCCGACAGGTTTTCTGCTCGTGTTTTACGATGCGGAGCAGGGCACTTGGGGCTTCGACCCGAAGGATCGCGGCAGTTGGCGAGTGTACTATTTCGAGGCACTCAATGGGGCGTCGGATCTGGCACCTCCGAGCGGACTCGCCAAGGCGGGGGTGTTCCCGGAGGTGCCGGTGCAGTTTGCGAGCATTCTCACCTACCCTAGTGGGCTGGATGGCCGGGTGCAGGCGCTGAAACTGGGTGGAGGGGAGGGCGAAGCCTATTACGAACTGTGCGCGACGCCTTTTGGCGGAAATCCGCTGCATCAGCTTCTCGGATGTTCCACACCAGTGCAGGACAACGACATGGATCTCCAGTGCCAACTGGTGAGCAACGGCATCTATTGCGGCGATCCCACCGGATACCACGATCCCAGGCGGGCAGAGCTGGAGAAGGGGCGGGGCGACTGGATACTCCTGCTGCAGATCGACTCGGATGACCGGGCCGGGATGATGTGGGGCGATGCCGGGATGCTGTATTTCTGGATCCGGCGGGAGGACCTGGCCCGTCGCGATTTCACCAAGGTGTGGATGGTTTCCCAGTGTAGCTGATGCCGGGAGCAGCTAGATGTCCCGCAAGACGGTGAACCCATTAATAGCCATATACTCGATTGGTGAGCGGGAAGTGAGCGGGTCGGAGTTCTGGCCGTGGACGCTCGGAGTGCTGACCTTGGTCCTCATTGGCAGAGTCATCGCGGATCGTCTGGATCGTGAACGTATCCAACGGGAGCTCCACTTGGCCGGTTGTGAGGTGCTGGATATAGCCTGGGCGCCATTTGGTCGGGGCTGGTCAGGCGAGGCGAGCAGCCGCATTTATGAGGTCCGCTATTGCACGGCTGACGGCCGGGAGATCTCAGCCAGCTGCAAGACGGGAATGATGCCCGGTGTGTATTCGTCGGCCGGGGCGCCGCCTACGCATTATGGCGACGAGCGGCCCGAACCCGCGGAGCCGGCGGTGGAATCCGAGCCGGGGCGCAGTTGCCCTAGGTGCGGAAGCACTGAAGGGGGAAATGCCAGGGTTTGTTCCTATTGCGGAGGAGAACTCTGAACGTCGGAGTGTCGCCATGCCACTTTCCCCCGAACAGTTCCGTCTCTTGTCGCCGCTGCTGATCGGCTGGATCCAGCGCACTTTGGCCGAGCATGCCTGTGGTGCCCGCCCGGTGGCGACGTTGGGTTTCCGGCGGCTCCCGCAGTACTTCAGCGCGGAGTTGCTCACTGCGGCGAAGGTGGTGGCGGTGGAGCGAGTTCCCGTGCCGCCGCTGTCGTCGCTGGGTGCGCCGGGTTTCGAGGCGTTTGAGACAATGCCGGCCGCCGGCATCACCTATATCGACACGTTCTTTGTCGACCGACGCTGTGCTGCTGACGAGTCGCTCCATTTCCATGAGTTGATCCACATCGTGCAATGGAAGCTCCTGGGCCCCGAACGTTTCCTTGCTGCCTATGCGGCCGGCCTCGAAACGCACGGCTACCGCGACAGCCCGCTGGAAGTGATGGCCTACGACGCGCAGGGCCGCTTCGAGAGCGATCCGGTGCCCTTCGACGCCGAGCGTCTCGTCGCCCAATCTCTGCGTATATATTTCCCCGCTGCATAACTGTTTTCACCGGTTGATCAAAATCAGGGACTTTGAGCGGCAGCAGTGCCTCCGGTGAGAAGGCACAACGGGGCAACGGGTGGCGGCAATATCTTCAGCGCTTGAGGGTGAGCGTGCCCGAGGCGCTGGTCCAAGAGGGGCCGCTGTCGTCGAGTTGGACAAGCAACTCAGTGCCCAGACTGGCGCGGTAGCGGGTGCCGGGCTCAAGCCCGAAGATGACCACCTGGTTGACCTCTGCGGGCAGTGCGACGTGTGCCGTTTCGACTGTGCGATCGGTGAGGAAGGCCCAGGCGCGAGCCCCTTGAATCGCGATGGCCAGACCGGAGCCTTCGCCACCGGTGAACGGCGGCGGGGTTTGGCCGGCGTCGGCAAGTGAGAAGCCTACGAGGAAATGGGTCTCCTTGCCTGCGCCCTCCGCCTCAAGCTCCACGGTGTAGCGCCCCAGCGAGTTGTCGCCGATGAAACTGTCGAACTTGGAGTCGGTGTGCGGTGAGAAGGAGTGGACGCGCCCGAGAATGTCAGGGGTGTCGAAGTAGTGCGGCACCTGGAGGCGTACGCCGGCGAGATCGAGGTCGGCCGTCGAGAGCCGGGTGATGCGGGTGAAGTGGGTACGCGTATTGCCGATGGCCCGCACGATGCGGTAGTCCCAACTCGAGCCCGGGGTGATCGCTACGCGCAAGGTGTCGGCGGTGTTGCTGGTGATCACAGCGTAGCGGGTCGGGCTGGAAAGGCGGAGCATCGAGTTGGCCCATTGGTTGGGCTGCCATTGGGCGCCGGGTACCTGA
>CAJCBL010000198.1 GCA_903960515.1 uncultured Verrucomicrobiota bacterium
CAGGTGCCATGCACCTGTTTGTCGCCATCGCTTTGTTCTTAGCGCTCGCCGCCCGCGGGGCGGAGGTGGAGCCGTATGCCACAAGCATCGCCTCGCTCATAGCGCCCACCAATCTTGCCACGCTGGGCGCTCGGGGGGCGAATCCAAGAATCCAGAAATCCGTTTACTGGCTTGCGACCAGCCGGCAGGCGGGCTGCAAGCCTCCTGTTGTTGCGCAACGCGCCGTGGTGCTCGCCGGCTACACCAACTCCCAGGCGGCTCAGCTCACCTGGGCGGCGCTGCTCAGAAACCTCGACATCGCCACAAAGCTCGGCTGCCTTGACGGGGCAGGGGAGGTCGAGATGCGCCGAGGGCACGCGCCCACCGTGCAGAACGGTCCATACAAAGGCCAGGCGCTGAGCGTTGACCACATCGTCCCGCGAGCTGTAGCCCCAGAACTGGACAATGTGATTGCCAACCTAGAATTACTGCCGCTCAAGGCGAACGAGTCCAAGAACGCCAAGATCGGTGCCCGCCAACTGGACCTCGCCAAGAAGCTCCGCGGTGCCGGTCTCCTCAGCCAGAAGGGCTTTAACGCCGTGAACGCCAAGCTCAAATGAAGCCGCTCGGCCATCCTGACAGTTTCCACCTGCAGGCCGCAGTGGGGTGGCTTGAGCTTGGGAACTTCACCGAGGCCAACGAGGAGCTGGAGAACATCACGCCGCAACTTCGAGCGCATCCCGATGTTCGGGAGGTGCGCTGGCAGGTCTATGCCGCGGCGAAGAAGTGGGAGGCTTGCGTGGACATTGCAGCGGCCATCACGAAGCTAGCCCCCAACCGGGAGCTTGGCTGGATTCACCGCTCGTATGCGCTCCACGAGCTGATACGCACTGAAGAGTGACAATTAAAATTCCCCAGGCGAAGAATAATTGTCATTGACCACCGCACCGAAGAGGCCCGCGACAACCTGCTCCCGGTAGTGGAGCGGTTTCCGGACAGCGCCACCATGCGCTACAACCTCGCATGCTACGAATGCCAGCTTGGCCGGCTGACGGAAGCCCGGCGATGGCTGGAGGCTGCTTATGAGCTTGGCGGCACCAGGGAGATGAAGTTGATGGCCCTCGACGACGAGGATCTCCGGCCGCTTTGGGACCACATCGGCGAGATGTGACGTGAAGACGCCACCGGCTGAACGGCAGGGGCTTGCTGCGGCCGGTGGGCCGGTTTCCACGCTCATGCCAACGCCGGCAGACTTGTCGATCAGTGCCTCTGCGCTCTCAAGGGGCTGCGCGGTCCCACGGCCATGACGCCACCTTGGCCAGTGGATTTCCGCCGAGGCTTCAGCGCCCCCTTCCCATAGCCATGGCCACCCGCAACGCGTTGGCGCTTCCCACCCTCTCCTTTGAATTCCTCTTCATTAACTTCGGACTTTCTTCGCGGAAATTCGAGACTCAACGAGCGACCTCGGCTACATAAATCAAATCGGCCGCCGGCTACAGCGAAGATCCAGAAAATGCAGATGCCCCCAACGACTAGAACTATGGTCGTTCCACTCCCGGGCCATCCACTCTGCAAGATTGTGCTCAAGTATTGCATAGACGCGTTCGGGTCCAAGGCACACCTCGCCTTAAAACCCGGCTTCTTGAGCACTACATTGGTGATATACACAAAGTGTCCCTACATGACAAGAACTTTTGCAAAATTTCTTTGTGAAACATAACGTCCTTTATGTGTCGGGACTTGCCTCCTCCGGTTACATCGTGGTAGGTCGGCGGCAGCACCACTTACGCCGCAAGGTAACTATGGAAATCACCCTGCAAGTTCCGGAACCCGTGGTTCGGGCGCTGGGCTCCGCGCCAGAGACGCTGCCCCGACGCGCCCTGGAGGCGCTGCTCGTTGACGAGTGCGCGCTCGGCCGACTTTCGCGGGGCAAGGTCGCTGAGCTTTTGGGCTTGGGCTTCCACGACACCGAAGAGCTATTGCGCGGCCACCGCGTGCCGTA
>CAJCBL010000199.1 GCA_903960515.1 uncultured Verrucomicrobiota bacterium
GATCGCGTGCAAGCACGCTCCTACGGCGGACACCGGAGTTCGTGCACCGGCAGAATGCAAAGCGGTACGACTGGTCACGGCTAAGCCAGAAGGCAGAGTGAAGAGGGCTGAGTGTCGAGCCCGCTCCCTGCGATCCCTGCGTTCTTTGCGGTTAAATATCGAACGATCCAGTCGAAGACTGGACCTACTTCTGCGGCGGAAAGTAGCGAGTAGCAAGAATGCGGCGTGTCGGCCATACCGGATCGCTATGCTGTTTGCGTTCTATGTGATTAATATCTTCCGCTTTCAGCCTTCAGGTTTCAGCCTTCAGCCTTTTCTTCCCTCTGTGCGCTCTGTGGCCAGTTTGATGTCCGATGCTTTGTGTTCTCTGCGGTTAAATAGCGAAGGATCCAGTCGAAGACTGGACCTACCTCTGCGGCGGAAAGAAGCGAGGAGCGAAAATCGGGTAGCGAGTAGCGGAGAACCCATCGCTGCTTCCCGCGGCTACTTCATCCGAGCGCAACCGCTGCGGCAGGCCGGAAGGCCTGCCGCTAAGTCGAGCGCCGCACGACGCTCACTCGGAGATATAACACGAGGTGCTAACACTGTTGGCGGTCGTGCCGCGCTGATTGATCACATGGTTGATCTGCCCGATGTTGGAATCACCCAAGCCAACCGTGACCATGTTGTGGAACATCTGGCCGTTTTCATAGCCCGCAGGAACCTCAATCGCGCTTTCAAGTGCGCAGGCGGGATTCGTGTTGAAGAAGCAATAAATACCCAAGCCTCGGGCCGTGTGCGTGGTTGCATTGACCTTGTAGGACGGCCAGCCGCCGGGGTGCTGCCCATCGAAATTCCACGCGGCCATGCTGGGCACATCGTAGGGAATCTCCGATTGGTAGAAATACACCTGCCCGCCCTCGCCGTTCCAGATCGTCTGAGTCTGCTGGTAGTGCTCAACGGCAAGGCCGTAGATGGCCACCCGGGCTCCATTCACCTTGAGCGCGGTCTTCGCCTTGATATTGGGCCAATCGGCCGCGCCGTAGGTACGGGAAGAGTCGTGATCGGCGCGCCAGATCCAGAAATTGTCGCCGATAACATCACTGGAGTTGATCACCAGGCTGGTGTCGATATCCACATTCAGGCCCGTGCCGCCTACCCGGAAAAAGAGGTCGGCCAGCAGGGTGGGATTGGCTGAGTGATTCATCGAACTGCCATCAGCACCGACGACGAGTTGATTGATGGCAGGGGCGCTGCCGGCATCGAACATGACCCCGGCGATGCTCACCCCGGGGACATCCGCAACCGTCATGGCGGACTTGCCGCCGTCGTTGGACAGGGTGGCAAGGCCGATGCCGAGCACCACGGTGTTGGCGCGCGTCACCTGGATGGTGTCGGTGATATGATAGATGCCGGGAGTGAGCAGAAGGTGCTTGCCCATGGCCAGAGCCGCGTTGATTGAGGCAACCGTATCGGAGGGCTTGGCCACGAAGAACTCGGTGGCTACGTCGATAATCTTTCCGTCGTTGGTGCTCAGGGTAGAACCCGAAGTCCAAGTGACGCCGGAAGTGGCCGTGCGCAACTTGGGCACAAACACCTTATAGGCGTTGTCGAAATACATGAACGGCTTCTCCCGGACAACGGGGGTCTTGTCCACCACAGTGATATTGCGGGTGCCGGACCCGAACTGGGCCGGAGGAATGCCGCCTGAAGGCCCAACGAAGACCATGTTCCACACCCCGGCAGTGTAGGTCCCGATGCTGGAATTGCGGAAGAGGTATTGCTGCTGGCCGCCGGAGTTGAGGGTGCCATCCACCTGGCAGTCCGCCATAAAGCCTCCGCTGGCGTAGCCCGAATTCCAATTCTGCGGATTGAGGCAGAAGAGCCACATATCGCCCTTTACATGGACGCGGCGGATGGGAGCTGCCTGGGACACGGCCCACATATTGGGCTCGGACTGGCCGCTGCCATTGCGGGGCGTAACCGCCATGTTCTCTGCGCTGCGCCAGAAGTTGCAAAGCACATTGCCGTCGGGATTGGCTGAGCCATCGGCATGGATGGAGCCGTTGATCTGCACGGCATCGGGGTTTTGCCCGAGGCCGAGTGCCTGTGTATAGTAGCCAACATTGACCGCAGCGCTATAGGTGCCGGGCTTGAAGAGCATGGCATAGCGGCTGGTGCTGAACTGGCCGGTCTTGAGCTCGCTGTAGATGGCATCGATCTGGCCCTGAATAGTAGCGGCGGACATGCCGGGATCGAACACCTTGACGTTGGAGCCCAAGTCCACGGCCGCAACAGACTTCCAGTACGCATAGACAGTCTGCGTGGAAGTGACGGCGGTCGTGGACGTGAAAGCGGTACCGCCGCCGTTTGCCGCAGTGAACCAGCCGCTGAAGCTATAACCGGTGCGCAGCGGCGGCACCGGCAGAGTACCAACGGTCAAGCCGGTGGTCACGGTTTGAGAGGTGGGGCTGGCGGGAGTGGAGGCACTCTGGCTGTCGTAGGTCACGGTGCCATTCGCAGGGGTATCCGTCTTGAAACTGGCACTGATGGTATGTACACCGGCGGTGATCGCGCTGAAAGTGTAGGTGCTCGGAGCGCCCACGCTTTGACTGTCGACGAGCACCTGGTCGATGGTATAGCTGGTGGACGGTGCGATGGTGAAGGCCAAGCTGCCGCCCTTGGCGACATAGGATTTCGCGGTGGGGCTGATACTGCCGTGGGCACCTGGGGTGGCGGTGATTACAGCGAAGGCTTCGGGATGCGACTTCTCCCAATCGTTGAGCCCGGTACCGGAGGAATCGACGTCATATACCACAACGCGCCAGAAGGTGCGGGGCGCACCCGAGGTACCGGCGGAGCGAACGAGCGCGGAGAGCGCAGTGCCGGTGCCGGTATAGTCGCCGGGCAACGGAGCCCATGTGAGCAAGTCGGCGGAGCTCTCTACGAAGTAATATTTACCCGCAATACCGGTCCAACGCACAAAGACATTGCCGCTGGCGTCGGTGCTGGTGGTGGTGGTGAAGCGGCTATTGGGGGTGGTGGGATCGGTGCCCGCCTGTGCTTCGGCGAGATTGTTTTGGCCATCGCCATCGGGATCAGCAGCGGGGCCGCCGGCAGTCGGATAGAGGGCGGCCCAGACGTCGGAAATGCCGTCGCCATTGCGATCGAGCATGGGATGGGCGGACCGAACTGTGACGGTGAACTGGCTCAAGGCGCTGCCGCCGTTGGCATCGTTTACCTGGATGGTCAAGGTGGCGGTGCCGGTCTGTCCTGCTGAGGGAATCAGCGTGACGTTGCGGCTGGCACCACTGCCGCCGAAGACAATATTGGAGGTCGGGAGCAGGGTCGAGTTGTCGGAGGTGGCCACCAAGGTGAGCGCGGCTGCGGCAGTCTCGTTATCGCCAACGGTGAAGGGCAGAGCCGCCGAGGAGGAGCCCAGGGCGATAATCTGGTTGGCAATGGCCGTAATGGTCGGCGGGGTGTTGGGCCGCGGGGTTACCGTGACGGTGAACTGGCTCAAAGCGCTGCCGCCGTTGGCATCGTTTACCTGCACAGTGACAGTAGCGGTGCCGGTCTGGTTGGCAGCGGGGCTAACGGCGACGGTGCGGCTGGCGCCGCTGCCGCCGAAGACAATATTGGCCACCGGGAGCAGGGTAGAATTGTCGGAACTGCCCACCAAGGTGAGCGCAGCGGCGGCAGTCTCGGTATCGCCGATGGTGAAGGCGGAGGGAGCCGAGGTGGTGTTGACCAACAGGCTCACATTGGAAATCGCCGAGACGGTGGGATTGAAATTCACCGGGATGGCGGTGCCGTACACCTGCAACGAATAGAGCGAATAGCCATATGCGGTGTTGCGGTTGATGCCCTGCATACGTACATAGCGTGCGGTGGCGGAGACCGTCATCGTCTCGGTGCCGCCCGCACCGGTGCTGGTGCTATAGCGATCGGTCCAAGTGGATTTATCGGAGGAGGTCTGAATCTTGTAGGACTTCCCGGAGGCGGCCTCCCAGGTGAGGACGACGCGGCGCAGGATGTAGTCGGTGCCCAGGTCCACGGAAATCCACTCGTTGTCGTTGAACTGGCTGGCCCAACGGGTGGTGGCATTGCCGTCGACCGCATTGCTGCCCGAGTAGCTCGCGCTCTCGGAGGAGGAAACCTCCACCGGGCGGCCGCGGGCGAGATCCTCATCGACGGGGACTACATTGATGGTGACTGTGTCGCTGGCCGAGGCACCGCTGGCAGTGGCTGTGAGGCGGAAGGTATGGCTGCCCTGCGGCAGGCCGTCGATATTGGTGGTGGCCGAGGTGGGCGAGGCGATAGTGCCCGAACCGGACACCCGAGCCCAGAGGTAGGAGATGGTGCCGCCCTTGGGATCGATAGCGGAGCCGCGCAGGGTGGCGCTCTCATTCCCGTTGTTGCCCACATCGTTGACCGTCTGCTCGGCGCCAGCCTCGGTGGTCAACTCGGTGACGGTGCGGCCGTAGCCGCCGATGACCACGGTCACTCGGGTCGGGAAGGTGCACTGGATGGTGGAGGAGTGGTCGCCCACATCGTCGTAGGCGAAGGCGTAGGTCTTGGAATTGAGGCTGACCGCAGTGTCGTGGAAGAAGCGTACATAGTGGTTGTACGGGGCGTAGAGGAAGAAGCGGGAAGCGTCGTGGTGATACTGGGTGACGCCGTCGGGGGTATTGGTATAGATGGCGTGGCGGTTGATCGCGGCGCACACCTGAGCCTGGATCATGAGATCCTCGTTGTATTTCTCCGAGCCGCCGGCCGCTCCGGTGCTGGCAAGGGCGCCGGCTCCTTCGATGACATCGGTGGTGGTGGGCTTGCTATAGATGGTGGCTTGCGAGTTGTTGGCCGGATCGTAGAAGTCGAAACGGTCGCCGGACACCCGGCCGCGCCAGGTGCCGCGATCGCCGATGTTGAGAAGCAGGTCCTTGTTGCGATAGGTAGCCCAGATGTCGTCGATATAGGAACCGAAAAAGTTGCCCGAAGCCCCGCCGGACTTGAAGGCCGGGATCTTCGAGGGCTGTTCAATGATAGCCTCGCCGTCGAGGGAATGGGTTTTGACCAACTTGCAGCTCTGGAACTCGGAGGGCACGCTGGTGGGCCAGGAGTTGAGAATGGTCTCGTGGGTGGCTACCTCGCCGATCTTGGCGTTCACATCGGGAGTGGCACCGGAGTTTACGCGGGCATTATAGGACTGGGCATAGGAGCCGGACATGCCACCGGTGAAGCCGGTAACTTCCAAGCCCATCGGATATTGGTAGGCGTCGACGCGACTGGTGTTGGTCCACAGGCCAGCGTCGCCCCAGGTGAGCTCAACAAGTTCCCAGCGGATGCCATCGCTGGGGTCTACGGGATTCTGGAGGTTGGCGCCGGCGTAGCCCCCGGTGGGATGGAAATAGATATAGAGGGGCGACTTGAACGAAATAAGGATGCGGCAGCCGAAAAGCCCCTGGGGGATCTGGATGGTCTTGTTGGGGATGTCGCTGAGCTTGGTGAACATGTTGGCGTACTTATTGCCACCGCCCGGGGCGGTCGCCCAAGCCGGCCCGGTGAGGGTGTTGTCGCCCGCACTCATGGAGCGCAACTGGCTGTTGGCCATATTCATCCACACCCCGCCCATGCCAGGAAACTGGCCCACCAGGCCTATGTAGATCTCGCTGTCGGCATAGCGCGAGCCGTTCTGGAATACATAGGGCAGCGACTGGGCGCGGGCGACCAGGGAAGCGAGGCCGAGGACACAGACCAGCAGCAGCGAAAACATCGAGTGGCTGCGGGGGGGCAGAGGTTGGCTCTTCATGGTAATCCAGCTTTTCCGAATTGGGGGTTACTGACCTGAAATGGGCCGCGCGTGCGGCGGGTGGGGCCCTTGAGCATAGCGGGGCGCGCGGGCGGAGTCATGTCATATGAATCTATGAGCTTGGGTCGCAGGGGTGGGGAATCCTTCGGCTTTTCCCCGCCGGAATGAAGGAAAGCCCCTAGGCCCGCCGTCGGTATGCCCACCGAGGGCGTGACGATGCAGTCGCACCTCCTTGCGCTCTGGCAGTGCAAGAAATCCGATGCCAGGCGTAGGATCGTACCTGCACGCGATCTGCGCGCTGAATCGCGTGCAAGCACGCTCCTACGAAGGAATGGTCACGGCTTAGCCGTGACGATGCAGTCGGATTGCAGAGTCGGCCCTCGCGTCCGTACCGGTGCGAACGCGGTTGGTGCGGCAGGCCAAGGTTTTCGCTGCGAAGAATGCGGGAGGGGGGCGACGCACCTACACCAGCGCTGATGGGGACAGGTCAGAGGGGAAACGCAGCCCAACAGAATGGTTACGGCTAAGGTCCGCCGCCTCGGGTAGCCGTCTCAGCCTTCAGGAATCCGCCTTCTCCCTTAGGTCCGCCGTCTTCACTCAGCCTTCCGCCCTAGGTCCGCCGTATCGGCCCTCGTCAATCAGCCTTCTTCACTCGGCCTTCAGCCTTCTGCCTTAGGCTCGCCGTATCGGTCCGCCGTTCGCTCCGCCCTCCACCGCTGCCGCTCGGCGGGCGAGTGCTTCTCGATCGCATAGCGCAGCATGGTGCGGGGCATGCGGGCCGCATGCGTCGCCAGAAAACCATCCAGCGCGGCCCGGTCGCGCTTGCCCACCTCGCGCAACATCCACCCCACCGCCTTGTGCATGAGGTCGTGGGGATCGTCGCGCAAGCGGGCCGCCAGCCGCAGAGTGTCGCCGAACTCTCCGCACCGGATGAAATGGAGCGTAGCCAGCACCGCGATGCGCCGCTCCCACAGCAGGCCCGAGCCCGCCAGCCGGTCCAGCGCCGGGCCGCGCTCGGGCCGGTCGCGCAACCACGCGCCCACCACACGCTCGGCGGTCACATCCACCAGGTCCCAGTTGTTGATACGCCCGGCCCTGGCCGCCTCCAGATAGAACTCGTAGAGGGCGCGGCGCCCCGCCGGCGTAGCCCCGGGATACTGCCTCACCGCCACCAGCAGGCCCGCCAACCTATCCTCGTGCCAGGGCGACTCGACCAGACGGCCCAACTCGGTGAGCGCCAGGCCACCGGCCTGCTTCACCACCGCGCGCACCTGCGGGACCACCAGCCCTCGGAAACGGTCGCCCTGGGCGTATTCACCAGGCCCGGTCTTGAAGAAACGCAGCAACCCGGGCACGCGGCCCGGATCGGCCAGCCGGGCCAGCTCCGCCTGCACCTCGGCCGCTGTGGCCCACTCCGGCAGCAGCGCGGGCGAGCGCCCGGCACCAGGCCCCGGCAGCTCCGACTTGGGCTTTGCCCGGGCCATGGTCAGCGGAACTCTTCCCAGCCATGGATCACCGGGATCTCCGCTGGCGCAGCCCCCTCCACGGCCCCTGGCCTGCGATTGAAATGCACCACCGGCATCCCCAGATCGAGGGCAGCAGCCACGTCGATATCATGGCGGTCGCCGATCACCAGCACGCGGTGACCATCGCAGGGGCCCATGCCCGCCAGCGAAAGCGCCTCCATGCCCAGCAGCGGATTGGGTTTCTTGAACCCGTGCGAAGCGCTATCTAGCACGAAGCGAAAGTAGCGCCCCAGGCCGAAACGCTCGAGTTGATACTGCGGCAACCCGGGCAGCAGGGAATTGGTGACCACCGCCAGCGCCCGGCGCACATACCAGTGCTTGAGCATCTCCTCCACTCCGGGCGAGGGCCGCAGGGTGACGACATACTCCTCCTCCCAGGCGGCCTGCAGCCGCGAAGCCGTCGCCACACATTCCTCACGGGAATGAGGAGTGGCCGCCGCTTGCAGAGTCTGCCGGAAGCGCTCGTGCAAGGGGATCTCGCGGCCGTGGCGCAGCGTCTGGGCCCGCACCTTGGCATAGGCTTCGCGGAATTCATCCGGCCCGGCGAAGTAGCCAAACTCCACCGCCAAGTCCGGCACGCGCAACAAGCCGGCTTCGTCGCCCGCCGCATCGTAGTCGTCGATCAGCGTATTGAAGCAGTCGAAGAAGATCCAATCGAAGTCGGGGAGCTGCATGCGCGGAGGGGAAGGCCAGTGAGGCTGCACTAGTGAAGCTGGCGGAGGCAAGGATGGCGTGGTGTGTCGCCTATCGGCTCCAAGTGCCGTCGGCTTAAGCGCGGCCATCACTAGGCAGTATTCCCGCATCGGTCCTTTCGCCTTGGCCCGCACCGGCGCGAGCGTGTAATTTCGAAGTTCTTCGTTCAATTTTGAGCCCTTTCAGCTCTCAGTCCTTCCGGTCTTCAGCCTTCAGCCTTTCAGCCCTTCAGCCTTCAGCGTTCAGCCTTTCCGCGTTCAGCCTTCCGCCCTTCCCGTCCGCCTTCTGCCTTCCAACTTCCTACTTCCTTCATGAGCACTCCCACCTTCGAATACCAAGATCCCTTCCCCCTCGGTCCCGACACGACCCAGTACCGCAGGCTCCCAGTCTCCCCCGACCTCGTGAAGGTCGAGAAATTTGGAGACCGCGAGATGCTCGTGGTGCAGCCCGAGGCCCTTGAGATTGTCGCCAATCATGCGATGAGGGACTGCTCCTTCATGCTGCGCCCCGCGCACCTCGCCCAGGTGGCCGCCATCCTCGACGACCCCGAGGCCTCGCCCAACGACCGCGGCGTAGCCTTGGCCTTGTTGCGCAACGCCGATGTGGCCTCCCGCGGCATCCTCCCCTTCTGCCAGGACACCGGCACCGCCACCGTCGTCGCCAAAAAGGGCCAACAAGTGTGGACGGGCGCCAACGACGCCGAGCACATCTCCAAGGGTATCTGGAAAACCTACACCGAGGAGAACCTCCGCTACTCCCAGACCGTACCGCTGACCATGTACGACGAGGTAAACAGCGGCAACAACCTCCCCGCCCAGATCGACCTCTACGCCGGCAAGGGCGACCACTACGACTTCCTCTTCGTCGCCAAGGGCGGCGGCTCGGCCAACAAGACCTACCTCTTCCAGGAGACCAAGGCGCTGCTCAACCCCAGCAGCCTGGAGAAGTTCGTGCTCGATAAGATGCTCTACCTGGGCACCGCCGCCTGCCCCCCGTACCACCTTTCCATCGTCATCGGCGGCACCTCCGCCGAGACCTGCCTGAAGACGGTCAAGCTCGCGTCCACAAAGTACTACGACACCCTGCCCACCTCCGGCAACAAGGGCGGCCAGGCCTTCCGCGATATCGAGCTCGAAGCGAAGTTCCTCAAGCTCGCCCAGCAATGCGGCATCGGAGCGCAGTTCGGCGGCAAGTACTTCGCCCTCGATGTGCGCGTGGTGCGCCTGCCCCGCCACGGAGCCTCCTGCCCGGTGGGCATCGGAGTGTCCTGCTCGGCCGACCGCAACATCAAGGCCCGCATCGACCGCGACGGCCTTTGGATCGAACAACTGGAGACCAACCCCGGCCGCTTCATCCCGGAAAAATATCGCGGCGTCTACAAGCCCCGCGGCGTGAAGATCGACCTCAACCGGCCGATGAAGGACATCCTCGCCGAGCTCTCGAAATACCCGATCACCACCGAGCTCGCGCTGAGCGGCACCATCATCGTGGCCCGCGACATCGCCCACGCGAAGTTCAAGGAGCGCCTGGATGCCGGCCTGGGCCTGCCGCAGTATCTGAAAGATCACCCCGTGTACTACGCCGGCCCGGCCAAGACCCCCAAGGGGCTGCCCTCCGGCTCGTTCGGCCCGACCACCGCCGGCCGTATGGACAGCTACGTGGAGCTCTTCCAGTCCAACGGCGGCTCGCTGCTGATGCTCGCCAAGGGCAACCGCTCGCAGGCCGTCACCGACGCCTGCAAGAAGCACGGCGGCTTCTACCTGGGCTCTATCGGCGGCCCGGCCGCCATCCTCGCCCAGGAGAACATCAAGAAGATGGAGCTCATCGAGTATCCGGAGCTTGGGATGGAAGCTGTGTACAAGATCGAGGTACAGGACTTCCCGGCCTTCATCCTGGTAGACGACAAGGGCAACGACTTCTTCAAGTCGCTCACCGCCTGCCCGAAGGCGCACTGAGCAAGAAGTAGCGAGCAGCGCGGAGCGAGTAGTGAGTAGCCGGAGGCGCAGCCCCCGTGCCACTCCTGCTCCGCTCCAAGGCGCGGGGAGCGGCCACGAGTCGCTCGCCCGCCTCCGGGCGCGCCGCCTTTTGCCTTCGCCTCCACCCGCTGCCCTCCTCCTCCGTAGTAGGAGCGTGCTTGCACGCGATCCGCGCAGCGCGCCCGGCCCTCTCCTTCCGCCGTAGCGAGGCCCGCAGAGAGCTGCCGCACTGCACCCTTCTGATCTTCCCGTCGGGGCCGCGCACACCAGCGCGGCCGTTTCCGTTTTTCCAGAGCGTGCCGAGCAAGCTCATGCCCCTCGGCCCACTCGACTTGCCCCGTTCATCACAGCGGCCAGCCCGCCGGGTGTTTCGAAGCTCCGGCGGGGGCCTGTAACCAAGGGGGTTTCACACGCCCCTTGGTTGCCCTGTGCCTGTCTCCTACTTCTTCAACGCCTGGCTCAGCCAAGTGCGAAGGAGGGCCTTCTCGTAGAAGAGCGTATCGCCGCGATCACCCCCCGGCGTTTGCAGATAGTTGATATCTGTCAGGCTCTCCTTGCCTTCCTTTACCACCGCTCCGGCAGCGTCGGTGATCACAAAGGTGAACTTCAGGCGGGGCGGATAAATGTCCTTCATCACGCGCAGATCGCGGCCCGAAGCCATCGACGGCAGGTAGTCACCCGCCAGGTCGATATCGGTGAAGGTGACCGCCAGCTTCTGGCCGGTAGCCAATTCGTGGACGGCCTGCTTCTCAATCAGGACCCGAAGCTCCTTGAGGTAGAAGTCGCGGCCCTTCTCGGTACCAGTGATGGAGTCCTTGATATCGGTGAACTTCTCGGGGTTCACGAACTTCACGCTCACGCGCGCTTCATCGGCGGCGAAGGAGCGGACCGGTTGCCCCAGCGCGAACAACGCCGCCGCGGCGATCAGGAAACGAGGAATGGTAGTTTTCATGATGGTGTCGATATTCTGTCGGATTGGGGAGAAACGGGGGGCGTCTGACCTTCACCCGCTCCCAACTCTCATGGCCACCCCGAAACTGCGGTGTGGTCGAGGCTTTGTCACCACCGGAGGCAAATGGTTCCACCCCGTCCGCGCCCGCCATGGGCGCTGCGCTAGCAGCCGACGCCGAGCATTCCTCGCTCAGCATTCCGAAATCCGCATTCCCGGAGGAGGCTCCGGCGCGCCCCCTCCCTCCCCCTCCGGACTGGAATGTTGCTCCTGTGCGCGCAGTAACCATCCACTTGAGACGATCTTCCACTCTTGTGCGGGCAACCCCGGCGGTGCCCGTCGCAGGAGCGTGCTTGCACGCGATCTGCGATCTATCGCGTGCAAGCACGCTCCTGCGACACAATCGGCGAGGCTCAGAGCGCGAGCAGCTCGCGGCAGGCCGCCAGATACTTGTCCTGAGTACCCTTGATCACATCGGCGGGCAGCGAGGGCGCCGGCGGATTCTGGTCCCACTTGATCGCCAACAGGTGGTCGCGCACGAACTGCTTGTCATAGCTCGGCGGCGAGCAGTCCAGCCGGTACTCGGCCCGCGGCCAGTAGCGCGACGAGTCGGGCGTGAGCACCTCGTCGATGAGGAAGAGGTTGCCGGCCGCGTCGGTACCAAACTCGAACTTGGTGTCCGCGAGCACGATACCAGCCTTGGCGGCGCGGTCGCGGCCAAACTTGTACAACTCGATGCTGATCGCCTTCACCTTGCGGTAGAGCTCGGCGCCGATGGCGGCCTCGCCCTGGGCGTCGTTGATGGGCTCGTCGTGCTGCCCCTTGGGGGCCTTGGTCGTCGGGGTGAACAGCGGCTCGGGCAGCTGCTGGGCCTGGCGCAGGCCGGCCGCCAGCTTGATGCCGCAGATCTCGCCGGTCTTCTGATACGAGGACCAGCCGCTGCCCACGAGGTAACCGCGGACCACGCACTCGATGGTGAGCGGCTTGAGTTTGCGCACGATCATCGAGCGCAGCTGCAGATCGCGATCGGTGATGCCCCGGCGGTTCATCTCGCCGATCTGATCGGGCAGGAGGTGGTTGGCCAGAATCGGCTCGGTGAGCTTGAACCAATGGTTGCTGATCTGCGTAAGCAGGATGCCCTTACCCGGGATCCCATCGGGCAGCACAACGTCGAAGGCCGACAGGCGGTCGGTGGCCACCATCAGTATGGCGTCGCCGCAATCGAAGAGCTCGCGGACTTTGCCGGAGGCGATGCGGGGAAACGGCAGGCCCTCGATGGCGGTCACAGCGTGGGCCGGGAGAGCGGAGGCGATTTGAGCGGCGGTCATCGGGTCGAGGATTGAGCCCAGCGCGCTCGGCCACGCGAGCCGAAACCCGTCCCCGCAGCGCAAATTCGCACCGCCGGCGGCGCCGCCAACTCACCCGGCTTTTGCCGCGCCAAAGGAGCAGTGGACTCCGACTCACCCGCTCCCTAGCCTTCGCCCCGCCCCTATGAGTCCACCCAGCGCCACTCCCCTGCGCATCGTCCACCTCGAGGACGATCTCGGCGCCTTCGAACTTGTCCGGGCCCTGCTCGCTGCCGACGGGATCGAGGCCAGTGTTGAGCACATCGACGAAACCCAGGCCTACCGGCGAGCCCTCGCCCCCGCCGCGCCCGATCTGATCCTCTCCGACTTCAACCTGCCCTCGCTCGACGGACACGCCGCGCTCGCGATCAAGCGCGAACTCTGCCCCTCCACCCCCTTCATCTTTGTCTCCGGAGCCCTCGGCGAAGAGACCGCCGTGGAAACCCTGCGCAACGGGGCCACCGACTTCGTCCTCAAAAGTTCACTGGCCCGCCTCCCCTCCATCGTGCGCCGCGCCCTCACCGAGGCCCGCGAACACCGCGAACGCCTCCGCGCCGAGCAGGCCCTGCGCGCCAGCGAGGAGCGCTTCCGCCGGCTCACCGCCAACGCCCCCGACGCCATCTTCCGCTACCGGCTCGAACCCACCCCGGGCTACGAATACATCAGCCCCGCCATCGAGCATATCGTCGGCTACCGCCCCGAGGAGTTCTACGCCGACCCCGAACTGGCCTCCCGCATCGCCCACCCTCAGGACGGCGACGCCCTGCGCAGCATCGCCCGCAGCCGTGTCGTGCCGCCGGGCATGCGTCAGATCCGCTGGATCACCCGCGACGGCCGCACCGTGGCCACCGAGCTGCGTTTCGTGCCCGTGCGCAACGAACTGGGCCGGCTCATCGCCGTGGAAGGCATCGCCCGCGACATCACCGAGCGCAAGCGCTCCGAGGAACAGATACACGTGCTCTCCGAGGCCGTCGAACAAAGCCCCGTGGGCGTGCTCATCACCGACGCCGACAACCGCATCCTCTTTGCCAACGCCCGCCTGCTCGCCATGAGCGGCCGGCAGCCCGCCGATCTCCTGGGCCGCGAGCCGGCGGTGCTGCGAGCCGGCGGCAATCCCCCCGACCTGGGCCCTGCGATGTGGCGCGCCCTGGGCTCCGGCCGCCCCTGGCACGGCGAGTTCCTCTGTCAGCGCCCCAACGGCGAGCTGTACGATGTGCGCGCCAGCATCGCGCCCGTATTCGACAAGGACGGCCGCGTGAAAAACTACCTCGCCATCCACGAGGACGTCACCGAGGCCCGGCGCGACCTCGACCACCGCCGCCTGCTCGAGGCCCAGCTCTTCCAGGCCCAGAAGATGGAGACGATCGGGGCGCTTGCCGGCGGCATCGCCCACGATTTCAACAACATCCTCACCGGCATCCTCGGCTTCACCGAGATCGTAGGCCTCGGCCTTCCCTCCGACCACCCCGCCCACGCCGATCTCGACGAAGTCCGCAAGGCCGGCATGCGCGCCAAGGATCTCGTGGCCCAGATCCTCACCTTCGCCCGCCAGAAGGGCGCCCGCCAGGAGATCCTGCTGCTCTCCGACACCGTCACCGAAGCGCTCGGACTGGTGCGCGCCTCCGCCCCCTCGACCATCGAGATCGAACGCGAGCTTCAGCCTGGCTGCGTCCGCGCCGATCCCACCGCCATCCATCAGATTGTCCTCAATATCTGCACCAACGCGGTGCACGCCATGCGGGGGAGCACCGGCAAGCTCACCGTGCGCATCGCCCCGGTCGTATTCACCGATTCGCCCACCGGCACCAACCCCGAGCTCAAGCCCGGCGCCTATCTGTGCCTGAGCATCCAGGACACCGGCCACGGCATGGACTCCGCCACAATGCGTCGGCTCTTCGAGCCCTTCTTCACCACCAAGAAGATCGGTGAAGGCACCGGGTTGGGCCTCGCCCTCGTGCGCGGCATCGTCAACGCCCACAACGGCGCCCTGCGAGTATCCAGCACTCCCGGCCTCGGCACCACCTTCGAGATCCTGCTGCCCGTCTGCAACGACACCCAGCCCAAGTCCGCGGCCGCCTCGGCGCTACGCCCCGGCAACGGAGAGCGCGCTGCCGTCCTCGACGACGAGAAGTCGATCGCGGCCTTTGTGGGCGCCCGCCTGGAGCAGTTGAGCTACCGCACCAGCGTATTCAACGACCCCCGCGAAGCCCTCGAGGCCCTGCGCGCCACCCCTGCCCGCTTCGACGTGTTGGTCACCGATCTCACCATGCCGCACCTGACCGGGATCGACCTGGTGCGCGCCCTGCGCGCCTCCGGGCTGGAGATCCCCACCGTGCTCATGTCGGGTTTTTGCACCCACGGCGTCACGCAGGAGAGCCTGGGGGCCCTGGGGCACACCGTGCTGCTGCCCAAGCCGTTCAACGGAGACGACCTCGCCCGAGCCGTACGCCAGGCGCTCGACAGTGCCGCGCTACCCGTATTGCCCACTCCGGTCCCGGCCATTGTGCAGGGAAAATGCGCAGGAACTGAATTCGCGCTTGCGCACCCCGGCAGCGAACCTAGCCTGCGCCCTCCTAGTTAGAGAGTCCCTATCGTCTAGCCTGGTTAGGACACCACCCTTTCACGGTGAGAACCGGGGTTCGAATCCCCGTGGGGACGCCAACTTCTAAGGCCCGCAATTCTAACGAGTTGCGGGCCTTCGTATTGACGGCTCCCTGAAAGTAAGAATGCCACTAAGAATGAATCCGTCAACCGGCGGTCGCATTCGGCGATGGCGGGCGTCATTTCTTTACACGCCCGCGGGGCTCCGCAAAGGACCCCGCTCCACTGGCGGATTCTGGCGAAAGATTCTCCGGGTTAGGAGCCGGAGCGACAGAGTGAAATGACCAGCCCGGGGCGATGCCAAAGCCCAACATCGGGGAAGCGCAACAAGCAAAACATTAAGACACGGACAGGCGACAGTTCTGACTTCTGACAGAGCGTCACTCGCCCGCCGGCACCAGCGTTACGATCAAGTAGCCCGCACGAGGGAGGAGCTCCGTCAGCGCCCCCTCGAGCGAGCGGTACACCAAAACGAAACCGCTATTCCTTCGTCGATTGACGTGCGGCAAGGCGTTGGCCGGCTTCCGGTGATACAAGAGCTCCCCGTTGTTGTAGTTTCACGATAAGCAATAGCCTGCTATTCTGGTGATCATCCCAACTACCCCATGAATTATCGCGGACAACATCTGGTCGTAAGCCGTGGCATCTTTACCCACCATGGAATTGGCGACGGCAATGGTGGAGTCATCCATTACGCTGGGTTAGGTGGTGATGATTCGGCAGGGGCCCCCGGAATCCGGCGAATCTCCCTTCGGAAGTTTGCCAGTAATGCACGAATTCATATCAGACCGCACACCGCACGCCGATTCACTCCGGAACGTGCGCTCGAACGCGCGCGATCTCGCGTAGGTGAAGCGGCGTATTCCGTGATCGGAAACAATTGCGAACACTTCTGCAATTGGAGCATTGAAGGCGACCACCGGAGTCAACAGATCGACCAAGCGATCCCGCCAGCGACAGCCATCGTTGGCGGCACGGCGGCAGGTATCGCGGTCAGGGCCGTGGCAGCGACCGGCGCCGTCGTTGGCCTGTCAGGGTCTGGAATTATGTCTGGGCTCGCTACAACCGGAGCTGCCATCGGAGGAGGAGCGGCGAGCGGAATTGGCGTAGTTACGGGAGGGGGCGGGCTTGGGACAGCGGCGTTACTTGCGAACACGGTGTTCAAGGACGATGCCCACCTCCCGGTGGAAGAACGCAGAGCAAGGCAAACGGGGAGGTACACAGCTTACGGCAGCTCAGTGGCGGGTGGGGCCGGCGCAGTTGCCGTAGTTGCTGCTGCTGGGACGCCAGGGCTAAGTGCCGTAGGTATTTCATCTGGACTTGCGGCGGTCGGGGGAACCATGGCCGGTGGGATCGTTGTTCTAACAGCCGGTACCGCTATCGCCACCGCAGCAACCGCCTACGGAGCATATCGCCTCTTCAAGTGGTGGCGGTCATAAAATTGCCGCTGAACAGCGGCGATTCCGGATCAGCTTCAACTGGACGAAACCTTGAACGTCTGACGACAGCGGGGGAAATGGCGGCAGCCCCAGAAGGTGGATTGATCCTTGGAGCTAGTACGCGTCACCATTATCACACCGCAGCGAGGACAGGTCGGTGTCGTGAAATCCCCGGTGGTCGCAAACGCAAGTAGATCAGCGGAGTCTGAACTGGTGAGTTACCTGAAGCGGTCCAATAGGTCGTCGCCGTCGAGCAAGACGATCTCGTTGTCCCGGCCGAAATGGCGCGCCTCTTGGGTGAACGATCCGGTAGTGACGAAGAATCCCTGGGCAATCTTTGCAGCCGCCATCACGCCGAACAACTCGCGTACGGCTTTCACGCCGCCGTCGTACACGTTCCAAGCCTTGCACTGGACGACGGCCTCCGGCGCCGAGTCCGGAGCTCGATATAGATACACGTCTACACCGCCGTCGGCACCGAGGCGCGTGGTTTCCGCCCGGTAGCCTTGGCGATTGAAGTAGTTGGTGACTACATCCTCGAAACGCTTCCTCACAAGTTGGCTTAACAGTTCAACGGACCACTCGGGTTGCTCCATGGGGTGCTCAGGCGCTGTCTCCGTTGTCGTCCAATCTCTAGCCACGGCCACGGGCGATGCAGTCGGCACCGCCACAGCCGGGGAACCAAACCAGTTCGGCTCCGAGTTTCTCTTACGTTTAACGAACCACCAGATGATCGCGCCGAGTATCGCCAGTACCGCCCCACCCGCGGCCAACGCGATCACGAACCGCAGAAGTTGGCTCCTCACGGTTTGTTGTGGGTGGATTCCCGTGGTGATGTAGCAAGAGCATCTAGCAGAGCAGCTAAGGATGAAACATACCCTAACTGACGGTAATGGTGTCCCCGGTGTCGCAAGTTCTTCTCATTCGAAGGCTTCCGGGGTTTGATAGCCGTGGACACCCACACGATTCCGTGGAGACCCCAGAAGTTGCGCGCCACCCGGCACGAAAAACCAGACCATCCACAACAAGCCGGCGAGTGGCAGTATCAGATCCAGCGGAGTTTTCTGGGAACGTCGAAGGGCCATGGGGAAACCCAACGCTACAATCGGACTATCCCCTCGGCGACGAACTCCTCCGCATCGAACGGCACCGGGTCGCGGTCGAAACGCCCTTGGGCGTCGTAGGCCATGTTTTCCAGCGGGCTGTTGCGGTAGCCGTAACTCTGGAGCCCGGCCGCATAGGCGGCGAGGAAACGTTCGTGGCCAAGGAGGCGCCACTGCACGATGTGAATCAGTTCATGGAAATGGAGCGACTCGTCTGCGGCGTACCGTTGGCCGACGAAAAACGTGTCGAGGTAGGTAATGCCGGCGGCCTGCATCGTTTCGAACTCCTCGAATCCCGGCGCCCCGAGCGCTGTCAGTGGCGGAACGGGCACATGCTCAACAGCCGCCACCTTCGCCACTGCCAGTTGCTCCTCGCTGAAGTACTGCCGGAGCCGCCGGAAACCCAGCGACGCCACCGGCCGGGCACCCATGGCATGATCGGCCAACGTGCGCTCAATCCAGTCGATCAACGGAGGAAGGAGAAGGCGGAACGGGTCAGGCGTGAGTGGCATCGGGAGAAAACGAACCGCGAATCTACTCCAGTGGGCGATAGATCCGTTTCAGTGGAATCAGCGCACGCCCCGTCGGATCAAACTGTTCGTAATTCTCGGTGACCAATACGGCGAGCTCGGCGAGATCGATCAGTGTCGTTGGGTGAGTAGCACGCTCCGCTTCGTACTTCGCCTCCTTTGAGAATCCACCGGTGCTGAGGTACAAGCCTTTGTCTCCGGCACGGAGGCCCGCCACGAAGCTGCGGATTTCCGGGGAGCCAATCGCGGTATTCGGACGATGCTTCACCTCGACCTTGATGCGGGGCTCCTGCAATCCGAGTCCATCAGGCGAGGCAAGGACATCGACTCCACGATCCGAGCCCGGGGGTGAAACACGTGTCCGATAGCCCATAGCACGCAAGACGGCCGCAATAAGGTCCTGCATCTCATACGGATCGAGCGCGAGAATCCGGTCCTCGATCAACTCCCGGGACTGCTCCTCGACATCGCGATTGGATTGCTGCAGCTGGTCCTTGCGTTCCTCCAGGCCCCCGGTGGGTTCACTCGGCGCCTTCCTTTCGCCGGCGGCCAACAAGTCCACCACCGCCTCATCCGGCACGGCAAACAAGGTCAACGTGCTCCCGAGCGAGTTTCGTGTCGAAACATTGAGGACATCGCGGGCAACACGCTGGAGCCATTTGACCGCACGAAGATGCACGTGATGTGGGGCACGCTTGGCATCGTATTGATAATCGCTGGTGATTTGGCCAACCAGATACTCTCGCTTGTTCGGATCATAGGTAATGACCGTGTCACCGATTCTTACCTCGTGGGAAAAGCGCCAGAGCACCGACGCGATATTCTGAACCGCGCCGGCCTTCGACTCCGGGTAAACCGAAGCAAGCCGAAGGCGCAGATCGCGCTGCGCTTTATCCGTCAGCTCACCCGTCTCGGACCATCCAACTGTCACTACCCCTTTTGCGAATTCAGCAACCAGATGGCCTCCTTCGCCGGCCCTAACCATCCACGTTCTTTTGCTCATAGGATTGATTCCTTCAGGTCGGATTGGATTTCGCTGAATTGCTCCATGGCAGATTCAATGTCGGGGGTACTAACGTTCACCCCTGAAGGAAGATCGGTGGCAGCACAGTTGGCGAGTGTGATCGCTATGGGGACGAGTGCCCGAACACGCCCGCGCACGCTGGGACTGGTCCTGCGAGTGACCGCCGGAAACGACGTCGCTTGCGCGCAGGACAAAACGTTTCCCTTGAACAACGATCGTCTGTGCGCGCTCACCACTTGGCCGGCTGGACCATGAAACGCCACAGCGGCAGGCGATCGCTACGGAAATCAGCCGGGATGATGACCCCTAGTTGTTCGGGGCCGAAGTCCGGAGCCAATAGGTCGATTTTGCCTTCTGCCGCCGTGGCAGCGTTATACTGCCGCGAAATCATCTGGCTCAGAAAGCCGATCAACTCAAACAGTTCGCTACCGGGCGTGCACTCCTCGGGCTCGGCGCGGAATCCAAACGAAATCAGATTGCCGTCGTCGATCTCGGGCGCGAGCAGCTCGAGCGGCCACTTGCCATACTTGAGCAGAAACCATGCGATTTCCGTCTCCGTCCCCTCGGTCAGCAAGTTGTCGCCACAATAGAATTCCGCACGCCCGATGGTCACCGGTGTCTCACCATCGCTGCCTACCCGCCGCGGCCTTTTCGGATCGGAGTAGAACTTGAGCGTCAGCGCCGGCAACGTGCCGATCATCACGTCTCCAAGCCGACCCATCTGGTTGCGCTTCATCGCTTCCGGAAGCGAAAGCACAAATCTATCGCCGACCGGGGCGAACTCGCGATCCGACACAAGTGCCCACAGCTTCATCTGCGACCAGTAGATCGCAAAGTAGAGCTCCTTGCCGAAGGCCTTCGCGTAGGTCTGCAAACTCGCGAGGTACTCTGGCGTGAGGCCATATTCCTCGAAGCCATCTTTTGGACGGTGGTTTTTCACCTCCACGAAAAATTCGGAGCCGTCTATCAGGACGAGCCGGTAATCCGGCACCCGTAGCGCGGGCTCAAGCGTATAGATGTCGCCGGAGTCCTCCTGCTTGATGAGTCGGCATTGGCCGAGCGACGCGGCGACGTGGCCGAACATGGCTTCGACGCGTAAACCATGGGCGAGCGTCTCATTGCCCCGGATGCTCTTCAATTGTTGGGTTAGGTCCGCCATCACGGCCTCCTGGCCGACGCTGTCGCGCAGCGAGCCCTTCCGCGCCTTCGCGTGTTCATTGAGACGATGCATCAGGTCGAATCGACCATCCGTACGGATAATGCGCTTCACGGCTTCTTTTCGTTCCATGCCGCCGAACCTGCAAGTGCGAGAAAAGCTTTTCCTAGAAACGTCATTGCCGTACTACGTGGCGCAGAAACTCACCCCTCGACCAACATGACCGTGCCAACATTCGAAAGCGGAAGCCTGACGAGCATCGCGAAAATTCTCGGCGACACGGATGATGGGCTACGGGGAGACGAGATCGGTCAGCTCCTCGCCGAGTGTCGCATCGAGGAGCTCACAAACACGTCGACCAAATGGCGCCGGATTTTCAATGAGCTGGCGGAGGTGCAGAACAAAACACAGTCCGGCGCACATATTGTAGGGTTCATCAACAAGGCGGTGAACCCCGCGCGGCATATGACAAACCCCGCGCGTTACCGGTTCTTCGTCGACAAGTTGGTCCCGGTGCTTTCGTTGTCGGGCCTGACGCTCAACGGTGCCGGAAAGATTGCGAACGCGACGAGAGCCGCGTCGTTGAATGACGCACTCGCTCGGGCGACGAGCCTGAAGTCGGAACTTGAGCGTCGACAGGCACATCCTGCGGCCCTAGCTTCATGCCGTACCGAATTGGTCGTTGATAATTACTATCACGCTGTATTCGAAGCGATGAAAGGAATCGGCGACCGGCTGCGTGACATGTCCGGTTTCGCGACCGATGGAGCCGAACTCGTCCAGTCGATGTTCGGATTGGGATCAACCAATACGCCGATGTTCGCACTGAATTCGTTGGCGAATGACTCGTTCCTTAGTGAACAAAAAGGCTTCGCGAACTTGGTAGTCGGGATGTTCGGAATGTTCCGCAATCCGCTCGCGCATGAACCAAGGCTTTCCTGGCCGATGACAGAAGGAGACGCGCTCGACATGATGAGCACGATGTCGCTCGTCCACCGAAAACTCGATAGAGCCGAACGCAAACGGTGATAACGAGAGCAAGCGCCGCAGCTCCCGACAACCCCATTGCATCCATACGGGGAATTGTTCCATGATCGGCACATGGCGCGTTCCCCCAACTTCTGCTTTCTGGATCGCTATGATCCTTTGTTGTTGGAGTTAGCGGCCAATGCGGAGCGTTTCTGCTTCTCAGAGCCCACGATTTGCCTGATCCGCCTCCGCCAGCTCGCGGAGGCGATGGCGTTCCAAGTTGTCGCTGCGTTGGGAGACTTTCCAGCCGATGCGCAGCGCCGCGATCTCTCTGATGCGATCCGCCTGCTGGAGGCAAAATCCTCACTGGGACTCGATACCGCCCAGGTTTTCCACCACCTACGGCGTGCCGGAAATCTGGCTGTTCACGAAAACCGTGGCAGCCGTGGCGACGCCCTCCACGCCCTTCGATTTGCTCAACGGGCCGCCGTCTGGTTCCACCGAACCCTTGGCGACCCGAAGTTCAAAAGTCCCCTCTTCGTTCCGCCACCGGAGCCGCAACAAGCCAGCCCAGGTTTGGCGGACGAGTTGAAATCGTTGCGTGAGCAACTGACCCAGACCCAGACTGCGGTTGCCGCGGCGTCGTCGAGCGCGGAGGCCGAACGTCGTCTGCGCGAGGAGGCAGAGGAGAAGGCGCGGAAAGCCTATGCCGACTTGGAAGCGGCGATGAGTCTCGCCGAAGAGGCCGAATCGAAGATCCTGCAAAGCCAGTCGCGCTTCCTGCTCAAGCTCTCGGCGGCCCCGCAGCCGGCGGCCGTTTCCATCGGAGCCACAATTCAGCAGGCGCAACAGGCCAATCTTAACTTGGCGGACGAGCTGGACGAATCCCAGACACGCCTCCTCATCGATGGCCAACTGCGCGCCGCCGGGTGGGAGGCGGATTCCGCAGAACTGCGCTACGCCAAGGGTGCCCGGCCTGAAGCGCATCGTTTTAAGGCCATCGCCGAATGGCCGACATCGTCCGGGCCGGTGGACTACGCGCTCTTCCACGGCATGACCCTCCTCGGAGTCGTCGAGGCGAAACGCCAATCAAAGAACGTGCCTGGCGTTCTGGAGCAGGCGAAACGCTACTCCCGCAACTTCAAGCTCAACGGCACTGGCGAATACGCGGTCGGTGCCCCGTGGGCCGACCACCATGCGCCGTTTCTTTTCGCCACCAACGGCCGGCCTTATCTCCAGCAACTTCGCACGCGTAGCGGCATCTGGTTCTTGGATATCCGCGCCAAGACCAATCTCCCACGTCCGCTCAACGGCTGGTATTCTCCCGACGGCCTTCTCGCCGAGTTCAACACCAACCGCGGCTTCGCCGATGCGAATCTCCACCAGTCCCCAAACGATCTTCCCGGCCTGCGGCCTTACCAGCGCGAGGCCATTGCCAAGGTCGAGGAGCGCCTCGCGCTTGGGCAACGCGACCTGTTGCTCGCGATGGCCACTGGCACGGGCAAGACCCGCACCTGCGTCTCGCTGCTGTATCGCCTAATCCGGGCGAAACGCTTCCGCCGCATCCTTTTCCTCGTGGATCGCACGGAGTTGGGCACCCAGGCCAACGATGCTTTCACCAACGTGAAGCTGGAGAACCTCCTGAGCTTCTCCCAAATCTACGACGTGAAGGAAATCGGGGATGCCCGACCTGACGCGGAAACCCGCGTCCATCTCGCCACTGTCCAGGGAATGGTGATGCGCCTGCTTTTCCCCTCGGACAATCAAGAGCCTTTCCCGGTCGATACCTACGACTGCATCATCATCGATGAATGCCACCGCGGTTACATCCTCGACCGCGAACTGTCGGACAACGAGATCGGGTTTCTCGACGAGAACGACTACATTTCAAAGTACCGCCGCGTTCTCGATCATTTCGACGCAGTGAAGATCGGCCTCACAGCCACTCCGGCGATCCATACCACGGAGATCTTCGGCAAACCCGTCTACACCTACAGCTATCGCCAAGCCGTGATCGACGGCTTCTTGATCGATCACGAGCCGCCTCTCCGCCTCGTCACTGCTCTGGCCGAAAACGGTATCCACTGGAAAACCGGCGAGCCACTTCATCTCCTCAATCCGACCGCCGGCACCGTTGATCTCACCGAGGCACCGGACGAGATCGACATGGATGTCGAGGACTTCAACAGCCGCGTCATCACCGAGCCTTTCAACCGCACGGTCTGCGAGGAGCTGGCTCGGCACATCGACCCCAACCTGCCGGGCAAGACCCTAATCTTCTGCGCGAACGACGCTCACGCCGACCTTGTCGTTGACATGCTGTCACATTCGCTCGCCACCCGTTATGTTGGCGTTCATCAGGACGCCGTCGCCAAGATCACCGGACGCTCCGACAAGCCCGATCAGCTCATCCGCCGCTACAAGAACGAGGAGCTGCCCAAGATCGGTGTCACCGTCGACCTCCTGACCACCGGCATCGACGTCCCCGCCATCGTCAACCTTGTCTTCATCCGCCGCGTGAAGAGCCGCATCCTATACGAGCAGATGCTCGGCCGCGCCACGCGTCTCTGCCCAGATCTCTTTGGTCCCGGCGAGGACAAAGAGATTTTCCACATCTACGACGCCGTCGACCTCTACGCCACGTTGCAGGACTTCACCGATATGAAGCCAGTGGTGAACGATCCATCGCTCTCGCTCAGGCAGTTGGTGGACGCACTTCTGGCCACGGCGCCCACCGACGCCTCGCGTCCTCACTTCCACGACGCGGTGCTCGCGCGCCTTCAGCGCAAGCGTTCGCTTCTCCGCCAGCACGACGAGGCATTGGCCTATCGCTCCGGCTTCGGCGCCGATGCCTTGATCGAGCATCTGCACAAAGGTGGTGCCGCCGCCAGCATCGCGCTGTTCACCGCCAAACCTGCACTTGCCGAATACATCGATTCGTTGCGCAAACCCGGTTCTCGCCCCGGCGTTCCCATCTCCCATCACCCAGACGAGCTCCTCCGCGTTGAGACCGGCTACGGCACCGCCCTGAAGCCCGAGGACTACCTCGAAAGCTTCGGAGCTTGGCTCCGGGAGAACATTGCCACGCTTCCAGCTCTCATCGTGGTTACCCAGCGCCCGCGCGAGCTCACTCGATCCCAGCTTCGCGAGCTTGCTCTAGCCCTTGATGCCGCCGGCTTCTCCGAAACCTACCTGAAAACGGCTTGGCGCGATGCCCGCTCGGAAGACATCGCGGCCGGAATTATCGGATACGTACGCACCCAAGCGCTCGGATCACCGTTGCTTCCCTATGCCGAGCGAGTCGAGCGGGCCATGAAGGCCATTGCCCACGGCAAACGCTACCAATGGACGGCCCCGCAGCGGCAGTGGCTCGACCGCATCGGGAAGCAGATCACAAAGGAGCAGGTCATTGACCGTGAGGCCTTCAACGAAGGCCGGTGGCGCGACCTGGGCGGTTTCGACGCCGCCAACCGGATCTTCGACGGGAAATTGGAATCGCTCCTCGGCGATTTGAAGGCAGAAGTCTGGCGCGACTCCGCCTGATCCATAGCATCGCCCCTCATGCCCGCGCCCAAGACCCAAGACATCGTCGCCAAACTCTGGAACCTCTGCAACGTCCTCAAGGACGACGGCGTCACGTACCACCAGTACGTCAACGAGCTCACCTACCTGCTCTTCCTCAAGATGGCGCAGGAAACCAAGACGGAGCCGCAGATCCCCTCCGGCTACCGTTGGGCCGATCTGGTTTCCCGCGAGGGCGCAGCACTACTGGAGCACTATCGCGTGCTCCTCATCTATTTGGGTTCCCACGGCTCCGCTCGTGTTCGCGCCATCTTCAGCGATGCCTCCACTTCGATCCGCGAACCCCGGCATCTGCACAAACTCGTCAACGACATCAACGGCCTCGACTGGTATTCGGCGCGCCAGGAGGGCCTCGGCGATCTCTACGAAGGCCTGCTGGAGAAGAACGCGACCGAGACCAAGTCCGGTGCCGGCCAGTATTTCACGCCCCGCTCGCTCATCGAAAGCATCGTTGCCGTCATGCAGCCCCAGGCCGGCGAAACCATCCAGGATCCCGCCTGCGGTACGATTGGCTTTCTCATCATGGCCGACCGCTACATTAAAGCGCATACGGACAACCTCTTCGACCTTTCGACCGCCGAGCAGGAGTTTCAGCGCGATGTTGCCCTTCAAGGCATGGAGTTGGTGCCCGACACCCATCGCCTCGCGCTCATGAACGGTTTCCTGCACGACCTGCAAAGTCCGATCATGCTGGGCGACACGCTCAGCAATACCGGCAAACAGTTGAAGGATGCCGACCTCGTTCTGTCCAATCCGCCCTTCGGCACCAAGAAGGGCGGCGGGCTGCCGTCGCGCGACGACTTCACGTTCCCTACGTCCAACAAGCAGCTCGCCTTCCTCCAGCACATCTACCGCAGCCTGCGCAAACCCAGCGCGAAGAAGTCCCACGGCGGGCGCGCCGCCGTCGTCCTGCCCGACAATGTACTCTTCGAGGACAACACCGGCGCCCAGATTCGTGCCGACCTCATGGACAAGTGCCGCTTGCACACGATCCTCCGGCTTCCCACTGGCATCTTCTACGCCCAGGGCGTGAAGACCAACGTGCTCTTCTTCGAACGCCACTCCGCCGATACCGGTGGCACATCGGACGTATGGGTCTACGACCTGCGGACGAACATGCCGGCCTTCGGCAAACGTACACCACTCACCCGCGAGCATTTCGCCGAATTCGAAGCCGCCTACGGGCGAGGCGCAGATGGCCGCTCCAAACGCACCGACACCGGTGATACCGGCCGCTTCCGTCGCTTCACCCGCGAGGAAATCCGTCAACGGGGCGAGCATCTCGACCTGAGTTGGCTTAAGGACGACGACGCCACCCACCACGATGATCTTCCCGAACCCGAAGTCCTCGTTGCGTCTGCGTTGGAAAAACTCCGTGACGCCGTGGACGAGCTCAAGGAGCTAGAGCAGGAGCTGGCGAAATGAGTGCAGCCCCCGTTAGCAAAAGTGGCGCACGCGCTGGGCCCGCGGCAGAACAGATGCCAGCAGGCTGGGCAATGACGACGCTCGGTGAGATTGTATACGCTTCACCCGAGAAAACGGATCCCGGCAAAAATCCGAACGTCCCCTACGTTGGACTTGAGCATATCGATTCCGGCTCAAGGCGTCTCTGCGGAATCGGAAAAGCTGCGGATGTCCGAAGTGCAAAAAGTGTCTTCCGCGCTGACGACGTCCTCTATGGCAAGCTACGCCCTTACCTAAACAAGGTTGTTAGGCCCGAGTTCGACGGCGTTTGCTCGACTGATATTCTCGTCTTCCGCGCAACCGAAAAGGCGCACCCTGCGTTCATCGAACACCTCGTTTCAGCACCCCAGTTTGTTGAGTACGCAATGGCGCACGCGGCCGGCATTAACTTGCCGCGAACCAGCTACAAGAAACTGGCTGAGTATCCAGTTGCTCTCCCGCCACTCGCCGAGCAACGGAGGATCGTGGCGTGGCTGGATGCGTTGATGGCGCGAAGCCGGCGGGCGCGGGCCCTGTTAGAGGAGGTGCCGACACAACTGGCCCAAGCCCGCCAGTCCCTCCTAGCCTCCGCGTTCCGTGGCGACCTCACCGCTGACTGGCGCAACGCCAATCGGCCCAGCGAAACTGCGGAGGAGTTACTGAACAGGACTCGCATGCGGCGGTCGCAAAAGTCGCCCTCCGCGAGGGCAAGAAAAGAGATTACTGATCTACCCGAAACGTGGGTGAGCGCGTCCATTGACGATCTCTCAGTGTTCCTAACGAGCGGATCGCGGGATTGGTCGGCATACTACAAGAGCGATGGGTATGGGGTCTTCATTCTCGCTCAGAACATTCGCCCGATGCGGCTTGAACTCTCCTCGGTTCAGCGAGTGAGTCCCCCGGCGAACCATCGCGACAAAGCGAGGAGCCAAATCCAGGAAGGGGACATTCTTATCACGATTGTCGGAGCAGGCACCGGACAAGTCTGCCGAGTTCCGAGAAATTTGGCCGACCACTACGTTTGCCAGAGCGTAGCGCTTCTACGCCCCGCCCTCGCGGAGATGGGAGAATATTTGGAGTTCTACTTTAATGCGAATTGCGGGGCACAAGGTCAGTTTTCCGAACTGATGTATGGCCAAGGCAGGCCTCACCTCGGCTTTGACCAACTACGCGAGTTAAGCGTCCCCCTCCCTCCCCAGCCGGAACAACATGAGATCGTCTGCCGGCTGAACGCGGCCTTCGCGCGGTTGGACGCGGCATCGACGGCGCACCAGGCAGCCTTGATCGAGCTCAACCGTCTCGACCAGGCACTCCTCTCCCGCGCCTTCTACGGTCACCTCGTGCCGTCGTCCACAAAGTGACTTCACCTGCTTTACAGCCTTTGCCCATATTCGTTAGCTTCCACCGAGCCGATCGCTCTTTATCATGAAACTTTCTCTCCATCATTTCGGCCCCATTGAGCAAGCGGAGATCGAGCTCGCGCCGCTCACTCTCTTTTGCGGGGTCAATAATACCGGCAAGACGTACGCGATGTATGCATTCTACGGCCTACTTTCCGGTCGTTTGGGACCGAGCGACAAACCGGATGACATCGACGCGTGGTTGGATCAAACTGCGGGGGAGAACGTCGTCGCTCTCGATCTACTGGCGTGGTTCAAGAAACATGGTGAAAGCCTCCTTCGGCGTATCGACCGGCGGCTGGTCGCCGGCTTGCCCACATTCTTCAGCTCCGAGCCGCAGCTTTTTCACGGTAGCCGCCTGTGCCTTTCCCTCAATACGGAGGCGCGCGATACCGCCCTCCTCGCATTGGCCATCGGCCAACGGCTGGAAGGCCGAGACGGCGAAACCGAGCTCGGCTTCACCAAGGAGGCGGGGTCGCAACAACTTACTATCACGCGAACCAAGGACCTCCCGGGGTCCATCGTTCGAGAAGAGTTGGAGCGACTGTTGATCAAGCTGGCCCTGATTCCTTGGCGCGGCGACCACACCACCCTATTGCTTCCGGCGGAGCGGGCCGGGTTAAGCCTTTTTTATCCGGAACTCAACCGGAGTCGCACGGCGCTTTTCCATCATGCCAGCAAGCCCCGCCTAAACGCCGCCGAGCTGATCCGCGACATCGTTCTCGCTCGTTATCCCCAGCCCATTGCGGACTACATCGACTTGCTTAACGACATGCGGACGCTTCGCAAACGGCAGAGCGATTTTCACAGCGAGGCGCTGCATCTTCAACGAAACGTGCTCCGAGGGAAATTCGCGATCGATCGCGATGCCAACATCACCTTCACCCCCAAGGGCGGCGAGCACCCGCTCAGCCTTCATCTCAGCTCCTCGACCACCAAGACCTACTTCGGCCTCTGGTTTTATCTGGAGCATGTGGCGCGCAAAGGTGACGTGCTCATGATCGACGAGCCCGAACTCAATCTTCACCCCGACAACCAGCGTAAGCTCGCCCGGCTACTTGTCCGCTTAGTGAACCTGGGGCAACGAGTTGTTCTCAGCACTCACAGCGACTACCTGGTCCGAGAAATCAACAATCTCATCCTGCTTCACCGTCGGTTTCCCGGCCACGAGACCTTACGAGAGGAATACGGTTATGAACCCGACGAGGGCATCGCTGCCGACCAGATAAATGCATGGCACTTCACGGATCGCAGCGTGAGGGCCATGGAAATATCGCCTGAAGAAGGGATCCTCGCGACGACATTTGACGATGTGATCAACCAACTAAACGAGTCGTCCTACGCCATCGCCTCGCAAGCAGCGCAAGCGCGTGTAGCGCCTGAGGGGGGGCCGCGTCATGACTGATCTCGTCGATCACCTTTACAGCGTCGTTCATCCCTTTTTTCTTCGCGCCCCGCAACGCGGTAAGTTGGTCATTCAAGAGGCCAACAGCTCGGCCAAATCCAAACGGTTCGAGTTGCATGCAGGATGCCGCTGTGTGGCGCTTCAACTGGATCACCAACGTACTGGGAACATGGATCGCTCGCTCCCCTTTTTTCGTTGCGACGTGCCCGGGCTCACCAGCAAGTGTGATTTGATCGTGTTCATTACTAATTCTGCGCCCGACACGGGTGGAAGAGCCTTTTTGGTGGAGATGAAATCGCTTAATGTCGGAGGCTCACTCGCTCAGATGCGAGCCTCCGAGCTCTTCGCTAAATACATCGTCGAGGTAGCTCGGCTTCAGGGTATAGCGGTGGGCGCCATCGATTATCGTGGCGTGCGAATCCGCACCACCCGCATTCCAGCGAAGGGCACCAGCCGCGCGCCCAAGCCCAAGTTCACCCGACAGTCTCCCGGGAGTTTTCATTTCTGCGATTGGGACATTAGCTTCCCGCTTTCACTGACAGCACTTCGAGATGCGGGTTGATTCGGTCGCGCCCTAGTTGACCCAACGACGCCTTGGAAACGCCTAGAATCATTGGCTTCGACCTCGCAGTGCTGGTGAGTGGTGTCGAGGGACGTGGAGCCCATCCACTGTTCCATGTCCACGACGGGCCACGCGAGGCGGACATGGATGTGAGCATTTACTGGAGTGTTTTTGCTCTATTGCGCGCGCTTGAGGAGTCCTATGGAAGTCGCGTGCCCGCGTTTCAATACATAATCACCACCACCGAAGCACCGCCGGAAGGCCTCCGACAGGCGCCTTGGTTGATCGAACCTCCGCTCGATGCGACAGAGCCAGGTGGGAAGCTGCTCGAAGAAAACTTCTGAATCGCGCAATAACGCCCCTGTTACATTTTCAACTAGGCCAAAAGCCCTCATTCAACGAAACATTCCCATGCGCCGCCCGAAAAAGAACAAACAGAAATCAACCGCCCCAGCCAAACCGCGTCCCGCCAGCAACGCCAAGACGAGCGGTGCATCGGTACGGGAATGGTGGAAGACCGGATTTCAGATACTTGGTGTGCTCATGACTGTCGCCGGAGTTGTCGGCAGCTATTGGATGTATGCGCATCGGCGTAGTGTTGAGGTTTCCATTGCTGTCGGGCCGACAGTCTTTGCCCCGGACGCCGATTTCAGCCGGAAAAGCTACGTCGGGGCCAATATCGCAGTGATGGTCTCAAATCACGGCACAAAAACGCTCCACATCGACTCAGTGTCCCTAATCCTCGAGAATCCAAATGGCATAGGCCTCGTCACAGAGTTTGCGCCAGATGGAGAGAGCACGGAGCTAAAAGAAGGGGATCAGAAGCGCTTCATTAAGAAGTTCGATGCCGAGACGCTCGCGAGCTATCGAGTGAGCGGCTACTCGAAGGCTAAACTCGTGGTACGCGATGGCATCGGCATTCTGAAAGAGCTGCCTGATTGCGAAAGACTTCTGTCACAAGGCGCTGTTGGGGGATACTCCACCAGCGGCAAGTGGGTTTCTGCGAACGTGGATTTCCGCTGATATGTTCAGGGAACTGGGACTGTGCAGCTCCCTGTGCTTGAGGTAATTCCGATTTCTACAGCTCTGCTGCTGCCCGCATTATAGCGAAAGCCCTTCGGTCTCGATTTCGCACTGGAGCAGTGCTCGGGAGCAGAATTCGGAACAACGCACAGGCTGGGGGCGGCAAGCTACATTACCTTGAACGCTACCCCGTGCGCGAGTTGAACATTGGGCGGCGCCCCAAATAGGCCCGGCGCAGCGCGGGCCGTGGCTGCTGGTCGGGGGCCGACCCGCGGAGCGCCGGCGACTCCCCTCGCGCAGCCTGCCCACGCCGCTCGCCCCATCGAGGTCTGCCGCTTCACCGACTGGTCACACTGCCCCGCCAGTCCTGTCCTCGTTGCGCCACCGCGCTCTGTTTATGTTCTGCCTTCTTCACTCTGCATTCTGCCTTAAACCTCTCACCACCGCTTGCGGTAGCCTCGCTCTTGCGACATCCGGGCGGACTCGCGCTGCCAAAAGGCCAGGCGTTCCTCGGCCTGCTTGAGAATGGCCGCTGCGGCCTTGGCGTCGCCGGATATCAGAAACGCCTTCACCTCGTGCTTGGTGTAGATGTGGTCGGCCGGCCCCATGTCCTGCACTCGCAGGCGGTCGGTGATGGTCTTTAGCGCCTCGATACCCTGTGCCTTTTGAAGGGAGAGCAGGGTGGGCAGGTCGATGTCGTCGTTGGGGTTCATCGTTGTTGGTGGTTGAAATGCTCGGCTCAGGACGGGCGCAGGGAAACCTTGCGAAAGCCGTTCGTGCAGTGGCGCACCACCGCGGTGTGGTCGGGAAGGCTGCGCAATTCGTGCGGCTTGATGCGGAATTCCTCGCTGCGCTGATACGTGTGCGTGGTCTGTTCCGATGAGACCGCCCGCGACGCGCGCTCAACCCAGTGCTTGCCCAAGGCATTGGCGCAGCGCAGGGCGTCGGCCTCCGAAGCGGCCCGGTACATGACCAGGTTCTTCAGGTTGAGCGCGAGCACCTCGGCCTGCTCCCGCGTCTGGGGCGGCACGATGGACTCGAAAGCCTGGGCGGATACGACCAACATCAGCAGGCAGTCGCGCAGCCGGTCGATGACGTTGAAATCGCTGGTGCCGTCGTAGCTCGCCGTGATCGCGTTCTGGAACTCGTCGCCCACGAAGATGAGCTGGTTGAGCGCGGACTTCTGCCAGGGCGGCAGCGCGTAGCGCCGCAGGGCGTGGCGGTAGAGCAGCAGTTTGACGACCGTGAACACGTATTGGCGCTCCGTGGTGAAGTCCTGCGGCACGTCGATGCAGAGGACTTTTCCCCGATCCACGTCGGCTATGGCGCAGGTATCGGGCTCGTTGGAACTGAAAACCTCCGCAATTTCCGGGGTGCAGAGGTATTCGAGATAGTTTTGCGCGGTGCCGATTTCGCCGGCGCGCTGCTCCTTGGCCTCATGGTGGAGGAAGGTCTGCTCGAGGGCCGCCACCAGGTGGATGCGCCGCTCCGAATACTCCAGCGCCGTCATCTCCTTGAGCGCCTCGGCCATCGCCGACTCGGAGGAAAGCAGCCCGTAGGTGTTGGTGGCCGTGACCGGGCGACCGAGCGAATCCAGCAGTTCGAACACCCGCCCGATGTGCGCGGCACCCTTGGCCTTGAAGAAGCTTTTCTCGTCCTTGGGGTTGAGGGCGGAGGCCGTATCCACGAGCATGCGCGCCCTCGAAGTGAAGGGCAGACTGGGGTCGCCGGCCACGTTTAGCCTATGGGCAAACCGGCAGGTTTCCCCGATCTGGCGCGGGCGCAGATGGATGAGATCGGCCTGCCGCCCGCAACGCTGCGCCAGCTCTTCGAGGTGGAACCACTCGTCGCCCTTGTTGGCCAGGACCACGCCGCCCAGGGTGGGATTGCGCCGTATCAAATCGGCCAGGAGCAGGTTCATCCCCGTGGTCTTGCCCGAGCCGGTGTCGCCCGAGAAGAGGAAGTGCCGGTTGGCCTTGTCGCCCGTCCAGGCAAACCCCGCAAAACGCAGCACGATGCGCCAACGATCCGCCACGATGCGCCCCGCCGGATCGCGCACGTAGCGGCGATGATCCGCGAATACAAAGAGCAATCCCGCCAGCGCGCACACTCCGCCGCCCGCGCTCGGCCCCCAGTTCGCGGGCAGGCGGCTGGCACCAAACAGGCCAAAACCGGCCACCAAAAGGGCGAAGAGGAAGGCCACCGGAGCGCGCAAACCGGGCTCGTTGTGGCGAAGATTTCGGGCCACCAGCCAGGCGCAAACCCCGAGAAATGCGGCGGTCAGCGCGAAGGCGGCCGCCGTGATCGCATCGGGATTGTGCAGCCACTGGCGCAGCAAAAGGTCGGGCGGAGGCAATGCTTTCATGGGGATCGGAGCCACCGCTACTGAACCCCGCACCGCCCTAGCCGCGAGGAACCGGGCATACCGAAAATTCGGTATGCCGCAGAACTTGGCACGTGCTTGATTTCGCCCGACAACCGCTCCGAAGGATCTCCTTAGGGCCTTGCGTCTGTTCCCCCACAGTAGCGCCGACTCCGCCCCTCCCCCGGCTCGGTCGCAGCCCGCAGTGCCCAAACCAGGTCCCCCGCAACCGTCACCGCCTACCGAATTCACGGTAGGCGCCCTACCCCATTTTCGGTATGCCCGGGCGCTTGAGCCCAGCGGGGTTTGGCGTGTCGTTTGGGCATGATCACAGTGGGCATGATTCGCAACGGCAGCACCTACCTCTCGCAGCATCTGCGAAAAAACGACTATTGGGCCGAGGGCGAGAAGGCCGTGATCGGCGAATGGATCGGCCAGGGCGCGGAGGCTCTGGGCCTCGCCGGACCGGTGACGGAAAAGCCCTTCGAGTTGCTGCGCCAAAATCGGCATCCGCTCACCGGCGAACCGCTAACCCCGCGCGACAACGCCAACCGGATCGCCTTCTTCGACATCCAGTTTTCGGCACCCAAGGATGTGAGCGTGCTGGCCATGGTCGGCGGCGACGGGCGCATCCGCGAAGCGTTTGCAGA
>CAJCBL010000200.1 GCA_903960515.1 uncultured Verrucomicrobiota bacterium
CGGACGACGGCGCGGGTTTACAGGAGCGCCGCATCAGCGCGGCATTCCTGCCGCGCGAGCCGCCGCCGGCGGGGATGGTGCTTACCGGACGGAGCGCAAGCGCAGGAGGAAGCAGGGCTCGTGATCAGCGCCAAGGAGTCCGCGACGCCGGCGCTGGCGCGAGACGTGCCGCTGATGCTATTGCTGCAGCGTCCGGCTATTCTTTACCTGGAGTCTCAGCGCGACCTGCCCCCCTGGAGTCTTCCAGCCTTAACGTATAGTTAGCCGCATCAATTCGATAATGACTTCCTTCTCTTCGTCGGAGTTCTGCTCCGAATCTAAGTAATGCTTTAGTGCTCTAGCGATTTGCGCAATATGCCCTAATGCCGGCCCCGTAATCTCCTCGATCGATTCTGCGGCGAGAACACCCCGGGTCTCAGTATTCGCCTCAATCCGCCAGAGCTTCACATCAGGTACTGATTGTTCGCCGTATGGCTTTGCCTCAAGCAAGTACTGCATGACAACCGTATAGAGCTGCTGAGCTAATACAACGTCAAGAATCCGCTTTCTCTTCGCATGCTCGATCTGCAAGTCCGGCATCAACAAATCCACGGTCGGAGGCACCGTCGCATCACTGAATGACAACAAATACTCCGCCTTCTCGATTCTTCGCGTTAGAAGCAGCCGAAACGACTCACCTCCAAAGTCGATGTACTGGATCCTTGCTGCAAAGATCCATTTTTTCCCAAAGCCCAACCCGTCCCGCGGACAAACAGTACAGAATTGCCCGTCGAGAGGCGGAAACTCCCTGATTAATCCCGTCGCTCCACAACGTATTTCCGGAAGAGAATACGCAGAACTAAACAATAACAGAAACCATATAGAGAATAATGCTTTCATATTAATCAATGCGCTAATCTTTGACGAAGGCAGCAAATAAGCGCCGTCAAGTCGGTGCCACTCAGCTCCAATCCCGTGACTTCAAGAGACTCACTCGGCGACCCAACATACAGTCTCCCCGCAGGGCTCACCATGTAAAAACTTGCAACTCCGGAATATTCATAATACCGCTTCGCCACTTTTATGTCTCCGGTACCGTTATCGTCATATTTGGTAACTTTGCCTTTCCCGTCAAATGCAAGAGGCAATCCGTACCCAGACATAATATTGGGATTCTCCCCCGATTTATCCGAGTGACTGTGTGCCCCCTTCTGCTTCCCTTGTATAATCCTTGTTACATCAGTGAGATTTTGCTCCTGGCGATATTCATCAAGCATATATATCCCCATCTTCTTGCCATTTGTGCGCGGTCTACCTGGCGTCCACCCTCCATCAACTGCATCCACAGTCCACGCGTATTCCTCCTTAGTGTAGGTGTCACGCGGCCCACGTAGCTCATAGTACGGAGACCCAATTTTCGAGTAGAGATCACCTCCGCGAACGGCGGCCCAAAGGGCTCCCGCCATTATCGCATCCTCACTCGTAGGGAAGATGCCCGAGGCGACGAGCGGGTGCTCAATGTAAGTGACATAGGCACTGTATTTCCGGATGAGTTCGTCACAACTCAACAGCCCCAAGAAGTCAATCACCCCTACCGGGTTGTTTCCAAGCATCCCGTACAAATTCGCCCCGCCGTTTTCCTCGATGGGATCTCTGGATAGCCAAAGTCTTACGAGCGGGGCGCCATAGCTATACGCGGGGGGCGGTACTCGGGAGTCTGTGGCGGTGCCGCGGGGCACCGGGCCTTGCGTTGCGAAGGTTCGCGCCCGGCGGTCGTAGGTGCAGCGATCGCGCTGGGCAACCCCACGCTCAGGCGTCACTCCTAGCGGGGCACCGTAGATCATGGCTATGGGCGCTGCTGAACGGAGACGGGCTGGCGAGTCTATACCACTATGGCGGGCAAAATAGTCGTAGGTGAAGAGCTGGGTGTTGAGTGAGTTACGGTTTCGAACCGTGGAGGGCCGTACCGCTACATCATACGTACAAGTCGAGCCCACGCGGCCGCATGGGCCAGCCGCCCCTCCGGGGGCAAAAGCGGCTGGGGCTTCGTTATCCTCGGTGGTGGAGTAGAGCTTCAAGGGAGGGGGGACCGGTGTCGGCGCGAAGAGTTCTAGCAAAGCGGCAACGGCCGGCAAGAACATACCTCGGCCAAGGGGCAAATAGCGCCGGGGTGCCCTATCCAATGCCGGTTTCGAGACAATGCCGAATCGCGTGCAAGCACGCTCCTACAAGAACCCGGCAGCAGCAGAATGCCGGTTGAACACCGGATCGGCCGCTGAAGGGCGGATCGTTCGAGATCGCATTCAAGAGGACGGATCGCGGGCGAGCTCGCGCCTACATCGGGCGGATCGCGTGCAAGCACGCTCCTACGACGGAGGAAATCGCGTGCAAGCACGCTCCTACATCGGACGGATCGCGTGCAAGCACGCTCCTACATCGGAAGAAATCGGGTGCGAGCACGCGCCTACGGCGGAGGGCTTCGCGCGCTCGCTCCCCGGCTCGTCTTGAACTCGATTTGGAATAGCCGGGGGGCGGGCCCGACACTCCGGAAATCCCCGCCACCTGCGGCACGGGAAATTGTTCCCGCTATTTCGTTGCGAATTTGAAAATGTTTCATCGCCTCCGCACGCATCGCGCCCATGCTCCACCGGCAATACCCCGAACATGAAACGCCGCGACTTTCTCCACCGCTCCGCCACGCTTGGCGCCGCCGCCTTCGCCGGCGCCAGCCTCATCCCCTCGCTGCTGGCCGAACCCGCTTCCAACCCGCCAGCTCAACCTTCCGCCACACTTGAGCCCCCCGGCACGTCAGCGCCCGACATCGCAGTGGTGGAAAGCCTCGACACCTTCGCCGCCACCCTGCGGGCGATCGAACTGGCCGGCGGTATCAGCCGTTTCGTGAAGCCGGGCGCCAAGGTGGGCCTGCTCATCAACGCCCCCAATTGGTGGCGCAAGCCGGGCTCCTTCACCAGCCCCGACGTGACCCTGGCCGTACTCCAACTTTGCCTGGACGCCGGGGCCGCAGAGATCACCTACATAATCGACCCGGCCGACGACTATTGGACGCGCACGGCGCTCGCCGCCAAGTATCCCAAGCTCACCGCCGCGGGCCGCAAAAATCCCGGCGAGTGGTCCGAGGTCGAGATCCCCCGCGGCGTGTCCCTCAAGAAGGCCAAGGTCAACCGGGCCTACCTCGACGCCGAAGTGCTGATCAACCTGCCCATCGCCAAGCACCACACCGGCACCGGCTACAGCGGCTGCCTCAAGAACACGATGGGCTCCTGCCACCGCAGCACCAACCAGTTCTTCCATACCGGCTCGGGCGCCAAGGAGGAGTACGAGGACATCGCCTTCCTCTCCCAGTGCATCGCCGATGTGAACCTCGTGCGCCGCCCCACCCTCAACGTCTGCGACGGCACCGAATTCCTCATCACCAACGGTCCCGCCGGCCCCGGCGAACTGCGGCAAGCGCACAAGGTTATCGCGGGCATCAACCCCGTATCCGTGGACGCCTACGGCTGCACCCTGCTTGGCCTCACCGCCGCCAAGGTTACCATGATAGGGCTGGCCGCCGCCCACGGTCTGGGCGAGCCCGACCTCGGCAAACTAAGTATCCGAGAAGTGAAGCTCTGAACCTCAGCTCCCTTCCATTTATTGACAACGCACAGGCAAGGGACCTCCGGGATTTTCGATTTTAGATTGCCGATTTTCGATTGAGTCCGACCACTATATCGCCCCCTCCTCCTCGCAAGCACCGCCGGCTCTAGTTCCCCCTTCCACCGTCGGCCTCCCTCATTTCGCACTCCATATTCGTCCCGAGGCCTTCCGCCCCCCCCGTTACCGTCGCCCTTCCGCCTGCCGCCTACTCCCGCCTTCATTCCGCACTCCGCATCTGCCCTTCTGCAATCTACACTCCGCACTCCGCATTTGCCCGTTCCCCATTCCGCAATCCGCCTTCCGCGTCTGCCCTTCCGCAATCCGCTCCTCGGCGCCGTCGCCCTTCCGCCTGCCGCCTACTCCCTCCTTCATTCCGCACTCCGCATCTGCTATTCCGCAATCTACACTCCGCAATCCGCACTCCGCATTTGCCCGTTCCTCATTCCGCAATCTACATTCCGCAATCCGCCTTCCGCGTCTGCCATTCCGCAATCTACATTCCGCAATCCGCAATAATCTCATGCGCCCTCTCCGCTTCGCCCTCATCCTCGCCACTCTCGTCACCGCCTCCTCGCTGTGCGCCGCCGACGGCGACGGCCTGCGCGTGCGCTTCGCCAAGCTCAAACCCTCCGAAGGCTGGACGGAGACCGCGCCGCCCCGAGTGGCCATAGGCAACGGGCTCTTCGAGCTCATCGACGGCGGCGCCGAGCTGTACCAAGAGTTCGGCTTCCGCGAGGCCATATCATGGACACTCTCCTCGCCCACAAAGACCACTATCCAGGTGGAGCTCTACCAAATGACCGACCCCGCTGCGGCCTTCGGTCAGCTCTCGCTCATGCAGTCGGGCAAATACACCCGCGGGGAACTCGGGCAGGGCTCGCTGCGCTTCAGCTACTACCTGACCTTCTGGAGCGGACCGTTCTTTGTGAGCGTAACCGGCTCGCAGGCCGATGCCGCTACGCAAGCCGAGGTCGACAAAATCGGGAACCAACTCGCCCTCGACCTTCCGCGCACGGTGGGGATACCGAAGTGGTTCGCCCTCCTGCCGCCCACCGGGCTGGAAGAGCGCAAATATTTCCGGGGGCCCATAGGCCTCTCCAATATTCAGCTTGGTGAGGTAGCCCAACTCTTCACCCCGAAGCTGGGAATCGTGGGCATTTACCCGGGATGCAAGGTGCTCATGCTGCATCTGGCATCCGCCGCCGATGCGACCGCCCAAGTGGAGCAGGCCACAAAGACTGCCGCCGCACGACCCACGATCACCGGCATCAAGTCCGACGCTTCCGGGTTCACCTGCATGGATGGCGAACGCAACCGGATCAGCGTGCTCACGCGCGACCGTGACCTTTACGCCTTTGTGTATACCGACGATGCCGCCTATCGCGCAGTGCTCGGCCAGCCCTGAGGCGCGACCAACATAGTATGGGGTAGGAGCGTGCTTGCACGCGATCCCAAGCGCTCCGGTGTCCGTCGTAGGAGCGTGCTTGCACGCAATCCCCAGGGCTCCGGTGTCCGCCGTAGGAGCGTGCTTGCACGCGATCCCGAGCGCAAATCGCGTGCAAGCAC
>CAJCBL010000201.1 GCA_903960515.1 uncultured Verrucomicrobiota bacterium
ACGCCGCAGAACGAACGAAGCCGAACGGCTTCGTCGGGCGGAGGCCCCACGCCGGGCCCCTGCGCCCATCCTCGCCGGCGGCAATCCTCTCGACTTCGGGCCTGTGGGCCGGTGTGCTGATCAGCGACGGCGATACGAGCCACGGAGGCGCCCCGGCCCGTGTCCGCCCCGCAGTCCGTCTCCGTGAGAACACCACCCCCGCCCCATGCCGCGCCGTTGTGAAGTGCGGATGAGCCCAACAACGCTGTCCGGAAAGAACCCATGAGCCACCATTCCAAGAGCGTGCGTCATCAATCGCCGGAACACCGGAAGCTCGCGCAGGCCTATGCGGCGCGCATCGTGATCGGAAAACTGGTGCTCGTGCTGGCCGGGAGCGCCTCGTTGGCCGTGGTCTTCATTCTTGGCACCGTGCACTCGGCGACAGCGATCGGGGCGATCGTCTTTGGTTGTGCGTGTTTTGCCGCCATTTTTGTCGGCGATTTCCCCGCCTGGGCGCGGTGCCCCGCTTGCGGGAGGAAGATGAAGGTTAGGACCCATGACGATGCGCGGCCCTACAAGCGCTATCGCTATCTCGCCTGCACGGCCTGCAAACAGACCGTCGATCTCGGCGCCGACGAGGCGTTTCGCGCGTCCTGACGGGATGCACGCGTGTTCGGCCCGGAAAACGGTTTGTTCCTCACTTGAGAGTGCCGGGTTGTGGGTTGTTTAGGCGGCTAGGCAGGTGCCCTCGATCCGCTCCAGATCGAGGCGCTCGCGCAGGAATAGCTCGAAGGATGAGCTCTGGGGCGAAGCTGCGAGAAATTCCGGCAGGCTGTTGCGTAGTGCGCACGACACGACGAATTCCGAGGGGCAATCGGTGGAGCGCACGGTGCGCAGCCACGAGCCGAAGTGGCGCCAGACCAAGGAGGGTTGGGTGGCGGCCAGGCACTGCAGGATGCCTTGGGCGACCAGGCCCACTTGGATGTGGCGGTGGTAGGCTGCGAGCTTGCGGCGGACGGCGTCGCGGTAGTGGGCCGTTTTGCGATGGAGGAATTGGTCGCCCTGAAACCGGCGCAGGGGCGTCATCGGGCGCATCCAAAAGTGATACGCCCAGGTGCCAACGCCGTGAAGGGCTTGTTTGAAGCTGACCTCGATCTTGAAGCGCAGGGCATAGAGCCGGATGATCTCGCTGGGGGCCAGGGAGAGGTCGGTGCATAGCAGCAGGATTTTGCCGCGGTGGGGATGGATGACGGCCACAAAGCGCACCAATCTTGCGGCTGGCCGCCAAAGCAGGTCGCGACTGGTCCACTGCAGGGTGACGTTGGATTCGCCGTAGACGGGGCTGGGCATCTCCTGCAACGCGCCGGTGAAGAGCTCGCGCAAGAGGACTTTGGTGCCATAGAGCTTGGGCCGGCCGCGTCCGGTGCGTCTGGGGCCGGTGGGGGCGGCGTAGGCGCAGGCGTTCTTCTTGAGCCGGGAAATCAGGTGGCTGTCCTTGGCGAGGAGTCCGCGGATGATCTTGCCGCAGGCGTAGTAGGCGTCGGCCACCAGCAGCACCGGCTCGGGCAGTTGCAGGTCGGCAAGCAGCAGCAGCAGCTTGTCGAGCAGGGTGCGGCGGTCGCGGTTGGAAAACACCAAGCCTTCGTGGATGCGCGCGGTGAGGGGGATGGCCTGGAAGCTGCGGCCGGCCTTCACCAGCAGGGCGAGGGCCTGGCAGGAATGGCCCATGATGTATTCGGGTTTTGTGTTGGAGTCGGAAGCCTGATGCAGGGATTTGACCGCCGGCATCTTGCGGCCCGACTTGGACTTCTTGAGGCCGTCGGCCAGCAGCACCAGGCGAGCGTTGACCCGCTGCACCCCCGGATGCACCGCCAGGACAACACGCACCCAGCGGCGTGCGAAGGCATCCCCGCACAAGGCGGGGCTATGGAAGAAATCCAGCAGGCAACCGTAGCAGGCCGGCTTGAGCCCGAGGGCACGCACCAAGCTGGTGATCCCGCCCAGATCCCGTCGCACCGCCATGGCGGCCAGGGCCACGGCAAGCCACAAAAAGGTGCGCTGACGCGGGCACGCAGCACGCAGTTGCAGGACGAGCGACCACCAATGGGACCACAAGAGCATATTTAACATCAGAATACTCCAACTGGTATAGCATTGCAATGCTATATTACTGGGAAAAGGATGTTTCTGTGCGCAAGATTTCGTTGCCGCGCCCCTCTCCTCCCGGTGGGGCTGGACATCGGCGCCGGTACGCCGCCAACCTCCAACTCGTGGAAGACAAGCAGCTCATGAAATGGCAGTCCCAACTCGCCCAGGCGCAAGCCGAGCTCGCCCAGGTCGGACCCATGCGGCCGGGCTGCCTGAGCCAACAATACAAGGATCGGGCGGCGAAAACCGGATCGTACTGGCAGCTAAGTTACACCCACAAGAGGCGCAGCCACACCAAGTATGTGCGCCCCGACGAACTGCCCCAGATCAAGCCCCAGTTGGCCAACTTCAAACGCTTCCGCGAATTGGTCGATCGCTGCGTCGAACTTTCCCTGCAAATAGCCGAACGCCAGACCGCCTTGCGCCGCACCACGCCCCCTCCGCAAACTCACTGAGAACCCGGCACTCTCAAGTTATGGAGTCTGGCTGAAAAACGATACTACTGCCGTGCTCGATCTCACGATCTCGTTTGAGGCGAAGAGCTTCAAGACGCCTGCTGCCAACGATCCGGCTTTTGGCGAAGTCGACAAAGATGTCACAGTGGGTAGCTGGAGCCGCACCGCCACCAGTCTGGGGGGCACCGGATGGATCACCGAAAGCAGTCTTAGTCTCGGCTCC
>CAJCBL010000202.1 GCA_903960515.1 uncultured Verrucomicrobiota bacterium
AGCCGAGCCACAGTTGGTGCGTCGGTTGGCTGCATCGCAAGTGAATTTGGTCCCTCGTGGCGAGCGCCCATTGATTGTGGCTGGAAGCGCGAAGCGATTCAGCCTCTGGCGCGGAGCGCTTCAGGGTTTCTGGGGGGGGGGCGCAGGGCTGAACGACGGCTGGGCTGAACGACTGCGTCGTCCAGCTACGGGTGGGGGGGCGAATAGCGCAGGCGGGCTCGTCGTAGCTGGAGCGCGCAGCGCTTCAGCTTTTCCGTCGTAGCTGGAGCGCGGAGCGCTTCAGCCTCTGGCGCGCAGCGCTTCAGGGATTGGGGGGGCGCAGGGCTGAACGACGGCAGGGCTGAACGACTGCGTCGTCCAGCTACGGGGGAGGGGCGAATGGCGCAGGAGGGCCCGTCGTAGCTGGAGCGCGCAGCGCTTCAGCTTTTCCGTCGTAGCTGGAGCGCGGAGCGATTCAGCCTCTGGCGCGAAGCGCTTCAGGGTTTGTGGCTACTGCCGGGGGCGGGCTCCGCCCGGCAGTAGCCACCGCTGTTCAATAACTGATCACCAAGCGCAGGAAGCGCCGGGGGTGCGTGGCGGTGGTGGCGGCGCTATCGGTCACGGCCACCCAGCCGTTGGTGTTCTCCGCGCCGGTGCTCGACCAGATGGTCGTGTAGTCCTTGAGGTCGTTGCTGGCTTCCACCGTGTAGGTGAGGGCTGGATAGGCCAGCCGCAGGAACCGCAGCCTGAGGTGCGTGCCGCTGGCATCGGTGGTGGTAGCCGTCTCGACCCCGGCGCCGGTGTCCGCAGTCATCGGATTCGTGCCGGTGGCATACTCCAGCAGGTTGGTACGGCCGTCGTGATCGGGATCGGCGGCATCGGCCGCGTCCCCGGTGTCGGTGCGGATGCCGAAGAAGCCCTCGCGCCAGTCCTCCAGTCCGCTGAGCACCACCACCGGCACCGCCGCGCTTCCCACCCCGCCCACCGCGTTGTTGATCGTGCAATAGTAACGGCTGCCGGTCAGGGTCACGGGTGCGCCGGTGATGCCCAGGGTCTCGGTTTGGGCGCCGGTGTACTCGCTGCCCTCGACCGCTTGCCAGGAGCTGGCCGCCGCCGGCCGCACCCGCCACTGGTAGCGCAACGGCGAGACCGTGCCGGCGCTGACCTGCACGCTCAGCGCGCCATCGTTGCCCACTTCCACAAAGAGCGGGGCCGGCTGCCGGGTGATCACCGGGCCTTGTTCGCGCAGCACCAGCGAGTGGTGGCCGGATTGCTGGTCGTCCTGCGTGGCGGCATAGCAGGAGAGCACGCCCCCGAAGATGCGGACTGGGTTGGGTTGGTTGTCAAGTGAGCCGCCGCCGAGGCGACCATCGGTGCCGTCGCCCATGGCGTAGAGGGAGCCGTCGGCGGTGAGGGCGAGGGTGTAGCTGTGGCCGGCGGCGGCAGCCACCACCACGCTGTTGCTCACTGGTATAACCGCCTTGCCGAAGGGGTAGCCCGCATTGGAGGTGAAGCCCTGCCCGAGCGCACCACGGAAGTTGTTGCCCGCGGTCCACAGCGAGCCGTCGGCCTTGACGATGGCGCTGTGTTTGAGCCCGCAGGCCAAGGCGACCACGGGGGAGCCCGTGGGGGTAATGTCCTTGGGGACCTTGATGTTGCCTTGGGGTACGAGGCCCAGGGCCCAATCGCCGGAGGTGCCGATGCCCCAAAGGGTCGCATCGTTCTTGAGGAACAGGGTGTGCTCCAGCCCGGCGGCAAGCGTGCGCACATTGGTGGCGATCCGGGTTGGCACGGTGACCCCGGTGGTGACGTCGATGCCCAGCCCCGGGCCCTTGCCCATGGCGTACAGATCGCCATTGGCTAGCAGGACAAAACTGCGATCGGCCGCGGCGTAGACCGCACTGGCGACACCGGGAAGCGGGATCTGGACGGGAGTGAGGCGCATCGTGTAGTCGGGCCGGCTGGGCCCGAGATACCCTTGCCCGAGCTCGCCGTTGTTGTTGGCGCCCACGCCCCAGACGGTGCCGTCGGCCTTGAGGAACAGGCTGTGTCCGGTGCCGGCGGCCACGCCGACCACGTTCTTGATGCTGGTGATGAGCGTGGGTGTGGAGACTTTCCCGTAGGTATTGTCTTCGCCGTCGCCGAGCCGGCCGGAGGCCTGGCGGCCCATGGAGTAGACGCTGCCATCGATCTTCACAAAAAGCGTGTGCGACGGGCCGGCGGCCACCGCGACGATGCTGCCTGATAAACTGGTGAACTGGGTGTAGTAGCTGGCCGTGCCGAGGCCAGTCTGCCCGAAGGCGTTGTTGCCTGTTGCCCAGAGGGTGCCGGGCTCCAGAGCGGCGCCAGCGGCGCTGGCAGTGAGCAGCCCGGCTATCAAGGCGTAGCCGAGCAGTTGGAGTGGGGCGAACGTGGTGTTTGGTTTCATTAGCTTGCTGGGTTTTGAGGGGGAAAAGGTGGCGAAGGGGCTGGCGGGTAGCTGGAGCGCGCAGCGCTTCAGTCTTTCCGTCGTAGCTGGAGCGCGCAGCGATTCAGCCTCTCCGTTGTAGCTGGAGCGCGGAGCGCTTCAGCCCCTGGCGAAGGCTGAACGACTCCGTCGTCCAGCTACGGGGAGGCGTCGTTTGGTTATGGGGAGGAGCTTGGGGAAATCATCGTGCTTCGCACCCGGGCGAACAAGCGCGGCTGGCCGGCCAACGGGACCAGCGCTCGCCGGATCTCCACGGCTCCGGCCGCCGAGAGCAAGGTGTGCGCGGCAGGCGTCCAGTGCACCAAGTTGGTGGAGGTCTCCACCACCAGCGTCACATCGGGACGATCCGAGCGCAGGCTGAAAGTGATTTCCAAATTCACTCCCGCCACCCGGATGCGGGGCAGCCCGGGCGCACTGCCATCGGTCGCTTTCGCGAGCTGGAGGGGCTCCAGGCCGAGCGCATAACAAAGCAGATTATTCGTGCCATCCCCGTTGGGATCTTGCTCGGGTCCGCGCTGCGCGCTGGGCAGGGCCACAAGCGCGGGCCACTCCGCATACCCCGCCGGCAACTGCCGCCACAAATAACCCTCGTCATAGGCGACCCGCACCGCCCCGGGGGCGAACAGGCCTTGCAGGCTCTGCCAAGTGCCGCCGCTTTGCCGCACATACACATTGAGCCGCCCCAGGCTCAGCTCGGAGCCGCCGCGCAGGCTCAACGCCGGCTGGCCGTCGACACCGAAGAGATACAGCGCCTCGGCTTTCCCCTCGCTGCGGTTGCCGTTGTTCACGGCATCAAGGAGCTGCAGGGCGACCGGCGCGCCGGCACTGCCGAGCACCAGGCGGCCGAAGCCGAAGTTGCCGTTGTTGCCGGGGTCGGCGGCGCCGGCATCGAGGCCGCCGGCCTCGAAGGTGCCCGAGCTGAGGACTTCGACGCTGCCGGCGCTGGTGGGATTGGCCGCTTCGTCGCTGTGGGCAAAACGGTAACGGATGGTCTCCTCCTCCTCCGGGAAGCGCCCGCTGTCGCTCAGGCGCAACGTGTTGCCCGCCCCTAGCTCCAGCGTGGTGCCGGGCCCGAGGTCGAGACTGCGGGCGGCGATGCTGGCGCCTGCACCGGTGGCGCGCAGCCGGTGCAGGCCACTGGTGGCCAGATTGCCCAACACCAGAGTGCCCCCATCGTCCGCCCGCAGGCTCACCGGCAGGCCGGTATCCAAGCCGGTCGAACGATTCAGCCCGGAGAGATCGACCAGCCCCCCGGCACTCGCCCGATACCACGCGCTCAGCCCGCTGTGCACGATGGACTCGATCCCCGCCATATCCATGACCGAGCCGGCCCCATCGGCCGTAAACGAATCCCGAAAGCCCTCGTCGCTGTTTTCATTGGTCAGGGTCAGCTCCCGCCGGCCTGCCTCCGGCGCGGTGAACGAGACCCGGCCTGCGCCGACGGCCGTGAAATAATGGGCGCCGATCACCTGCGCCAGCGCGTCCAGCTCCACGCTGCCCCCTTCAGCCACGAGACTAATGACCTGCTCCTCCACCACGCCGCTGGCCTGCAGGCCGGCCAGGCTGATCTGTGCCTCGGCGCTGGCGTGGAACAAACAACCGTCATTGGCCGCCATCACGGCGTTGATGGCCGACAAGTCGATCGCCGAGCCCGCCCCGGAGGCCCGGAAAGGCACCCACGCCTCCGGCCCGGTGAAGGTGAGGAAACGCGGTGCTTCGAGAGTGGGAACACCCGTGGAGATCCGGCCCCCGCGCTCGGCGGTGAAACTGTGCGCGCCGTCGATGGCGGCGAGCGCAGGCAGCTCGATGGAGCCGCCGTCGTAGGCGTAGTGGGCGATGAGGCGCCCGGTGGAGTTCGCCGAGATCGCGAGTTCGGGGAAAGCCACGCTGCCGCCGCGCTCGGCGAAGAGGGAAACCTCGTCGGCCTGCAGGTCGAGGCTCTCGATCGAGGTGAAGTCGAGGCGCGAGCCGGCCTCCTCGGCGCGGAAGGTCGTGGAGGTGGCGCCGGTGATGGCGAGAGTGCGTGGGGCGGTGCCCTCGGCGGCGGCCGTGGTGATGAGCCCGCCGGAACTTGCGGTGAAGGAGTGGGAACCTTCGATGGTGCTGAGGGCCGAGAGGTCGATCCGCCCCGCCTGCGACGCCTGGAAACTGGAGACCCATTCGGGCGAAGCCGTGATCGACTCGAGGTTGGAGCAATCGATCCGGCCGGTGTCTTCTGCGCCGAACCAGAGGCCGGCGCCGTGGAGGGTGACGACGGAGTGGAAACCGGTAAGGTCGAGCAGGGAGTCCATGCCGGTGGCGGTGAAAAAGGCGGTGCTGCTCCCGGTCCCTTTGTCGATGGTGAGGGTGCGGATGGCCGTAGGTTCGCCGGGGGCGCGGGTGCTGATGGCGCCGCCGCTCGCCGCCCGGAAGGAATGGGCGCCCGTGAGTTGGGCCAGGCGGGGCAACGTCAGGTTGCCTCCGGTGAGGGCGTTGAAACTGACGGCATCGCCGGTGGTGACTTCCGAGGCGGCGAGGTCGGGGAAGGAGCCGAGGCCACCGACCTCGGCGTAGAACACGGCCTCATGGCCTTGCAGGCGCAGGGTGTCGATGGAGGCGAAGTCCAGGCGGGAACCGATATCCACCGCGCGGAAGAACACGGAGTGGGCACCGGCCACGGTGAGGCTGCGCAGCGGCGCACCTGCAGGGGCGGCAGTGGTGAGGAGAGCACCTGTCTCGGCGCTGAAGCTGTGAGCCCCCTCAACATGGGCGAGCGAGGCGAGCTCGATCCGGCCGCCGGTCTCGGCCGTGAAGCCGGGGCCGAATTCGGTGCGCGCGGTGGTCGCTGCCAGTCCGGAGAGATCGAGTACGGCGCCACTGGCCGCCCGGAACCCGGCGCCGGCGGCGGCGCAGTCAAGGGCGGCAAACGAACCGAAGTTGAGGCGCGAGCCGGCGCCGTGCGCGTTGAACTGGCTGAAGTTGGGACCGGTCAGCGCCAGGGTGCGGGGGGCCGCCGAGGCGGCGTCGATGTGGCCGCCCTGGGTGGCCTCGAAGATGTTCGGCCCGAAGACTTCCGTGAGCGCGGGTACCGCCAGCGTGCCGCCGGTGGTGGCCGAATACAGGCCGTAGTAGGTCGTCCCGTGGTGGGCGACCTTCTCCAGGTTGGGGAGATCCGTGACAGCGCTGTTGCCGGCGCCTACGTAGACGCCTTCGCCGTTGCGGTTGAGCGAACGGAAGCCGCGCAGATCGAGCCGGGAGCCGGCACCGTCGGAGCGGAAGGACGCCCCGGACGCCCCGTCGAGCGAGAGATCGAGCGCGGGGCCGCTGCCGCCGAGCACGGCCTGTGCGCCGCCATCGACGTTGAGGGAGGCGAGGCTGAGGTCGATCCCGCCGGTGGTGGAGGCGTTGAAGGCGGCGCCGGGGCCGGAGACGAGGAGACCGCCGGTGAGGCGGAAGGAGCCCGGAACCGACAGCTCGTGGCCGGCGTAGAGGATGAAAGTGGTGCCCGAACCGACCGAGAGCGAGCTGAGCGCATAGGAGCCGGCGGCGACATCGAAGGTGACCGAACTCTTGTCCGAGCCGATGGATACGGAGTAGAGGGAGCCGCCCGCGTTGAGCGGCACACTCCCGAGGTTCCAGTTGGTCGGGGTGGCGTAGCTGCCGTTGGAGCCGATGTAGGAGGCGGCGGTCTGGGCGAGGGCGGAGCCGGTGGCCAGGAGCGCAGCGGCGAGCAGGGCGGCGGTGCGGGCGGGGAGGTGGAAGAAGGCAATCTGAGGCATGGGTAAAAGGGATGGAGGGGTAGTTGTAGCTGGAGCGCGAAGCGCTTCAGCCTATGAGCGCGAAGCGCTTCAGCCTTTGGGCGCGCAGGGCTGCACGACTGCGTCGACCAGCTACGCGGGACAAGGCGTTTGTCCCGCGTAGCCGGACCGAGGCCCGCTTCAGCCGCCGGTCGGGGTTTTGCGGTTCTGCTTTTTCCGCCGCAGCAACACGGCTGCGAGCGCGGCCGCGCCGAGGACTGCGGCGTAGGTCGAGGGCTCGGGCACGACGGTGCCGGTCACCATCAGGTTGAAGTCGCCCAGGCTGCCGTTGAAGCCGTCGCTGTTCTGGCTGCGCAGGGTTATGCTCACGTTCTGGCTCCAAGTGCCGGTGTTGGCGGGGTTGAACGCGGCGACGGCCGACACGCTTTCGCCGGCTGCGATTCCGGTGACAGAGGTGAAGCCGGTGAAGAGGAAGGCACCGCCGGAGGTCGCGAAGTCCAACGCCAGGGTGTCGGCGGGGCCGGTTGCGGTGTTGCCGAAGAGCAGCGACGCGTTGGCCGACGCATCGCCGAGGTTGAGGACCCCGAAATCAAGGGTGGCCGCATTGGCACCGGTGAAGACCAGGCTCCCCTCACCCGACTCGAACCTGAGACCGAACGCCGCGTAGTTGTTCACTTGGCCATTGAACGTCACGGTCTGGCTGCCGGCCGAGAGGTTCGTGAGGCCGCTGCCTGCGAGTGCTTCCGAGGTGTAGTCGAAGCGGGCAGTCGCGCCGCTGATGCTGCCCGCCGTAGCCGTATTGAGTCCGACGGTGATGGCGTTGGCGAGGGTTGCGCCGGCGCCCACCCCGGTGGCGCTCCCGGTCAGGGTCAGGTGCGGCGAAGCGGTCGTTCCGGTGGCACCGAGCGTTTCCGTGAATCCTCCAGTGGCTGGAGCGGAGTTGGTCACGCCAATGTTCCGTACGACCGTGTCGCCGACGTGCACGATTCCGAAGTTGACGGTCGACGGCAGGATCGCCGCTTGGGCGGCCTGGTAGACGGAGCCGGTGGCGGTCACGAGCTGCGAACCGATGCTGATGGTGCCGAGACCGCTGCCGTTGATCTCGGTCGAGGTGAAGCCGAGCGTGGCGGTGCCGGTCTTGGCACCGGCGGTGGTGGTGTTGAGCGCCACTCCGATGGCGGTGCTGGGCGCGGCGTTGTAGGCGAGCCCAGCGATCGAACCGGTGGTGCTCAGGTCGCCGGTGGTGCCGGTGACGGTGGCGCCGAGCGTCTCGGTGAAGCCACCGGTGTCGCCGGCGGTGTTCGAGATTGAGAGGTTGCTGGCGAGCGTGCCGCCGATGCGGGTGCTGCCGAGAGCGAGGGAAGCTGTCGGCAGGGCGCTGGCCGTGGCGGCGCGATACACGGTGCCGGTGTAGGTGG
>CAJCBL010000203.1 GCA_903960515.1 uncultured Verrucomicrobiota bacterium
AGACAGCAAGTCCCCGGTCCAGCGTGCGACCGAAGCTCTCCTCCTCGGAGCGCACGACGCGCTCGATGATGCTCTGCTGGCTCTTGAGCTCGGGGAAGACGGTGCCTAGCGAGGCCACCACGGCGGCGACCAGTTTCTCGAAGAAGCCGACCGGGAGGCCGAGGTCCTTGCGACCGTAGAGGATGCCGCGGCGCAGAATGCGGCGGATAACGTAGTTGCGGCCGTCGTTGCCGGGCAAGATGCCGTCGGCGATCGCGCAGGACACGCAGCGTGCGTGGTCGGCGAGCACGCGGTAGGCGATGTCAGTCTTCTCCTGCTCGAGGAGGCCTTCGCGCTTGGTGGGTACGGTGCGCGTGTAGGTCTTGCCGGAGAGCGAGGTGATGACGTCGAAGAGAGGGGTGAAGACGTCGGAGTTGTAGTTGGAGGGCTCGGCCGAGAAGTCCTTGAAGCCGTGGGTGGTGGCGTAGATGCCGGCCACGCGCTCAAAGCCCATGCCGGTATCCACATGCTTGGCGGCCAGCGGGGCGAAGGTGCCGTCGGCATTGGCGTTGAACTGGATGAACACGTGGTTCCAGATCTCGATGCAGCGCGGTGAGCTGGAGTTCACGCCCTTGCGGCCCTCGACCTCGTCGTCGGAGGGGAGCAGGTTGAAGTGGATCTCCGAGCACGGGCCGCAGGGGCCGGTGTCGCCCATCTGCCAGAAGTTGTCCTTGCGGTTGCCGTTGACGATGTGGACGGCGGGGTCGAGGCCGGCGGCGCGGAACAGGCCGGCCCAGATGTCGTAGGCTTCCTGGTCAAACTCGGAGGGGTCGCCCTTGGCCTTGTTGGGCGAGTACACGGTGGCGAAGAGGCGCTTGGCGGGGATGCCCCAGCAGCCCTGGGCCGGATCGCCGGTGAGCAACTGCCAGCCCCACGTGAGCGACTCCTTCTTGAAGTAGTCGCCGAAGGACCAGTTGCCCAGCATCTCGAACATGGTGTGGTGGTAGGTATCCCAACCGACATCCTCGAGGTCGTTGTGCTTGCCGCCGGCGCGGATGCATTTCTGGGTATCCGCCGCCCGGGTATCGGAGCCGGGGACCACGCCCGCCCACTTGGCCACATCGGGCTTCTTGTCGCCGAGGAAGATGGGCACGAACTGGTTCATGCCGGCGTTGGTGAAGAGCAGTCCGGGCGAGTCGGGCAGCAGCGAGGACGACGGCACGAGGGTGTGCTGCTGTTTGGCGAAGAAATCGAGGAAGCTCTGGCGAATCTCGGCGGAGGTCATGGGCGGAAAAGTAGCGAGTAGTGAGTAGCGGGTAGCGAGTAGGAAGACGGCGGAGCGGGCGGGAGCGCCGGGTAGTCGGATGGCGGCTAAACGAAGCTCGGCGTGGGTAGCCGGAAGCGAGAGGGAAGGCGGCGAAGCGGCGGTAGTAGCGAGGATTGGGGAGCGGGTAGCGAGTAGTGGGAAGGCGAAGCGAGCGGGTCGGTGTTGGACCGATTGATCCGCTGCCGAATGCTCGCTACCCGCTACTCGCTACTGGCAACTGTGTTTTCACAGGTTGCCGATGATGGCGTCGGCCATCGCGCGGGTGCCCACCACCGGCTTGCCGAAGGCGATGTCACCAGTGCGGATACCGTCGACTGTCACCGTCTTGCGCACGGCGGCCTCGATCTTGGTGGCGAGGGCGTCCTGGCCGAAGCTGTAGCGCAGCATGAGCGCGGCGGAGAGGATTTGGGCGCAGGGGTTGGCGATGCCCTTGCCGGCGATGTCGGGGGCGGTGCCGCCGGCGGGCTCGAAGAGGCCGTAGGGCTTGCCGAAGCGGTTCTTGCCCGTGCCGAGCGAAGCCGAGCTCATCATCCCGAGCGAGCCGCAGATGACGGCCATCTCGTCGGAGAGGATGTCGCCAAACATGTTTTCGGTGAAGAGCACGTCGAACTGGTTGGGGTCGCGCGCCAGCTGCATGGCTGCGTTGTCCACATACATGTGCGAGAGGGCGAGGTCGGGGTGGTGCTTGGCGAAGTAGGCGGTGACGGTCTTGCGCCAGAGTACGGAGGTTTCGAGCACGTTGGCCTTGTCTACCGAGCACACCTTCTTGCCGCGGGCGCGGGCGGTGACGGCGGCCACCTCGGCGATGCGCTCGATCTCGGAGGTCTTGTAAACCATGGTATCGGTGGCCTGCTGCTCGCCGTTTTCCAGGGTGATGGTGCTCTTGGCGCCGAAGTAGATGCCGCCGGTGAGCTCGCGGATACACACGATGTCGATGCCGTTGGGGATGCGCTCGGTCTTGAGCGGGGAGGCGTCGCGCAGGTCGGAGTAGAGCAGGCCGGGGCGGATGTTGGCGAAGAGGTTGAAGGCCTTGCGCAGGGGCAGGAGAGCGGCGCGCTCGGGCTGGTCCTTGGGCGGGAGCTTCTCCCACTTGGGGCCGCCCACGGAGCCGAAGAGGATGGCGTCGGCGGCGCGGCAGATTGCGAGGGTGGAGTCGGGCAGGGCGGTGCCGTGATTGTCGATACCTGCTCCGCCCACATCGGCGTGCTGGTATTCGAGCTTGAGGCCGGCAGCCTTGGCGGCGTGTTCGAGCACGCGCAGGGCTTCGGACATGACTTCGGGCCCGATGTAATCGCCGGGGAGAACCGCGAACTTGATGACTTCCATAAGGGACAGAGGCAAAACGATGCCCGCGGCGACTCCAAGCGGATTCTGGGGTTGCCCGAGCGCAGGACGGGGCGCATGCAGAAACCTACGGCAATTCTGCCGCCCCTGGATCGCAAGGACAGTCACCGATGATAGCGCAACGTTGGCGCAGCAGCCGCGGCGAGGTTATCCTTGGCGCACTCCCATGAAATCCGCGGTCTATCAGCTTCATTCACCTCCGCCACAGATGGAAATCCACGTCCTTCCCGCCGGGCCGATCGAGACCAACGCCTACCTGCTCACCGACTCCGCACGCCACGAGGCCGTGCTCGTCGACGCTCCTCACGATGTCTTGCCCGAGGTGCAGGCGCTTCTGCACAAGACCGGCTGCAAGCTGGTGGCGCTGCTCATCACCCACGGCCATTGGGACCACACCGGCGACGCCGGCCGTATCCAGCAGACGGGCGTTCCTCTCTACGCCCACGAGGAGGACAGGATGTTCATCGAGACGCCGGAGACTATGGCGATGTTCACCATGCCCGGGCTGCGGCTGGACCCGGCGAAGATCGACCACCTGGTCAAGCAGGGCGACACCTTCGAGCTGCTGGGTGAAACCGTGGAGGTGCGCCATGTGCCCGGCCACTGCCCCGGCAACGTGCTCTTCTATTTCCGCACCACCGGGGCGGCCTTCGTGGGCGATGCGATCTTCGCCGGCAGTATCGGGCGCACGGATTTCCCGCGCTGCAGCTTCGAGCAGCTCGCGCACTCGATCCGTACCCAGATCTATACGTTGCCCGACGACACCGTGCTCTATCCCGGCCACGGCCCGGAGACCGAAGTGGGTGAGGAGAAGGCCAACAACCCCTACGTGTCGGCGCGGGCATGAACGCCGATTTCGCGAACTTTCACGAAGCCTTCATGCGCCGGGCTCTCGCTGTGGCGCGCTGCGGCTGGGGCGCCACCCATCCCAATCCGATGGTCGGCGCGCTCATCGTCGAGGCCGGCGAGATCGTGGCCGAGGGGTTCCACGCGAAGGCCGGCGAGCCCCATGCCGAGATCGTGGCGCTGCGGGCCCTGGGGCGGGCACCCGAGCCAGATGCCACGCTCTATGTGACACTCGAGCCCTGCTGCACTGAGGGCCGCACGCCGCCCTGCACCGGGGCGATCCTCGCCTCCGGTATCCGGCGGGTGGTCGTAGGCGCCACCGATCCGAATCCTCGACACGCCGGGCGCGGCTTCGAGCTGCTGCGTGCTGCAGGAGTGGAGGTGGTTACCGGAGTGCTCGCCGAGGAGTGCACGGACCTGAATCTGATCTTCAACCACTGGATCGCGACCGGCCGGCCGCTGCTGGCCGCAAAGATCGCCACGACCATCGACGGCCGCATCGCCTGCCGCACCGGCGAATCCAAGTGGATAACCGGCGAGGCTGCCCGAGCCGATGTGATGCGCTGGCGCCGGTTGTTTCCCGCCATCGCCGTGGGGGCCGGCACGGTGGCCAGCGACGACCCGCAGCTCACCGCGCGCCTGCCCGAGGGCGTGTGGTGCCCGCGGCGCTTTGTCTTCGACGGTGCGCTGAGCATCGCCACGCTCAACCCACTACCGCGCCTGCTCAGCGACGAGTGGCGCTCCCGTACCACGATTGTCACCTCCGAGCGGCAGCACTCCGTGGTCGTGCGCAAGCTGGAGGAGCTGGGCGTGCAGGTGTGGCGTTTGCCCGCCGAGGAGGGCGTGGTGTCGAGTGCCGCGTTTACGGAACGCTGTGCCCGAGAAGGTGTGACTGGAGTGCTGGTCGAGGGCGGTTCGCGGCTGCTGAGCGGGCTGATTCAGACCCGTGCGCTCGACTACCTGTTGGCCTATCGAGCGCCGCGGGTGTTTGCCGACGCCTCCTCCATACCAGTGGCCACCGGGCTGCGCGTGGAGTTGCCCTCGGTGGGGCTGCGGCTGGCCGAGGTGCGGCATTCGGTCTTTGGCGATGATCAACTGATGCGCGGGCGGATTGTTTATCCCGATACCCTGGAAATCGACACCACTCCCGGCGAAGAGCACGGGGCGGGCGACCATCACTGCGGCTGCGACCATGACTGACCCGACCGATCTCTATTTTGCCACCGGCAATGCCCACAAGGTTGCCGAGATGCAGGCGCTGGCCGACGACTCCAAGCTCGCCTTACGGCTGCGCTCCGCGAAGGAGGCTGGAGGCATGCCGGCGGTGGTCGAGGACACCGGCACCTTCGTGGGCAACGCTCGCAAGAAGGCCCGTGCGCTGCACGAGCGGCTCGGCGGCACCGCGTGGGTGCTCGCCGACGACAGCGGTCTGTGCGTGGATGCGCTCGGCGGTGAGCCGGGCGTGGAGTCGGCCCACTACGCTGGCCCCGGCGCCACGAGCGCGGCCAATCTCGCCAAGCTGCTCGCCAAGCTGCAGGGGGTGCCGCCCGCACGGAGGGCTGCGCATTTCATCTGCGTGCTCTTTGTGATCGAGCCGAGCGGACAAGAACACGACTTCATCGGGCGCTGCGACGGCCGGCTGCTGGAGTGCGAGCGTGGACACGGCGGCTTCGGCTACGACCCGATCTTCGTGCCGGGGCAAAACCACCTGACTTTCTCCGAGCTGGGCGGGGCGGTGAAGAACGGCATTAGCCATCGCGCGCTAGCCTGGGCGGATTTCGCCCGGTGGTGGCGTAGACGCTCGGGCTGAGGTCGGCGACGGATCGGTTGTGCCCAATCGGAATGGACGGCACGGAGCGCCGGGGCTACTGCAGGCATGGATGCCCGCTGCGTCCCCTGGCCTCTTATTCGGCAGTGTGACGCACCGCTTTCCCCTCGCGGCGGGTGCGCAGCAACCGCGCAATCACCCCGTAGCGAGGGCTCACCAACGCTGACACCAGGAAGCAAACACCGAGGCTGAGCACTATGGTAGCGCCGCTCGGCAGGCCGGCGTGGTAGCTCACGATGATGCCCACCACCGAGCCCACCACTGCCGTGGCGGCGGAGACGGCGAGCATCGTGGGCAAGCGGTCGCACCAGAGATAGGCGGTGACGGCCGGCAGGAGAAACAACCCGAGCGAGAGCACGATGCCCATCGCTTGCAATGCGGCCACGAGGTTGACCACGCAGAGCGCGAGTATGCCCAGATGCGTGAGCCCACCCCAGCCTCCGGTGGCGCGATGGAAGATCGGATCAAAGGTCTCCAGCACGATGCTGCGGTAGAACACGACGAAGACGGTGAGGGTGAGCCCGGCTGCGGCTCCGGCGAGCGCGACATCTGTGCGACCGACGCCCAAGATGTTGCCGAAGAGAAAATGCATGAGGTCGATACGCGTGGGCAGCTTGCTTACCAGGACCACTCCGGCCGCGAAAAATACGAGGAAGATCGAGCCGAAGGCGGCGTCCTCTTTGATGCGGGTGAGCCGGCTGACGAGTCCGCTGCCCAGCGCGGTGAGCAGGCCGGCCAGCAACGCGCCCAGCAGGAGCGCCGGCAGGCTGGGCCCGAAAAGCAGATACGCCACGCCGATGCCGGGCAGCAACGAGTGGGAGAGGGCGTCGCCCATGAGCGCGAGCCGGCGCAGCACGAGGATGCAGCCCAGCAGACCGCCGCTGAGCCCGAGCAGCACCGCGACCAGCAGGCCGCGTTGCATGAACTCGTAGCGGAAGGGCTCTAGCAGGAAGTCGATCATGGGGTTGCGTTGATTGTGTCGACCGAGGACCCATTAGCGGCCGCCTTCGTTCTGCTCAGGGTTGGCTCCCCGCGCTCTGCCGCGAGCGTTGATGGTTCGACTTCGGCGCCGCCATCCCCCGTCACCTGCGACCAAACGATTTGCCACTGGCCGTCATGCATTTCGTAGAGGTCCGTATGCCAGCAGCGGAATAGCTCCTCGTTCTTCCCCTCCCACGCGATTCGAATACGAGACCGGTAGCGTATAACTGCGGCGTCGCCATGAAGACGAACCTCGATCGGGGAGACGGCCGCAAAAACGAGGTACTTCAACTTCCCGGAGGCGATGGCTCCGAGGTACTCATCCCGCGTGAAAGCCATGCCCCCAGGGCTGATGAGTTGAAAGTCGCTTGCGTGGTATTGCTTGGCGTCTTCAACACGGCCGTTGACCAAAGCCAGTAGCCGTTTGCCCTCGATGGCCCGGATGCGATTCGCTTCGGTGTCAGGAGTTGAATCTCCAGCGTGCAGGCCTGCGCAAGCCGCGGCTAAACAAAGCGTGAGCAGGGCGGTTATGGCTAGGGTCTTCGTTTTCATCGCGGACGCGTGGGGCTCCTATTCGCCGGACAGGTCAATCGTCGAGCGCCGCCGGATAGGTCGTCTTGAGCTGCTCCGGTGCTAGGACTTCGGAGATCGGGCCGGCGGCTAGCAGGCGGGTGCTGAGCAGCAGCGCGTGCGAGAATGTGCGGCGGGCGAGGGCGAAGTCGTGGATCACGGCGACAACAGTGCGGTGTTGCTTCTCCCACGACCGTAGCACCGCAGCGAGTTCGGCGGTGGCGGGCGCGTCGAGCCCGGCGAAGGGTTCGTCGAGGAGGAAAATGTCGGCGCCTTGGGCTAGGGCACGGGCAAGGAAGACGCGCTGCTGTTGCCCGCCGGAGAGGGTGCGGATCTGGCGATCTTGGAGCTCGGTGAGCTTCATCTCGGCGAGCGAGCGCTCGACCAGCGCGTGGTCGGCGGCGGCGAAGCGGCGGCAGTTGCCAAGCGCCGGATACCGGCCTTGCTCGACCACGCCGCGCACGGTGATCGGGAAATCCCAGTCGATGTCGAGCCGCTGCGGGAGATAGGCGAGGCGAGGGAGGGCGTGCTGGGGATGCGAATCGCCGATGCGAATCTCGCCGCGCGTGAGCGGCATCCAGCCCAGGATGGCGCGCAGCAGGGTGCTCTTGCCTGCGCCATTGGGGCCGAGGATGGCTGTGAGACTGCCGCAGTGGATCTGGGTGGTGACGCCTTCCACGGCGAGACGCCGCCCGTAGGCGACCGTGACGTCCTGCAGCCTGATGATGTCGTGTGACAAGGTGGAGACGTTACCGAAGGGCGGCGACGATCCGCGAGACGTTTGTGCGCATGGCCTCAAGGTAGGTTGTGCAGCCCGGCGCGCCGAGGCTGTCGGTGAAAAGCGGTTCCGCCAAGCGCACGCCGGCATCGGTGCCGATCTGGCGGATGAGTTTTGGGTTGCTCGTGAGCTCGAAGAATACGGCCGGCACCTGCTCTCGGCGGATCAGATCAATGATGGCGGCCACATCGCGGGCGTTGGGCTCGGCGGAGGTGGACAAGCCGCCTACGGGTACGGTTTGGAAGCCATAGACGTCGGCGAAGTAGCCGAGGGTATCGTGGGAGGTGACGAGCCTGCGGCGGGCGGGCGGGATGGTGGCGATTTGTTCGCGCACCCAGCGGTCGAGCTCGGTGAGTTCGGTCAGGTAGGCGGAGGCGCGGGCTTGGTATCCGGCGGCCTCTGCCGGGTGGGCCCGGGTGAGGGCGTCGCGGATATTGGCGACGTACACGGCTACGTTGCTCGGGGCCTGCCAGGCGTGGGGATCGGGGGATTGCGGAATTGGGATTGCGGAGTGCGGAGTGGGAGATGGGATTTCCGATTTGGGATTGCCGATTTTCGATTGGGCGGGGGCAGGCTCCGGGGCCGAGCTGGAACTCGGCGTTGCCAGAGGCTCGTGATTGCAGCCGCCGCAGCGCGGGGCGATGCCGGCGCTGGCCACGACGATCACTCCACGGAAACCGCAATTTTCGGCGAGCTTCATGATGGCGGGCTCGAGCCCGAGCCCGTTGACCACGAGGACATCGGCGGCGACGAGTTGCTTCACATCGGAGGGGCGCGGCTCGAAGGTGTGTGGATCCGCTCCGGGGGCCACGAGGCAACGCGTGCTCACCTGAGCGCCGCCGATCTGCCGGACGAGATCGTCGAGGATGGTGTTGGCGGTGACCACCACCGGTATGTGCGGCGTGGGTTCGCCAGCGATGCCGATGGCTGCGATGACCAGGAACAGAAGAAATGGAGATAGGAAGCGCATGGTTGAGGAGGCGACTGTAGCAAAGCCGTCAAGCCTGCGGCGAGGGGCGAACTGCGAAGCCCTGAGGCATTCGGGGAGCTTCGCTGCTTGAAGCGAACCGGGGTAACAACGCGAACCAAGTGGGCAAAAGAAAGGCCCGATGGGCGGAGCGCACCATCGGGCCAGAGTGGGTACAAGCGACGACTATTTCTTCAGCGCATTGAGTTCGGCTTCGGCTGCATCGGCTTCCGCATTCGCCTTCTGGAGCGCGGAGGCGCGGCCGAGATTGGACTGTTGCGAGGACTTTGCAGCAGCGAGGTTTGCCTTGGCCACGCGGGCGCGTTCCTGGGCGGCGGCGAGTTCCTGGTCGGATATGGTGCTGCCCTGCGCGATCAGTTTGCGTTCCTCCAACTCGGCGTTGGCGTTGGCCTGGGTGCGGGCGATCTGGGCTTGGTTGGCGCGGTCCTGCGCGGCTTGGTAGCGTTGCTCGGCCTGCCGCTCATCCGACTCGTGGCCGATCACCCCGCCAACTACTGCACCCAGCAGGACGCCGACTCCTGTGCGATGCGACTGGTGACCGATCACGCCGCCAACAACCCCACCGATCACGGTGCCGGCAGCGGCATTATCGGACCGCCCGTAGGTTGGCTCACACCAGCCTCCGTCGACAAAGACCACACCGGAGGGGCCTTCCCGATAACTCGGCGCGACATACACGACGCCCTCATAGGGCGGGATCGCCCAATAGCCGTTGGACCAAACCCAATCAGCATAACCGTCGCTCCAGCGCCAATATCCTGAAACCCACACGTGGCGGTGGCTCGGCCGTGGCCTCATGTGGTCGTGGCGCATGCCCGGCGGCCTATGGCCAACGGTGTAGTGCGGGCGAGGGGCTCGGTGGGACCAGACGCGATCCCGATGGTCGCCTGCCGAAGCTGCCGTTGATACGGCAAGCATGGCGGCGAGAAGGAAGAGAATGGATTTCGTATGCATGGTGAGATTCCCCGGAAAAGGCACAGATAGGAAAATGAGTACTGGCCGATGAGACGGCCGCGCGTCGATAAGGTTTCATCCTCGTGCAAGGCCCCAGGGCGGTGGGCGGCGTGCCCGCAAGGGGCCGAGGCCCGCACCCGATCAACGCCCGCATGAGGTTGATGTTCTGCTGTGCACGCGGGGTGGAACGCCGCTCCTCGCTTGGCCACGACGAGGCTGGGGCGGCAAAGGCCCCAGTTGCTGGCTGGATGTTCGACGCTGCCCCGGCCCTAGGGCTGGCACTCAAGCAGGCTCACAAAGAAGGCGTCGCCGTCGTGGGCTGCTGGCAGGATCGCCGTGCCGTATTCGTTTACGGTGCAGCCGAGAGCATCGGAGGGGGCGACGACATGGAAGTGCGGATGCGCCGCCAGAAAGGCGGCTACGGTGCCTTCGTTCTCGGTGCGGGCGAGCGAGCAGGTGGCGTAGATGAGCCTGCCGCCGGGGCTCACGAGGGTGGCGTTGGCGGAGAGGATGGCGAGTTGGCGCTGGTGCTGGCGGAGGAGGTCGGCGGCGGTAGTTTGCCAGCGTAGGTGGGGGGAGCGTCTCCAGGTACCGGAGCCGCTGCACGGAGCGTCGACGAGCACGGCGTCGTAGCGGCGGTTGTGGGCGGGGGCGGCGGCGAGCACCGTGACGTTGGCGAGGCCGGCGCGGGTGGCACGGGTGCGCAACTCGGCGAGGGCGGCGGGGCGGATGTCGGTGGCCTCAACATTGCCGGCAGGGCCGATCAGGCGGCCGAGTTGCAGGGTCTTGCCGCCGGCACCCGCGCAGGCGTCGAGCCAGCGGCTACCGGGCTGCGGGCAGGCGAGGGCGAGGATGAGCTGGGAGCCGATGTCCTGGATCTCGAAGGCTCCGGCTTCATGGAGGGCGCTGCGGGTGAGGTCGGTTTCGATGAGCAGCGCGAGTGCGTCGGGCAGGAGCGGATGGCGGCGGAAGGGGATGCCCTCGGCGGCCAGCCAGGCGAGGACGGGCTGGGGATCGGCGGTCTGGAGACGCAGCCAGAGAGGCGAGCGGGTGAGCAGGCGGTCGCGGGCGTCGCCAGCGAGTGAGGGCGCTTCGGCGGCGAGCCAAGCGGGGAAGAGTTGGTCTACGGAGAGTGCAATGCCCAGGCGGCTGTTGAGGAGCGAGGCTTGCTCGGCGGGGGTGGCTGGCAGCGCGGGCCAGTCGGCAAGAAGTTCGCTGCGCAGGGAGGCCAGTGAGGGTTCGTCGGCGCCCAGCCAGAGGGCGATCAGCGGTCGGGCGGGGGCCGGGGCGGCCTCGATCCAGGCGAGGTGGCGCACGGCCGAGTAGGCCAAGGCGCGGTACAGGCGGCGGTCACGGGAGCCGAAGCGGCGGTCGCGCCCGAGGCGGTGCTGAAGGAAGGTGGGGAAGTTCTCCTCGCGCCGGGCGGCGGGGGCGAGTGAGTGGAGGAGTTCGCCGAAGATCTCGAGCTGGCGGTGGGAACGTTGGGAACCTGAGGCGGCGCGGGGGCTGGAGTCGGGCGTGGGCATGAGCGAGGGATTGAGCAAGTAACAAGGAACAGGTGACTGTGGAGGGGGGCGGCGGGGCGATCGGACTGGTCTGACGGGGCGGACCGGTAGGACCCGTCGGACGGAGGATAACGCGAGAGTTTACCGAAGCGCTTCGCTACCGGGCGGGGAAGAGAGCGAGGAGGATGCCCGTTCCCGGGCACCCTCCACCAGGGGCGCGTCTACGGGGGGCTTCAGAACTTGAACACCTCTACTGAAATGCGGAACTGGAAGCCGTTCTCCTCGCTCTGACCTTTGATGAAGGCGAGCTGGTACTCGATTGACCAGAGGTTGCGGATGGTTTGGCGGAGGCCGTAGACCTGTTCGTAAAGAATGCTCTTGATGGCGTCGTAGCGCCAGCGCCCGGTGAGGGCGAAGCGTTCGTTGAGGCGAACCCGGGAGTCGACGGAGTATTCCTCTAGCTGGTCGCGGAGAAACTGGGTGCCAAAGCGGGTGCTCCAGTAATCTCCATCGGTGAGGGTGAAGCCGGAGTTGAATTCCTCCAGGCGGAAGCCGTGCGGGTCGATGCGCTGGTAGAAATCCACGGCCAGCCAGCGCGCGGGCATGAGGGCGAGGTCGGTGTGGAGATCGGAGCTGCGGTGCTCGCCCAGAAGGCGGGAGAAGCGCAGGTCCTGCGCGACGGTGAGGGCGATGAGGTCGCGTGAGCCGCCGCGAGGGTCTCGGGTCTGGAGGCGTTGTTCGAGTCCGTAGCGCAGGGTGTTGATCTCGTGCAGGTCATCCAGGAAGCGGATCTCGCCGAGGTCGATGGGCTGCAACCGCGTGGAGAATACCGAGCGGTCTATGCGGGGGATGTAGGCGCGGCCCTTCTCGGCCTCCGGGATGTAGCGGTATTGGACAAACGGTTCCACGAGGTGGCGCAGGCCGTCCACATGCCAGCGCTCGCTCTTCACGTCCCACTGGCCGTAGGCGTGGCCGCGCAGGTCGGCGCCCACTTGGCCGAGCACGCGGGTGTAGTCATCCTTGCCGTTCAGCGCGGAGAAATAGTGGGTGAGGCGGGCACCGGCGTCGGGGGTGAGGGTGAGCCAGGGGGTGAGGACTCCGGGATGTTCCACTCCATAGTAGGCGTCGAAGCGCTGGCTGGAGAGGTCGGAAAGGCCAGGGGTGAAGGTGGAGGCGTTCTCGCGCAGGTTCACAAAGCCCACGTTGCCGCGGTGGATGAAGCCGAGGTCCTGGGGTGAGGTGAGGAGGTTGACGGACAGTTCGGGCTCCCGGCGCTGGGTGATCTGGAAGTCGTTGGGCTGGGCGCGGACGAAGGCGGAGGTCGAGTAGTTGTTGCCGGCGTAGGTGGCCTCCACGAATGTCTCCGGTTGCTGGTTGTGGCCGAAGTGGGGGCGGTCGAAGTCTCGCACCACCTCCGAGTCGCTCCAGTAGGCGAGCTGGGACATGAGGGTGAAGTGGTCACCAGTGGTCTGGAGGTTGCGCCAGTTGATGAGCCCGCGGTCGTGGCCTACGGGGGCACCCAAGGTGTCGAGCCCGCGGGCGCTGTTGCCCCCGAAGTCGTGTATCCAGCCCGAGCGCAGCTCACCGGTGAAGGTGGAGTCACCGTTCTTGGTGTCGTAGCGGGCACCCGGCCCGATGAGCACTCCGCGTTTGCTGAACAGCCCGAGGTGGGGTCCTACGCCGACGCCGGGTGCCACCGGCACCAGCGCGGTGGCGTCCATGAAGGCGCCTAGGGAGCTGCGGAAGCCCAGGCGGATTTCGGTTTCGAGCGGAGGGGTGTCTAGGCGCTGGCTGAATACGGGCAGGGGAATCAGGGGGATGGCGCCCAAGCGCAGGCTGGCGTGGTGGGCCTTGAAGCTCTTGCCCTGTATGAAGTCGATGGAGTCGGCGCGCACCGTGGGGGTGAGGAAGCCGGGCTCGCCGTAGGTGAGGGTGGCGTTCTTGAGGGTGAACTCGCGCACGTTGCCCTCAAGCTCGGTGCCTTGGAGGTAGAGCGGGTAGTAGCCGGCGCGCGTGTTTTTGAGGCGCACCTTGCCGTCGGCGAGGGTGTAGGTGCCCTCGTCGGCCACGAGGCGCAGATCGCCGCGGGTGAGCACGAGGTGGCCGCGGGCGTTGGCCTGGACGGCCTTCTCGTCGTAGCGGATCTCGTCGGCGGTAAGCGTGAGGTCGCCGTAGATCAGTTGGGCGTCGAGGACGACCATCTGCTTGGTGTTGAAGTCGTACTCGATGGGCTTGTCCGTGCTCGAGGTGAGGTCGAGGGCCTCGCCTGCGGCGAGGGAGCGCACGGCGGCGCAGAGGGCGAAAGAGGAGAGGAGGAGGGAGTGGCGGAGCTTCACGCGGCCGGCAGCAAAGAGGGAAGCCAGCCGCTGTGCAATCCCCCGGTGCGGGCGAGTGTGCACCGCCCATGGAACACGATTTCGGCGGAGCCGCGGCCCCGGCGCGAGTTAATCGCAGGCCCGGCGCAGCCTCCGATTGCCAGCGCCCGCCAACTCGTGTCTGCTCGAGCCCATGTCGCCCGGTCCCACGCCGCAATCCATGCCCGAACCCGGCGACTCCGTAATCCCTCCGGTGTTACCAGCGGATGCCGCCTGCGAACTCCAGGGCCTGCGCAAAACCTTCGGGGCCACTGTCGCCGTAGATGGGCTCTCTCTGCGTATCCCCCGGGGCACCTTCTACGCCTTCCTGGGGCCCAACGGCGCCGGCAAGACCACCTCGCTGCGCATGCTCGCCGGCCTGCTCCAGCCCGGGGGTGGCCGGGCCCTCATCAACGGCTTCGACGTACACCTCGAACCGGAGCGCGCCAAGGCCCTGCTGGCCTATGTGCCCGACGAGCCCTCGCTCTACGGAAAGCTCACCCCGGTAGAGTTCCTCGAATACACCGCCGCTCTCTGGAATGTGCCCTCCTCCGAGGCCCGCCCCCGCGCCGAATCGCTGCTGGCCATCCTCGGACTCTCCGAGCGCGCGGGCGATCGCATCGAGGGCTTCTCCCGCGGCATGAAACAGAAGGTGGCCCTCGCCGCCGCCCTCATCCACAGGCCCAGCCTGCTCATGCTCGACGAGCCGCTCACCGGCCTCGACGCCGCAGCCGCGCGTCTGGTGAAGGACATGTTGCAGGACTTTGTAGCCGCCGGGGGCACAGTGCTGCTCACCACCCATATCCTCGAGGTGGCCGAGCGCCTCGCCGAGCGCATCGGCATCATCCACCGCGGCCGCCTCCTGGCTGAGGGCACGCTGGCGGAGTTGCAGGTGCAGGCCTCCATGCACGGTGCCACGCTGGAGGATGTATTTCTCCACCTCGTGAGCTGGACTGAGCGGCTGGATTCCGCCCCGGCGTGAAGCGCGACCTCCAGTTGTTTCGCCGCATCCTCGTCACCGATCTGCGGATCTACTTCCGAAGCGGGGGGAAGTCGGCTCAAAGCCTGGGCGGGCTCATGCTGCAGTTGCTCATGCTCGGGGGGCTCCACGTGCCTGTCTACTTTGTCCTCTCCTCGTTGGGACGGCGGGGCGAGGTGCGCGGTGGGGCGGAGTTTGCCGTGCTGCTGGCGGTGTTGCTCATCCTTGCAGCAGCTTTCCAACGTTCGCTGGAAACTCTCTACAACCGCGGCGACTTGCCTTTGCTCCTCTCCAGCCCGGTGCCGCTGCGCGTAGTTGTCGCCACCCGCCTGGCCGACATCGCCTTCACCACCGCCCTGGGCAGCGCGATAGTCGTAGTGCCTCTGCTCAATGTCGCCGTTCTGCTCTTCGGGCCGCGCTGGCTGTTGGGTTGGCTGGCCTGGCTGGCCGGCACAGCCTTCCTGGTGCCGGTCGCACTCGCCTTCACCCTGGCGCTGGTGCGCCGTATCGGGGCGCGCCGCACCCGGGTGGGGGTGCAACTGCTCGGTATCTTGATCGGGGTATCCGCGTTTGCCGGGTTCCAGATCTCCAATTGGATGACCCAGATACAGCTCCAGAATCCAGATGGTGGATCCGGCAGATCGGTCTTTGTTTGGTTCGCCCATGCGCCGCTCACCCAGATCGCCGCCGCCGCCAGCGGCCACCCGCTCTGGCTGGGGCTGCTCTCGCTGTTTGGTGCCGGCGCACTCTGGTGGGCCCTTCAACGGCTCTCTTCCGACTTCTCCGCCGGCGCCCTGGCCACGGCCGGCGACACCGGCGACGGGGCGGCCAGCAGCCGGTCGCTCGCCGGGGCCTGGAGGGGCTCCTTCACCCATTCCCGCTGGTCGACCCTCGTGCGCAAGGAGCTGCGACTGGTCTTCCGCGATCCGCTCCTTCTGGTACGCTCCTCGACGCAGATCGTCATGATTGTGCCCGGGCTAGCCAGCGCCTTTCTCTACCGCGCCTCGGTGGGGCTCGCCAGTGTGGCCCTTGTGGGTACTGCGCTGGCCGCCGCCCTGATCGCTGCACTCATGACAACCAATGACGAAGCCCCGGAGTGGGCCTCGTCAAGCCCTCTGCCGCGGCACCGCACCATCGCAGCACGGGCCTTCGCCGCCACGATCGCGCCGGCACTGCTGGGCTGGCTCATCGCGGTGGTGGTGCTCATTCTTGGGTATCCAGTCGTCGCACTCATAGCCGGGCTTGGGGCCACCCTCAACTCGGCCGCCACCGCCTGGCTGACCACCTGCACCGTACGTCACCACAGCTTGGAGGAACGAGCCAAGAACAAGCAGCCGATGATCATCGGCCAGACGTTCTTCGGAATGGTCGTGGGCGGGTTGGGCGCCGGGGGCATCGGCCTTTGGGAGGGCGGCAACCCGGTGGCTTCGCTGCTGTTGCTGGCGGTGGCCGCCCTGGCCGCCGGGTCGGCCTTCATGGTGCGTCCACGCCGGGTGTGGAGGGTTGGCTGAGGGGCGCCGCGGCCAGCTCACTTTGGGAAGCAAAACTTCGGCGTCTGTGGTGGGGTGCACAGGCCCGGGTTCTTTTCTCGAAATCGGGTGCCTGGAGCGCTTCCTCTGGCAAATAGTCAACACCGCGCCTCTTCTTGTACCGTTAACCTGATCACCATGCCAACAGTCCCGAGTCTCCGCTCCCCGAGCACAAAAGTCGGTCGCCTTGTCTACTTCGGCCGCATGCTCGACAAGATCCGGCTGCACGCCGCCGGCCAGCTCCCGCCCGAGTTCGTCGCCAACCTCGGGGAGAGCACCCCGCGCATGTTCGATGCGCGCTGCTGTCGCTTCCTGGGCATCGACTACTCCGACCTCGTCAAGCGCACTCTTGCCGGCGGCTCCGACGACGAGATCCTCTCCTGGGCCCACGCCAGCGGCACGCCGCGCTCGGACGAGGACTGCGCAATCTGGAACGCCTACATGTCCAAGCTCGGCTGGCGCGATGAAGTGAGCGAGCGTCTCAAGATGCGCCTTACCGAGTACGGGCTTGCTGGACGCGGCATTGAGACCTTCTTCGACCTCATTGAGGCCGACGAGGGGCGTCCGTTCGGGGGCGGCACCGGCTGAGCGGGCTACGGACTGGGGACCGTTGTGGGCTCCGGGGCGATTAGTCGCATCGGCCCTGACGCTCGCCCAGGCTTTCTGGTCTCGTTTGATTCGCATATCGCCCTGTGGATAAAGCCACCCGCCAAGCCCTTCGCTCGTTCCCTCGCGCCATGTGGGTGCTGGCCGCGGGCAACTTTGTGAACCGCTTCGGAGGGTTTGTCGTGCCGCTGCTGGCACTGCACCTCATCCACCTCGGCTTCTCGGGGGAGCAGATCAGCCTTGTGCTGGGGGCCTACGGTATCGGCCGGTTGGTTTCCTCGCTGCTTGGCGGGGTGTGGACCGACCGGTACGGGCACCGCTGCGTGATCGCCGTGTCGATGTTCAGCTCGGCGGCCGGGATGCTGGTGCTCGGCTTCCTGACGCACTACCAGGCCATCCTTGCGATGGTGCTGTTCCAGGGGTTTGCCTCGGAATTGTTCCGGCCCGCCTCCAGCGCCCTTATTGCGGAGTTGGCACCGGCCGAACACCGGCTCACCGCCTTCGCCCTCAACCGGCTCGCCGTCAACGCGGGCTTCGCGCTCGGCCCGGCAGTTGGCGGCATTCTGGCCGGCATATCCTTTCACTGGATCTTCATCGGCAACGCTGTGGCCGATCTCCTCTACGGCCTGCTCGCCTGGCGCGGACTGCCGGCGAGACTGCCCCAATGCCACTCCCCAAGCGGGACCGATGCGGGTGGCGCCTGGACCGTTGTGCTGCGCGACCGGCGACTGTTGGTCTTCCTCGCCTCGATCTTCCCGATGACCTTCATCTTCATGCAGGTCTCGTCGAGTTTCGCGCTCTATACCGCCGACCTCGGCTTCTCACCGCGCGATTTCGGCCTGCTGCTCGGTGTGAACGGCGTGCTCATCGTCACCTGCGAGCTCACACTCACCGGCTTCGCGCGCCGTTTCTCCCCGGTCTATGTGCTCATGCTCGGCTATGTGCTGCTCGGTCTGGGCTACGCCAGTACCGGCCTGGCGCACCACTTCGGCACCCTCGCCGTCACGGTGGTGATTTGGACGCTTGGGGAGATGATCAGCGCGCCCACCCAGAGCGCTGTACTTGCCAACATGGCCCCGGCGCATCTGCGGGGCCGGTACATGGCCGCCGCCGCCCTGATGTGGTCGCTGGCCACGATCATCGGCCCTTCGCTGGGCAGCCTCCTCTATGCATGGAGTCCACCCGCGCTGTGGCTCGTTTCCGCCGCCATGGGCCTGGCCAGTGCCGCGGCGGTGAAGTTCACACTGGGGTCGGAGAGCCGGCCCCGAAAACCAGCTTCAGGGTAGTGGCTCCAGTCCTTGGATCTTCGGCGGCCATACAGCTGAACCCGCGGCTCTTGTAGAAATCGATCTCCCCAACCCGGTCCAGGCCCTTCCCTGCGCTGGGCCTTTTGGGTTGGGCCCTGACGCCGCGGCGCACGGGCACCCCCTGCCTGATGCTCACCCACGCCTCTTCGAATACCCGGCCGGGGACCGCTGCTCCCGGAGTGCGATAGAACCGCAGCACGGCATCGAGCAGCTTGGAGGTGAAACCGGCGCCGTAGAGCGGGTCGGGCACATAGAGTTCATCTACGTCCCATTCCACTGCCCACGCCCGGTCGGTCACCTCGGCGACGAGGTTCTTCTCACGCACGAGGGCGAAGCCCACCGGAAGTTTCTCGCCGGACAAGGCGCCGTCGAGGTTGAGCAGCTCCAAGTCGTAGGCGAGCAGGCGTCGGCCCTCCAGCAGCGGCATCGCTCGGGTTTGCAGATACTGTCGCGCCGCGAAGCTTTCCCGGAAGAAGGCCTCCGCATCGGCCACCACGCGCAGTTGCACTTGGGGCCGCGGTCCGGCCAGCCCGCCGCCGCCCGGGGCTTGCGGATCCACGGCACCCACCGTGAAACAGCCGTCGATAAACTCGCGGAGCCCCATTTGGTAGAGCGGCGCGATGACCGGCCACCAACGGCGAAACGAGGGCGTGGCCGCCCAGCGGCGCATCAGGTTCATCCATCCCGCGTTCAGCGGATGCGCCCCATAGCGATCGAGGTCGGCCACCAGCCAGAGGTCCTCCATGAGTTGCACGACTCGGATGAGATAGCTCACGGTATCCAGTTCTCCGGCTGGCGTGGCGGGCGCCGCAGGTTGTTTGGTGGGTACGGGCGAGGCCAGAGCGGTGACCTCGCTGTAGAACTCGGCGCGCAGCCGCTCCAGCCCCTCGCCGGAGAGATCGCTTTCGAGGCTCGCCCAACGGCCGCTCATTTCCAGTTGCACCTCCGCGGGGTTCTCGGGCATCGGCTGCCAACGCGCACGGGCGTCGCGAAATAGTCGGTCAGGCACGTTCAAGCCCCCGGCGGCCAGCCCCTCGAAGAACCCCAGCACCGAGTCGCCCGCATGCTCGCCCAGGCGCCGGTAGGACTCCCACTGCGCCTCGTTGTAGAACTGGTCGCCGGTGGACTGGTGGGGGAACCCGTCGTTGCGCATGTGGTACTGGAATACGTCGGGCGGTTCGTCGCCGGTGAGCCCGGGCTTGAAGAACAGGAGCGTGCCCTTGTCCAAGCCTGTCGTGCCGTTGTAGTGGATCGTACCAACGACGGCGTGCTGGCGGGTGCGCCCCTCCGCGTCGGGCCGCAGCGGCGCGATGTCCAGGTCGATCTCGACCCCGAAGTCCTCGCGCACCCGGCGCAGGGCGTTGGCCAGGTCGTCGAACGCCACCTCCGGATCCACCCCGCAGTCGGACACGATGATGTAACGGCAATGGCGACGCACCAGTTCGTAGAGACCGAAGTTCTCGAAGTGGTTGCCGTCGGAAAGGTGGAGGTGCAGGCGGTCGGTGCGCGAGCGGCCCAGCATCTCCGAGAGGAAGAACCGGCCGGGTAGCAGGTAGGCGCTGCGGTACCGGTTGGCCGGATGCGGCACCCACAGGCCCAGCCGCAGGTTGAGGGCGCTCATCAGGAAGGCGACGGCCGGCCCCAGGTCCATCGAGATGCGCCCCATCTGGGAGTTGAACGCGGCCGCCGAGGCGGTGATCGCCGAGGAGACCCTCAGGTGGTCCAGTCGCGCGGTCTCGTCGCCCAGGCTTACGCCGTTGCCGGAAAGCACCGCGCTGCGGGCGCCGCGGTAGAGGTTGCCCAGCGGATCGCCCGACATGTCGTTGGCCGCCACACACACGAGTTGCAGCGGCCGGTCCACCGAGCGCAGCTCCGCCAAGGTGAGGTCGTCGCCTGGGCGCTCCGCCACCTGCCGGTTGGCCGCGGCCCGCTCCGCCTCCGGCACGTGGGTGGCCGACCGGTTCGAGGCGCCGAGGTAGCAGCGAGCGAGGCGGGATCGGTAGAAGTCGTGCAACCCCACTCGGGCCGGATCGAAGAGCAGTGCGGTGGCGGCGATCACGGCAAAGGCGCCGCCCAGCGGAAGCCAGAAATCGCGTTGCAGGATGGTACCTACGTGGGCGCCCCAGCGGTGCAGCGCGGCCCCCACGAGCAGGAACAGCAGCAGCCACACTAGGGTTGCCAATACCTTGGGTGTCGCCCTTTTCAGCCAGCCCAGCGCGGTGGCGGCGAACTTCGACCCACGGGTTTCCTCCACCGGCGAGGCGAGCCATTTCTTGGTCCAGGCGAAGAGGCCGGCGAGCAGGGTGGCGCCACCGCTGGTGAGTTCGAGGTGGAGTTCATTCCCCCGGGCGCCGAGTTGGGCCGCCAGCAACCACAACCCGGCGACAGCGGTGAGGACCGCCGTCGAGGCCAGCAGGCGCATCGCGCAGCGCTCGATGCCCACCAGCACCGGGATGCACGCTTTCGCGCTGCACACTCGCGCCCCCACCAGCCGCAGCCCCAGCAGAGCGAGCGCGGCCATCGCCAACATTTTCGGTACGGCGAACACGCAGCCCGGTTGGGTGAACCAGGACCACTGCGCGTATTCGGCCGCCACGCCGGCTGACCATTGCCACCGGGGAAGCAGGAATACTGCGCCCACGACTGCGGCCGCCGCATAGGCGGCCGTCTCGTAGCCGTTGCGCTCGGCCTTGCCCGCTCGCCGCCATTTTGCCTCTGCCAGTCCGAGATAGCACAGCAGCGCGACAGCCGGCACATACGGCCCTCCTTCGCCGGGGATGGTCAGTGCGATCACTCCGGCAACCCACACGTACCACAAGCCCACCAGCACCGCCAACGCCGCCAGCAACGACGGTATCAAACCGCCGATCACGGTCATCACAATGCCCCAGAACTCGGTCTGGAGCATGCCCACCCGAGGGAGCAGGAAACGGCTGAACTCGCGCAGGTGCCGGATCTCGGAGCGCTCGCCGCTGCGCCGGTCGAAGCCCACCGGGAAGCGCGCGGGGCCGGTGCGCGGGCTGTGTCGCTGCAACCAGGTCGTCCAAAACGCCCCGATGTAGCCGCCGCCCGAAACGGTGGCCAAATAGTCGACATAGGGGAGCACTCCGATGCGGGCCAAAGACTGGAGCAGCCCGAGGTTGAAGGTGGCGCTGCGGATACCGCCGCCGGAAAGCGCGATCCCGAAACGGTCGTAGGGGGTGAAGCGCACGGAGGGTTCCCCCGCGGAACTGTTTCGCACCTGCACCTTGCCCACATCGCCCGCCGGTGCGCCCTCGCCCTCCACCCGGGCGCGCTCGAGTTGGCGGGTCTCCTCGGCATAGAGGCGCTCGAAGGAGAGTACTTGCTTTTCCGGATGCAGGAGCCGCATGCCCTGTTGCAGACGATCCTTCAGCGAGGTTTGCCCGGTGCGTGGAGGGGGCTGCCCGCCCTCGTTCGTATGCGTGGAGTCTTCCATGGTGGATGGGCGCGCCGGATGCGGCGCGCGGGGAGCACGGTTACGCGGGGGGGAGCTGCATACAGGCACGAGTCCGTGCATACGTCAACGGTCGGGCTGGGCCGCCCCGGCACAGGTAAGCCGGTGGGGAGTGGGCGGGCCGCTGGCGGGGCGCGCATTGTCCTCCTGCTGTTTCCCAAGTTTCCTCTGGTCGATGCGGCGGGCGGGAACGCCGCAGGTCGAGTCCGGTCGCCGGTTACGCTTGGCGGCAGCAGAGGCGGGCGTACGCGGCCTCGAGCTTGCGCGCGAACGCAGCGGTGTCGAAGGGGCCGCCGGGCTGCACCGAGGCAAGGGCGAGCTTTTGCTTCACCGCCCGTAGCCGGTCCGGTTCCGAGGCGAAGCGCACGGCGCGCTGGACATAGTCCTCGGCCGAGGTGGCTACGAGCTCGTCGGTCAAGCCGAGTGCGGCCAGCAGGCTGGCGCCAACCCGGGAGGGGAAGCTTTGGCCTGGGAAGGTGAGCACAGGCAGGCCGGCACGCAGCGCGTCGGCGGCGGTGCTGTGCGCGTTGTAGAAATGGGTGTCGAGGTAGAGGTCGGCGGCGCGGTGGCGGGCGAGGTGGCGGTCCTTGGGCAGGGCGGAGTCCTCGAATACGAGCTGTTCCTGGGCTGCGCCACGGGCTGCGGCCTCGCGGCGCAGGTTGGCCTGCGCCGGCGCCGGGCATTGGCGCAACCAGAGCACCGAGCCGGGCCGGCGCCGCAGGATGTCCATCCAGGCGCCGAAGATGAGAGGCTCGATCTTGTAGGTGTTGTTGAAGGCGCAAAACACCGTGCCGCTCTCCGGCAGGCCGTGCTCGGCGCGGGAGTCGCCGCCGGTTGCGATGGTCTGGGTGTCGTCGGAAGGGAGGTAGCAGCCGGGCAGTCGTATCAGTTGTTCGGTGAAAACGGATTCCTCCCCGGGCGGGATGATGTGTGCGTCGGCCAACAGTGCGTCGATGTAGGTGGCGCCGGTGGTGCCGGGGTAGCCCAGCCAGGTGAGCTGCACGGGTGCGGGGCGCCAGGCGAAGAGGGGCAGGCCGCTGTTCTGGGTGTGGCCGGCGAGGTCGATGAGTACATCGATTCCGCGCTCGCCGATGCGCTCGGCTGCGGCGCGGGCGGGCAGCGGGGCGAGCTCGTCCCAGGTGTCGGCGCCGGCGCGCAGCGCGGTGCGGTAGTCGTTGTCGGGATGGGCGAAGAGCGAGAAGGCGTGGATACTCACCTTCGTGCGGTCATGCCGGGCGAGGAGGGAGCGCAGGCAGTTGCCCACTGCGTGGTTGCCAAAATCAGGTGACACATAGCCGATGCGCAGCGGGCGGGCGGGCGGGATCGCGGCGGCGGCGCGCAGCGGATGAGCTGCCGCGGCGAGCCGGGCGGAGCGGGCGCTGGCGCCGGCGAGCAGTTCGGCCGGCGTGGCCGAGCCGGGCAGGGCAAGCAGCAGAAAGGGATCGATGGATTGCCCTCGGGCGGCGGCGGCCAGGGCGGGCGCAACGACCTCCTCGCCAAGGCGCTCGTGGCCGCGCCAGTCGCAGAGGCGTTGGCGGGTATGGGCGAGTTCGAGTCGGGCCTGCGCCAGTGTGGGATCGAGCCGGCAAGTGCGCTCGAAGGAGGTGGCGGCCTCGGGCAGGCTTTGGAGCCGCGCGAGCATGCGCCCCCGCTCGAGGTGGGCGTGTGCCGCAGTGGGACGCACGGCCACCGCCCGGGTGAAGGCTACGAGAGCGCTGGCAGCGTCGTGGGCACGCACGCACCCGAGGTTGAACCACGCCTCGAAGAGATCGGGTTGCAGGCGGCCGGCCCGTTCGTAGGCCTCGGCGGCCGCCGCGGCCTCGCCGAGGCTTTCCCGGGCGTGGCCAAGGTTGAGCTGGGCGATGGCTGAGTCGGGGAAGGACTCGAGGAGTGCGGCTGCGGCGGCGGGGGCTCCGGTGGTGAGTAGGGCTAGAGCGAGGTTGACGACGAACTCCGGGCGTCGCGGTTCGGCAGCTACGCTGTGCCGGAAACAGGTGACTGCAGCGGCTGCGTGGCCGGAGTCGAAATACAGATTGCCGCGGAAGAAATTCAGGGTCGCGTCGGCCGGGTTGCCGGCGAGCCCACGGTCGAGCCAGGCGGTGGCTGCGGCGATTTCCTTAACCTGGAGGGCTGCGGTGGCGGCGCGGGTGGAGATGCTGCGGTGAAGCGCGCAGGCGGCGGGGGAAGGGTGGGCTTCCAGCAGCGCGGCAGCCTCGGGGTCGCGGCCCTCCTCTACGAGTTGGCGGGCGCGGGCGAGGTGGGGCTCGGAGCAGGGGGCTGTAGGGAGCGGGGTCATCAAGGCCGGCCGGGTGTATTGGGTAAAACAACTGGTATTAGCCTCGATTGAAGGATGCCGCGATACCACGCCCGGCCCCGGTCGATCGAGTGGCCTCCCTGCCTTCGGGCAGCGGCGAGGGGCCGGGTTAGGAGGAGAGCTCGAGTGGCTGGAGGCTGCGGTGAAGCTCGGCGGCCCCTTCAGCGAAAGCCCAGGCGACCTCGCCGGCTTCCCGCAGGGGGCGCGTAGGATCGTCTACCGGAACTAGGATACGACGCTTCTCGGCGTCGAAGATCTCCGGTTTTGTGCGGCCCTCGAAGAGCAGGCGCTCCTCGGCGGTGCGGGTGCCGCGCCACTGTTCGAAGCGCTGGGCGGCGGTGTCGAAGCTGCGGCGGTTGGCCGGGGAGGGATCGTTGAGGGCGAACTGGTTGGCGAGTGCGGTGGTGAGCGAGAGTTGGAGGGCCTCGCGCATGGCGGAGCGGGCCCGGGCGAGTTCGGCGGCCATGGCGCTGCGCACACCCGGGGCGGGGGTGGCGGCGTGGAGCGCCCGCAGCTCGGCGGCGAAATCGCGGGCCGGGCCGGCGGTAAGCGCGGCGGCGGCCTCGTCGTAGGTGGAAAAGGCGGTGCCGGCGATGGCGGCGCCCCGGTGCGATGTGTTGAGGAAACGGATTTGCTGGTGCCGCGCGATCCGCTCCTCCACCACGCGCAAGTACCAGAGGTGGCGGGCGGGCACGGTGACCTGGGGGCGGGTGGTGCCGGGGAGGTGGTGCACCTGCTCGCTGTCCTGGTGGTTGCAGCCGAGGTCGGTGTAGAAGGTGTCGGCGGCGTGGGTACGGCCGTCGTCTGCGATGGCGAAGTCCTGGCCCACGAAGACCACCCGGTCGCAGCCCAGGTGGGCGGCGAGGTTGAGCATGGTGGCGGATACGGTGGCCTCGCCAAGGATGGCGGGGGCCGGGGGCAGCCCAGCGGCGGCGCGCAGGCGGGCGAGCAGATGGCTTTCGTCGGCCATGCCGAAGAGGCGGCCGGCAAAGCGGTGGTGTACGGAGGGGTAGGCGAATACCGGCGCGACCAGGTGCGTGTCTCCCAAGGACTGGCCAGCGTAGCCGAGATCGGTGGAGGAGTATGGATCGACGGTTACGGTGAGGTGCGGGGCCAGGCCGTGGGCGGCGAGTGCGCGGAAGGAGGTGTTGCCGGTGACGATCAGGGCGTGCGGGGCCACTCGCCGCAGGAAGGGCAGGGCGTCGTCGAGCGAGGGACCGGCTGCAACGAGCACCAGCGGTACGCCGGCGAAGGCGCCGGCGAGGGGCTCGACGCTCGGGGAGGCGAGGAAGCCGGGCAGGTTGGCGCAGGTGTTCTGCCAGCGCACCGGGGAGAGTCGCAGGTCGGTGAGGACGTTCTGCCAGCGCTGCTGCACCCGTGAGAGGCTGGCGACCAGCAGCGGACGCCAGAGAGCGTCGGCGCCGGTGTAGCGGGTGGGAAGAAACAGGGCCCGGGCGCTGTCGACCCAGGCGAGCTCGCGGTTGAGGCGGCGTAGTTGAGGGGCGGATGGAGCGCCGATGGAAAGGAAGACGCGCGGGTCGGCCAGCCAGGCCGCGAGGTCCTCCCTAGCCAAGCGGGCCGCGAGCGTGGCGGCTTCGGGCTCGATGCACCAGAATAGCGTTTCGCGCGGAGCTCGCGCGAGCAGGGCGGTGGCGGTGGCGGGGCCGGGCACTCCGGTGAGGGCGCGCAGGATGCGGCGGCTGGCGGCGGCCTCGGCGAGGAAGGCCACCGGCTCCTCGGTCAAGGGCGGGGCCGGGACGGCGGCGGGCGCAGCAGTATCCAGAAGTGCGATGACTTCAGGAAATCGGGCAGCGAGGGCCCGCCGGTTGGTGGCGAGCATGGGCATGGGAGGGCGGCCCCGGTTCAGGCGGGGGCGAGGACGGGCGCGGGGGCCTGCCTGCCTGTTACAAGTCCCTCGGCGAGGCACTCGTTGATGTTGATCAGGGCGCGGACTTTCTCCGGGGCACCGTAGGCGAGCACCTCGATGGAGGTCTTGTGCACATACAGGCTGAGTCGGAGCAGATCGTTGCGCAGTCGGATATTGAGGGCGCAGGCGGGGTGCTCCCAATCGGCCTGGAACACATCCCAGATGCGCAGGTTGTAGCGCACTGCGAATTCCAGGAGCTTGTTCTTGGATGCATCGTCGGTAGCGGCGACGACCTGACGGAATTGAACTGCGGCCTTCCGCAGTACCTGGATTTCAATGTCCCGTCCCGAGGCGGTTTCCTTCTGGATCTTGGAGTAGGTTTTGTGAGCGTTCATGGGCGTTGCGAAGCAGTTCATCCTCGTAGGCGATGAGCGTACGGCAGGACTTGAGGGCTTGGTAGTAGCGTTCGGCGAGAATGAGTTCCCCGATCTCTTTGATCATGGGCAATACACTGGGGGCGGCGGCGGAAAGCATGCGCACCAAGTCCCAGAAAGTCTTTTGATGGGAGGCGAGGTTGGCCGGCTCGAAATACATGAGTTGGATCATGTAATAGATCTTGTTACAGACCGTGTTCGCGTCGCGTTCCGTGAGGATGTCCTTCTGGCGGAGGATAGGCACCTCGTTCTCCACGGTGAACTGTGCGAGGTGTTCGCCGTTCTTTAGGAGGGCTCCACTGATGAGGATGATCTCGTGGGGCTTGAGCGTGATCTTGAGTGGCAAGGGCGGAAGGGGTTGCGCCTGACTAATCGTCCGAATGGCGGGAAAGTTTAGAGAAATGTCCTCATATGAATTCGGGAGACGATGCGGGAGCCTGGGTAAAAGGGCAGAGTGAGGAATCCAAAATTAGGAATGAAGAATGAGGAGGGGATAAGGCAGAGTGGCGAAGGCAGCCGGAGGTGGTCCCGAATCCGGAGATTAACCACAGATTGCACAGGCAGCGCAGAGCCAGGCGACACGGAGCAGCATCAAGCCATTGGCCACCAAAAGCACAAGAAGGCACCGGGCGTAGGATCCGACCCTCAGCGCCGTGACCATGCACCTGAGGCTGTTATCCCACTCTTGTGCGGATAGGTGCTTCGGTGGCTCTGGGAGGGGCGTGCTAGCACGCGATCTGCGCTCTGAATCGCGTGCAAGCTCGCTCTAAAACAGAATGGTCAACGCTAATGCTATCGGGAGGCGCTGGGCTTCCTCACTGCGAGAGCAGAGCTCCCTACTGCGGCTCGCGCTGCTGCTGCACTCGGCCTCTGCCACTACCGAGGTATCGATATACGCAAAAAAAGAGCGGGCCGAAGCCCGCTCCTTGAAAGAGGTTACTGAACCGAAGGACTCAGCCCAAGAGCTTGAGGACCGACTGGGACGCTTGCGACGCGAGAGACAAGGCGTTGACGCCCAGTGAATTCTGCGTGTTAAGGGCCAGCAAGTTCGCAGACTCCGTGTTGAGGTCGGCGTTGGTGAGGTTGTCCGATCCGGTAGTCAGCGTGTCGACCATCGATTTCGTGAAGGTCTGACGGGTGGTCATGCTGGCCAAGTTGGCGGACAGGGTCTTCGACTGCGTTTGCAGATTGGCGATGGAGGTCTCAAGGGCCGAAACTGCGGTGTCGATCGTTGCATTCGCTGACCAGTCGGTGGCATCTGCGGCCGTGACAACAGTACCGGCGCTGGAAGCGTCGAAACCGGTGAGGGTAAGGACAGAGCTGCCTGCCTTTTCAGCGAACTGCACATCTAGGGTGGCGCTATCGAGCAGGTTTACGCCGTCGTAACCCGAGTCCTTCGCCATGCTGTCAATCTCGTTGAGCACCGCGTTGTACTTCGTAACAGCGGCTGCACGGTCGGCGGTGGATGTACCACCGGAGGTCGGGAGCGCGCGGGCATCTTGGGCTATACCTTTTGCCTGCTTGAGCAAAGAGGTAATGCCTGTGACACCTGCGGACGCAGCCTTTACGGTCTGGATGCCCTTGCCGATGCCGTCCAAACGAGAGGTTAGATCGCCAGCGCGGTTCGACAGGGCCTGTGCCGTGAAGAATGCGGTCGGGTCATCAATCGCGCTTCCTACTTTCTTGCCTGAACCGATACGAGCCTGGGTTTGACCCAAGACCGTGGAGGTTTCATTCAGTGAAAGAAGATTGGCGCGGATGCCAGCGGTGAGTGATACGGTTGCCATTGTAGTGTTCCCTTCTGGATTGTTTTGGTTGTTTCCTACTCCGGCAATTCTTGCCGGACGAGGGGTAGATCGGACGGGCCCCGAAAAAGTTTAGCGAGAGGCAGCGAATATTTTTGCGCCGCTGCTCCGCCCGCATGGAGAGGTAGGGTATCCACCCTAGCCCGCGGCGGGCCAATCGGCCGGCGAGGACGTCGGGTTCGGCCTGGTGGTTGTCTTTTCCGATGGTGGCTCGCCGCTTCGCGATTGGAATTTGGTGTGTTTACGGAGGATACGCGGTGCGGTTATCGCTGTGGAGCAGAGTGAATCAGGGATGGTTGAGCCCAATGTTCGGTGACTGAAGTAGCGGCAGCGCAATTCGCGATGGCACGGGTGCCTGAGCGTGGCCAGTTTGTGGTGGCGCCTTCGCTTGCGGCGGTGTGGACCCGGCATGGAAGGGGGGCCTTCGCCAGGGTTTCGGGGCACGGCGATACCCGGTGCCAAAGGATGTCGGCCAAACCTCCGGCATGCTTCTTGCGGGGTGCTCTGCGATGTTCATCTATCTGCCCGGTCTTTCGGCAGTATTTTCCCCTAAGTTCAACAATTAGCCGCACCCCTTTCGGCTCCACCCCTCAAGCCCATGTTCG
>CAJCBL010000204.1 GCA_903960515.1 uncultured Verrucomicrobiota bacterium
ATCAGCCGCCTTGCGCCACCACTTCGCCGCCTCGGCAAGGTCCTTCGCGACGCCGTCGCCCTCGGCATACATAATCCCGAGTTCCCATTGATATTTCGCGTTGTCTTGTGCAGCCGCCTTGCGCCACCACTTCGCCGCCTCGGCAAGGTCCTTCGCGACGCCGTCGCCCTCGGCATACATAATCCCGAGTTCCCATTGATATTTCGCGTTGCCTTGTGCAGCGGCCTTGAGGTACCACTTCACCGCCTCGGCGGAGTCCTCTGCGACGCCGGTGCCCTTGGCATACATCATCCCGAGAGCCAATTGGCATTTCGTGTTACCCTGTGCAGCGGCCTTACGGCACGCCTCGACGTGACCCTGCTCGGCTGCCTTGCTCCACCACTTGGCCGCCTCGGCGGGGGCGTTCGCTACGCCGTCGCCGTTGGCATACATATTCCCGAGGTTGTACTGGGCGTCCGCGTTGCCATGTTCGGCGAGGGCGCGCAGGTTGTCGATGTCTTGTATGGTATTCATTTGTTTTTCGTTAAATTCTTGTGTGCCTCGCGGTTTTCAATGGGCTGCGGCAAGGGTGTCAGCGTCGGGCAATGACACGGGCGCAATGGCTCCATGATTTGGGCGGCTTGGGGAGGCGGGCTGGTGAGGCGCTGAGAGTAGGCGTTGCGGCGCACGGCCCGCATGAGCGAGTTGCCTCTCCGAAGAGCCCGGGGCGGCGCAGCTCAGGCCGGATACTCCACAAAGCCGGAGGATCGGGAGCGAAGCATCCCTTGAAAGAATGCGACCGCGCCGGGTGTGCGCTATGGGCCGCCGGCAGGAGCGGCCGGAGGCGCCGCCGCCGGCAGGAAGGTGCTGGTTGGGCATGCGGCCGGAGAGGGCGCGAACGACGGCGGCGAAGGTGCGCGTTGACATGGGCGGGGCAACGGGAGCGCGGGGGCGGCCAGTGGGGGATTTTTGGCGACGGCTGGCGGGCCGGCGGGGCGGAGCGGTGAAAATGAAGGACTTCGTTGGCGAGGACTCTTGTGTTGCGATGGGGTAGATTACCACCAGGGGGCGGACAATGGCGGTCCTACCCTCAAGCCTTACAAAATAGTCACTGCTCTCGTTCCCCACGGGGAGCGCGAGATTCGGCCTGTCTAGCTGGAGCCTAAGTTGAAGTTTGAAGTTGAAGAAGGAGAGCGGCTGCGGAATGGGCCTGTCATTAGCAGGCTCCAGCTGTCCGTCGCAGGAGCGTGTTTGCACGCGCTCTGCGCTTTGAATCGCGTGCAAGCACGCTCCTATCACGGAATGGTTATGGCTAAGGAGGCTGGAAGGAGAGGTTGAGGGTTGAAGTCGAAGGTTGAAAATGAAGGTGGAGACCGGCGGCGGAATGGTCCTCGACCTCGCCGCAGCCTCAGCGCGTGGTTGCTGGGCGAGCGCCTCAGGTACCGCGCAGGGCACAGCCCCGAAGTGCCTGCTAATGAGCAGGAAGGTCGGAAAAGAGGGGGCTAGGGAAGCAGGTTTTTGCATAGCTTGCGGGGGGGGGGCGCAACAAGAGTCGATGCGTTACCCCCATACTATAATACGAAGAAACCCGCTTTCGGGCGTTTCGCTATGCACTTGAGGCGGGTGCGTGCAGCACCTTCATCACCCGCTGAACCTGACGCTCTGGCGACCATCCGAGAACCTCGGCATTGTGGCGGAAGACAAACTCGCCGAGGTAGGGCTCGAGGAAGTCCTCGGGTGCTCTATGATGCTTGCGGTCCCAGAGCATGCTTAGAAACGCGCGGGCTAGGGCTGTGGCCCCCCGAAAGGCAAGCCCTGCTTCGTTGAGTGCTTCGGCTCGATGACTTACGCCAATCTCGACTAATAGCTTGCGCTGGTATCCGCAACCGGGCGGCGTGATCACTGTAGCCCCGGCGGCCAACTCCGGCCCGATGCGCCGCACGGCGTTATCGTAGGAAAGTCCGCCCTCCCAAACTCGGATCTGCCCGCGGCCCCCTGGGCGGCGCTCAACGGCGAACCAGAGGGTACGGGGCTTCCGAGCCCAACAGCCGGGCTTCAACTCGCACCATTCAACGTCCCCCTTGAGCCGCGGCCATTTCACGGAACACGCCGCCTTGCGCACAAGTGTGGCCGTGCGCAGTGCGGTATGATAGCTGCCCAGCGCCAAGTGACCCTGGAGCGCGAGCGCGGAGACCGGAGGGTTGCCAAGGACCAACGCCACCGCCCGCTCCCACGATGCAAGCGGGAGTCGGGTGCGGTACAGGGGAGCACGCCGGAGTTTCTTCGCGCACATAGATTCAGCCTAGAAACAGCAGTTCAGCGAGGTCACAGAGGCAGAGGGGAGGCGGAAGGAGGACACAGAGACGCGCTTGGGAAAGCGGAGCGGAACACCGAAGCACTCACCCAGGGGGGCTGTCGGCGGGCGCTCAGACTTCCGCTCGGTCTTCCGCCCCATCGACCATCCCCCATTCTTCCGCCTTCTCCCTTGTGCTCTCGGCGCTAGCCGTAACCATGCAATCGTACCGCTTTGCGCTCTGGC
>CAJCBL010000205.1 GCA_903960515.1 uncultured Verrucomicrobiota bacterium
GACAACGCGCCCGATGCGAGGACGCAATCGGTTTCGGTTCCTGGGAAAACGGTTTTAGGCCAATAGCCGTGAAAATATGGGTCGCACCGACGGCAGGGCTGATTTCTCAGTCCGACAGGCTCCTAGCGCTCGTGCGGCAGCTTCGATCGGCTTCTGCTCAGGTTGTGAGATATGCTCGACGTGCCATTGCGACGGCATGCGCGGCACCTGCAAAGACTCCCCGCGGACTTGATCGAGAAGCCCATCGATACCTCCACTGTCCAGCGTCGCCTGCAGAACTGTGATGCGTTGGAGTTCCGCTTCGATCTGCCTGGAGTCGGCAGCCCATAGCACAGAGCAGAGAGCGGCGAGGAAAACGACGATGAACAGTCGCAGGATGGATTTGATCATCATAGTATTCACCACGTTCATCGCAATCTGATAATGCGGATTGAGCCTTGTGACTATTTGCCTGGAGTATCGTCGCCCATCAGGTAAGAGCGCATTCGACCCAATTTCACGTTGTCATAAATTGACGCCGTAATACTACCTGCATGCGTATTTAGATATTTAGCAGTCAAATCTTCAGCATTTGGATCGATATGAACGCGACCTGTCGTATGGTCGGTTTTGACGTTGGACTGAAGGAATTCTTTTCGCTGCGCAAACTCTTCCCAGGCACGATAGAAAGCTACTTCTGTAGGTGTTCTATAAAATCCACTAGCCAGTAGCTTACGGTCATTTGCATCAAGTTGTTCTTGTGCGACTATTATTGGGAAACCCTTAATCTCATCAAGGAAAAGGCAGGTTATGCGAAGAGAGTTCATAAGCTTCGTGTGGACCTCATTGTGTTCAAACCTATAAACATCCCATAGCCGCTGAATTGAACGCCCCGTGAAGGGGTCTTCGACCCAGATTGCAAGGTTCAGGGGGAGCTTACGGCGTAATATAGTAGCGCTTTCAGCAGTTGTGCCCAGTTTAGTAAGGCCGTCTTTCTGTTGTTTGTCTTTTATCAATTTTGCGATTCGGAAAGCTGAGTTCCGGAAGGTTTGTTCGATTGACACCCCTGCGTCAGTGTTAGCGATGAATGGAGCAATAGCGTTCGAGGCCTCATGCTCATGTGCGCGAATTACCGATTCAATCCACCCGCGCCGCCCCCCTGCATCGGCCATATCAATTAACTCCCGCATGCGCCCACCGACGGTGACTCCATTTTCAACAATAATGTATGCTAAGGCGATCCCGGCAAGCGCACGACAGCGTGATGCAATGATTCCATTACCATATCCATCACCTTTTGCGACCCACTCAGCAAAGTTCAGGAATTGTTCAGCATTGTGTTGCTGCGCTGAAATATCAGGTCCGGCAGCAAGAATATCACCTGTATGGTTCAGCGCATAACCGAGGAGAACTTTTCCTAAGGCGCGAACTCGCAATTCATGTTCCGCCCTTTTGGTGTCACCTTGTATCATTATCCGATCACAGAACCAAGGGGAGTAAATCGTTGGGCAACCATCTGGTGAAATCACATATACCGTCGCAAGGAACTCGTCCATAGATGTAGATGCGTCGATTTTCTCGAGCCTATCAAGATCGTCGTCCGAGACGGAAATGGTTGGTCCAATGTGTTGCACCAACCGTTTCTCCAACGGAATCTCTTGGGCACGTATATATAAAACGGGAAGAAAGAAGAGGAAAACAGCGAAGGAAAGTCGCAGGATGGAACCGGACAGAAGCACCAAGGATTTCACGGCTTACCGTTCTGCGTTCGCTTCTGCGCCTCGACTAGACGAGTGTACTGAGTATCCCGATCGAGGAATTGTCCGTCGGTCACTTGCTGATAGACCATTTCTGCGACGTCGAAGATTGGGCCATATTGTTTTTCGAAAGGTAACCATGCATGTTCAAACGCCGCTTTCGTTGCAGTGTAGAGCTTGTCGTCTGGTTTCCACCAGCGCGGCGGCTGGGTTGGAAATGATCCGACTTCTTCACGGAAGAGCATGAACCGATCGATATTCTCCACTTGTTTGTCCCGATGCCCGAAGATAAGCGTGTTGTGCAACTTGCACTGCCAGAGATTGACGCTCGTGAACGGTTGCGGTGCGTGGTCATCGAGAAAGAAAGCAAGTTCTTCGGATAATGCGTCCCGTTTCCATTGACTGATCGGAATCGTTTTTGTCGTGAACCAATCGGACATCGCTTTCCATCCCTTGCCCCAGGCGAATTGCATCTGGTTATCCTGATCGGATTCGCCGCCGCCTAACGCGCCGATGAACGGTCGTGACGCTTCGGCATTAAGCACGATCACCCGAAAGGCGCGCTCCTCCGGTAACGACGTAATTCGCCGCCGTAAAGCGGCTACACTCGCTAAGGAATAATCAAGATCAGCGGTGAGATAGGCCAGCGGCACGGTGGCGAGACTTTCGCTGCGGCTGAACAAAATATAATTTCCATAGCCTGGGGCGGCCTTCAACCACGCCGCCAGGTCGAGCAACAAGCTGGCTTGGCTGGCCCGGTCTGCGGAGTGGGTGTGTTTCTGAAGTTGTGCGGCCAGATCGTCAAGTGCACGCGCAAGCTTTAGGCCGAAGTCTCGCTTGGCCTGTTCCAGGGCGCGCCGCTCCGGTTCACGCGCCGCAATCTTATCTGCGTAGTATTGCGAGCGGATCAGAGGAGACGGCAATGCGGTAGCTAGCACCCCCGCAACGCCGCGGTCTTCGAGCGCGCGGCTGAGTGTTTCGAGCCGTTCCATTTCGGCACCGATTTGCGCGGAGTCGGCAGCGGGCAGCACGGAGCCGAGGGCCGCGATGAGAATGATGATGGATAGTCGCAAGATAGATTTCATAGAAGTTTCCTCGTCAGGGGACTGGGTTCATGATCGCCGTCTGGTAGAATGGATATGGGTAGGAGTGACGGATATTGATGTGGTGACGGTAGATTTTTCCTTGGTCCCGTGCGGCCCCGTTTCCGTCTTTGCCCCAGCCGATCTGCATCGCGGCCGCGTGACTTGGGAGCGTCCCGTCCTCATAATTGAAGTCGTAGAGATCCTCGACTGCGCATTCGAAAAGGACTTCCGACACCTTGTATTCGATGGTCGGGAAGATGATTCCATTATCCTCCTTCTTGACGGTGATTCGGTAGCGCGGATTGAGCACGCGGCCTCGACCTAAAGTCGCAAAAGCATCGTATTCTTTGAATTCATCTCCACCGGTCACGATCTCCGAAAATAGTGCTCCTTTCCAACCGCCATAGCCGTCATCTGAACCCATGAGTTGTGTCGAGGGCGTGACCCAGTTCCCTGGGCTTATGCTCTTGAACAGATTCGGCGATTCCGTGCGCGGGAACTCATACCAACCGCCATCGAGTGGGAATGTCAGCGTCATGCCGACGGGACTATTCTGGAGCGCCTGTTCTGCAGCCGTTTCGACCTGCGCTTCGTAGAAAGTTTTTAGCGCAATGCCCGTCGATGTCTGGAACTCGTAGTAGCCTTGCGCGTTGGTAATCGTCGATTCCAACGCGAAGGGCGTGCGCGCGGCGAAAAACTCCGAGACATCAGAGGTATTATCCCATCGGTATTCCTGAATCGTAGCCTGCCCCGCGTTCGTGAATGCGGCCCCGGAGTTATGGGTTAGCCACTCCGTAAACCCATTGCCCATGACGAACGCGTCAAGCTGCTGGGTGCCCGCGGAGCTAGGTTGAACCGTAGGCGAGATACTAATGAAATTGCCGTTGTAGTAGAACAACGCGAGGAACGAGCGGGAATACTTCAACGGCCCGGTGGGTTGAGACTGCAATCCGTATGCGCTGATGCCGTTTTCGATGACCTGTTTGTGTGCTTCATACTTCGCACTGCTGATTCCCTTGACGGTGGCGAAGCGCACTTCGCCTGTGTCTTTGCGCCGATAGAGATCATACGGGCTGGCCTCGGAGTTATCGAGCAACCCGTTGCCGTCCGCATCGACGCCGATCCGGATCTGGTATTCCCGCGTTTCGGCCCCGCTGGCAGCGGCAATCTCCATATTCGCCGGTTGGCCGGCCTCGGCGGGGAAGTGGGTATCGCTGCCGGGCACCTTGGCTGAACCATCCCAGGCTGCGGCCATGAATTTGGGACGAACTGTAGGTGGAATTCCCAGATCGAGCGACACCCGGAGCTTGTTGTCCGCTGGGCCGGCCACGACGTAAAGGATGTTCCGCGGCACACCATAGGTCGCATCGCCCTCGACCTCGGGTAGGAATACTCTCCCGTTGGCATCGAGTTTCGTCCCCGTCGAATCGTCTTTCTTGGTCGGATTGAAGATCTGATTGGCCTTGTTGGAAGTCTCCCAGATCTTCCCCCTGCGCAAGCCGAGTGCATTGAGCACGGTTTCAGTCACGGCAGTCCCGTCCTTTTCGACCACGAGCTTGAGCGGCTTGTCGGAGAGCTGCCGGCCTTCGACGAGAATGACTCCCGCGTCCCGCCCCCCGATCAGGTTCAGAAAGCCGGCACTCAACTCAACGCCCGCAGCGGTGATCTGCTGCGTGGTCGCGGTGGCAGCGGGTTCGGTAAAGGCCGGGCCGAAGCCGGAGGCGGGTGCGCTCAAATAGCCGAAGGCTGTTGCCCGCGTCAGGTTGGTGTAGACGAAGTTCAGCGCGGAGTCCTCCTGTCTGAGCGTGTACTTCACGCCGGCACTGGGAGGTAGGACCGTAAGCAGCTGCTTGAGATCGAGAACGACGGGGAAGAAATCCTTCAGGTCGACGGCCCCGTTGACGACGTTATCGGCGTAGTCCGGCGTGGCTCCTGGCGCTGCGGTGAGCGCAGGTGCGTGTAGGGAGGCAACCAGCAAGCACACGGCTCGCAGGGGAAAGAATCGGACTGGCGACATGGTTTTTATACGCAGTCTCAAACCAGCAATGGGGGAACTCTCTGCCGTTTCCAGTCTCGTCCACCCGTTGTTGAAGGAACTGCGTTACAAGGCAGTACGGCAGCCACTGTTGCGCGGAGCCAGTCCTTTCCGAAGGAATCTTCCGATACAGACAAAGTGTAAGAACACATAACATCGGGAGAAGAGGGATCGAGGGAGGCGCTGCACTCAGGGGCACCATTCTCGCTCGCCGAGGTTCTCGGCGAACATCGCTACTCGGATCGGCCGCCACTCATCCTCCTTGCCCGTTCGCGGCTCCGCGGGCAGCGTCGAACGCTTGCGAACGCTGTCCCCATGAACTTCTGCCGCCGGAGCGCCCTGCCTTTCTTCGCCCTCGCCCTTGGTTGCGCCGCATTGCACGCCGATGTGAAGCCCGCCGCCGTCTTTAGCGACCACGCCGTCCTTCAGCGCGACGCCGTCGTGCCCGTTTGGGGCACCGCCAAACATGGGGAGAAGCTCACCGTCACCTTCCGCGGCCAGACTCTGGCCACCAAGGCCGACCGCGACGGCAACTGGCGTGTAGACCTCGCGCCCATGGCCGCCTCCACCACCCCCGCCGACCTCGTGGTCGACGGCAGCAATACCATCACCCTGCACGACCTCCTCGTTGGCGACGTCTGGCTCTGCTCAGGCCAGTCTAACATGGAGTGGCCCGTGCGATGCGCCGACAACGCCGCCCTCGCCGTCTCCACCGCTCAACTTCCGCTGATCCGCCATTTCAAGGTCGCCACGCAGATGGCGCACGAGCAGCCGGCCGCCGACGTCCAAGGTTCCTGGACCGTCTGCACTCCCGATACCGTGCCGCACTTCACCGCCGTGGGCTTCTTCTTCGCCCGCGAGCTCCAGCGCGACCTCGGCGTTCCGATCGGCCTGCTCAACATCACCTGGGGCGGCACGCCCATCGAGTCGTGGCTCCCTCCCGCGACTCTCGCCGCTTCGCCCCTCGCCGCCTCCGTGGCCGCTGCCTGGGCGAGGACGGTCGCCGAGTATCCGCCGAAAAAGGCCGCCTACGATCTGAAGCTGTCCGAGTGGCAGAAGCGCGCCGACGCCGCCCGGGCTGCCGGCCAGCCCGAGCCCGCCGACCAGCCTTGGCGTCCTGCCGGCCCCGGCCAGCCCGACGAGCCCACCGTCGTGTGGCAGGGGATGATGGCACCGGTACTGCCTTTCGCCATCCGCGGAGTGCTCTGGTATCAGGGCGAGTCCAACGTGGGCCGTGAGGCCGAATACCGCGAGCTCTTCCCCAGCCTCATCCGCGGCTGGCGCGATGCCTGGGCCGCAGCCGCGCAACCGCCCACTCCTGCCAAGGAACCGGGCAAAAGGAAGGGGCGCAAAGGGGATGAAGCCCCCGCTCCTCCCCCCGCCGCGATCAGCGCGGAGCCCTTCGCCTTCCTCTTTGTACAGTTGCCCAACTACGCCGACAACTCCCCGGCCGGCGACGCTTGGGCCCGGCTGCGCGAGGCGCAGACCTCCGCCCTCACCCTGCCCGGCACCGGCATGGCCGTAGCCCTCGACGTGGGCGACAGCAACTCGGTGCATCCCACCCGCAAACAGGAGGTCGGGCGCCGCCTGGCGCTGCTTGCGCGCACGCTGGTGTACGGGGAAGGAGTCGACGACGCCGGCCCCACTTACGCAGAGCACACGATCGAGGCCGGCGGTGCCATCCGCATCCGTTTCGAGCACGCGCAGATCGGCCTGGTCTGCCGCGGACCGCGAGTGCAGGGCTTCCAGATTGCCGGGGCCGACCGGGTGTTCCAGCCCGCGGATGCGCGACTCCAAGGCGATGCCATAGTGGTGAGCAGCCCCGTGGTGAAGGCGCCGATGGCGGTGCGCTACGCCTTTGCCAACGATCCCCAGCCTGCGGGCAATCTCTACAACGGCGCCGGCCTCCCCGCCGCCCCCTTTCGCACGGATGCTTGGTAGGTCAATAGTAGCGAGTAGCGGGTAGTGAGTAGGTGGAGGAGGGGCGCGGGGCACACTGCGGCGACCTAGCGGAACCATTCTCTCGTAGGAGCGTGCTTGCACGCGATTCAGAGCGCGGCGCCGCTCCACAATCCATCGCGAGCAAGCTCGCTCCTACATCCGAACCGCCTCCGTCGTAGGGTCGGACCCAGTTGTGTCCGCACCGTCCGTCGTAGGAGCGTGCTTGCACGCGATTCAGAGCGCAAATCGCGTGC
>CAJCBL010000206.1 GCA_903960515.1 uncultured Verrucomicrobiota bacterium
AGACGGTCGGCGCCAGTCCAGATTTTGATCACTCCCCAGATGAAACCGAAAAGGAAGACCACGCCCAAGGCGAACTGGACGGAGGTCTTCAACGACGCCGGGATTGCCTGGGCAATGGGCAGGGCGATGAGTTGCGCCTGGGCCGGGACCACGCTGAGCAGCACGCCGGACAGCCCGGCCCGCCCGGCTCGGATGAGAACATTGATCCTCTTCATAGGTCATTCTCCCTTCTAAATTCCCAACTCCCTGCGGGTGGCTTTCTGTGGGGCGGAATCCACCCATCGATACGCGTGCAGTCTACAGCACAATCTTAGCGTCAGCTTGGACGAAGCTGCTGCTTTTCGGCATAAACTTGCGCTGCGTGCTGGCGAATCAATGTCCGCGGGGCGTATCCGTACTTTTGGCGAAAGTGGCGGTCGAGGTGGCTTTGGTCGCAAAATCCCACCGCATAGGCCGCATCGGCCACCCGGTGATTTCCGTCGGACAACAGTGCGTGTGCTTTCTCCACCCGGCGCTCGATCAGGTAGCGGTGCGGAGGAATTCCTGTGGTCCGCTTGAACAGGCGCATGAAATGGTAGGGGCTTAGATTCACCTCGCCAGCGAGCGCTGGGACATCGTGAGGCTGGGCGATGTGGCTGATGATGAATTCATGGACATGGCGTATCTGCGCCGGGGACAAGCCGGGCTTTGGCGGCCTGGTTGGCTCTGCGCTAGCCATCAGCACATGTACCGAGAAGATGGTGGCTAGTGATTCCAGATAGGCCCCAGATGGGGCGCTCCCAGGCCGGCAAAGGTTGCGGAATAGCGCGACGATGTTAAAAATCAATACGTCGACACGGGCAAGGGCCGCCAGATCATGCGAGACCACAGCTTCCGAACTGACCTGTGAATACGCCGGCAGCGTTGCAGGATCGATTCCGATCACCGCGAGGATCCCGGCAATGTGGCAGCGAAGCTCAACCTTCGCCCGCGCACCGATCAGGCAGAACTGGTCTCCGGTTACCTGGTGGGCTTTCGTCTCACCGTTGAGGAGGCGATGGGTGACTTCGCACAGGCCAGCATTGAGGGCGAAGACCAGGTTGGTCTGATTGTGCCAGCGCGAAGGAGGCACCCCATCCGGATGCATATCCCCGAGGTAGAGGCTTCCGTGCTTGCCAGCGGATGACAAGGAGGTGGGCGCGAGTGCCGCCCCCGGTACGACATCCGGCGGACTCTGTTGGAGCGGTTTTCGCGACTTCGCTGAAGAATGGGCTTTGTGGGGCATGCAGCCGAACGCCCGCAGCAACCCGATTGCGGATGTTCGGTCGCAAGCCTAGCGGCCGGCCTCCGCGTCTTCTTGGATGGTCCTGCTGAATATCGGAACAATTCGGGCATAACGGCAGATTCCCACCGCCGGCCTGGGACAGCAGCATGCTCCCTACGCCAGCGAGCAGCGATAGGGGGGGGCGCCGCCCGCTTGTCGCAAGGGTGCCATTGCGCCACGCCGCTGCGCCTGGGATTGGCCGAGGCCCAATTCGGGAGAGCCTGCGGCACACGACCTTTGGTGATGATGGAGTCCAGGGCCGCGGATCGAGTCGGGCCTCCAGAAGCAAACCACGGTGGTCGGCTCAGGACTCCAAATACCCCGGGCCAGCCGCCCGTCGGGTCCATCTTTATCCGCCAATACGCTCGCCGCTTGGAGGTTGTGAGTCCGGGCGGCTTTCCCCCGGGCATTACCTCGGAAAACATCGCCGACCAGCCCCCCCCCGCAATCGGCGTCTAGCCGAGACTCTCGCCAGGGCCGGTTTGGTGGAGCGGGCAGGTCAGGGACTAAACCTGATGATCGAAAACGCGGTGAAGCAGACCAAGCCACTCCCCAGTTTCGCCGGTTCCGCCGCCCATGAGGTGCGCCTCACTTTGGCCGGTACAGTGCAAAACCCCGCCTTCATCCGTTTCCTGCAACGGCTGGGCGATGAACGTCTCGCCGCCCTTACGACTTACGACTACCTCGCGCTCGACGCCCTCCAACGCGACTGCGCCCAACCTCTGCTGCCCGACCTCGCGGACCGTTTGCCCGGCTTGGTCGAGCTGGGCGCGGTGGAACGCCAGGGCCGGGGCGCGGGCATCCGCTACCTACTTTCGCGCGAACTCTTCGCCTCGCTCGGCCAGGCGGCCCCTATACCCGCCGCAAAGGCCTAGATCACGAAACCAACAAGGCCCTGCTGATGAAACACCTTTGGGACAATGCCGAGGCAGGTGCGCCGAAGAATGAACTCACTCAAGTCCTGCCCTCTATCGCACCTCGGTCCATCCAGCGTTTGATGGCGGAGTTGAAGGCGGAGGGGTACGCTGAAATGCGCGGCGAACGTCGATGGAGCCGCTGGTTTCCGCTCAAACCTTATGTGCCAACCAGTCTGAGATCTGGCGCATAGATCTTGGCCCATAGATTTATAAAGGACTCAAAATCAAAAACTACCTATGCGCCATTGGTAGATCGCTCCTTTGGCCCATTGACACATAACCGCTCCTCCCGGGAACGCCGAGCTTCAGCTCGGTCCTTTCTTCTGGAGCAGCGCGCTTTGTCACCTAAAACTGCCGTTTCAATTCTCCCGCCGCGGCCGCTCCGCCCTCCGCGCTTCGCTAATGCAGAACACAGAATGGTGACCGCAGAACTCAGCCGGAACGCCAGTGAGTAACCGGCTCTCCGACAGCCGCCGCTAGGGACGGGGCGATTCCGAGGCCGTCGGGGTTAGCCTTCACGAATGAGACTCAAGGCCGCTTGTCTCTTGGATTCATCGCGATGTGAGATTCAAACGGCTTTGACCTCCACGGATTTGGGACAAGGGGACTTGTCTCTCAAAATGGACACTGAGTGAGATCGTTAAAAGAGCGGTGGGAGCGCCGATGTCCTTGTCGGCATTTTCCGAATGCCGCCGGCGAGGCATGCGTTCCCTAGAAGGATGCGCGGCGCCGTTCCGCGAAGACCACAAACCCGGAAGCAATTGCAGTGTAGTTGGAGGTTGGTGACCGGCGCCTACAACTCACCGGAGCTCGGCGCACCGATCCCTGCGGTGTTTTGCCACGGTCCGCGCTTCGCCGGACCTATGCCTTCGGCCTCCGATCCCCGCAGGCACGCCGCCAACTTCCGCGCAGGGTAGGGGACTGGGAGAACGCCGCTCGCGCCACCGTGAAACGCAATACCATGAAATTGGTATCTGAGCACACTGCTCTCCGCCCTTGGTCGGGTTGATTCGGGCAGATCATCGATGAACCTCCCTTAGCGTATCCATCACCTGCGGGTACTACTGCAAGGCCGATAGGCATACGCAAAATCGTAGAAGGCCGCACTGCCCCGCACAGACTCGAGACCGACACGGCACCGATGAGAACCCCGCACTGGGCGCCTACTCGGCGCCGAGCCTGCTGGCCTCTATCGCCGTCTCCAAATACCAACAGCACCTGCCGCTCTACCGGCTGAACGGGGTGTCGGCCCAGTGGTGGATGCAATCTGCGACCTCCACTTGGTGCCCGTCACCACGTGCCAATCAGCGCCATCGAGACAGCACTTCAACCCTCAGCAGACTCGCACCGGAACCGTCCGTCACCTCTGCGCAAATCCAGCGGGGCATCAAAAGCGAGGTTCTCAAAGGCGAAGCGCGCAATCTCCCGGGGTCGGGCGGCCATTGTCCGAGGCCCCATGCTACGATCTGCTCCGAAACCCGCAGTCTTCGGCCGCCCAGGCTGCGACTCCTCTTCCACCACTCAAGCGTTGCCTCCACCCGATGAAACCCTCGCCCGAGGAAATCAAAGACGAGATTGCTGCCCTCAAGCACCTGCGACGCGAGGTCGCCCGCAATGACAAGGCCGACATTCTGGCGCCTGCCTTCCTATTCCAGTTCGATATTCAGCTTCACGTTCTAAAGAACGGACTCACAGAGTCGCAGGCCTACGAACATTTCCAGGACAGTGTTTCTTTCGGCTCGGCCAAAGACGCCTGCTGCTGGCTGTCCGGCGAGGAACCGTCGCCACTTTCGAAGATCTGGGCCGTGATTTTGGGGACACCCGCATGATCCGAGCTCCTGTCCAAGTTGCACTGGTGTGCGATTGGTTACGCCCCCCGCTACGTTCACGCCTTGCCGGTCAGCTACTCGGTTCGGGAATGCCTCCCGTGCTCGCCGGATCACCTTAAACTCAGATCAAATAGCGTCGATTCTCATCGCAAATGCTCTCTCATTCCCAACGTGCCTGCGGTCCCCTCAATCTCTCTCAGTTTCACAGCGGCATCGCTGCGACCGGAACTTATCAGAGTGATTGCGGAGGCTTATGTGGCTACCGGGTCGTGGACGGCTGCGAAAGCGCGGGTTCTGGGAACCAATTCCCTGCAGGCCCGCAGCCCCAGCAGCGCGAAACGCATGGAATGTGAGCTGCGCCAACGCCTCATGCGTCTGACCCCGACCCAGATCGATCTTGCCGCCCACGGAATCGTGGAGGAACGCACGGCCATCGCCTGGCTGGCTGCGTTGAAAGCGAGCAGCTTCATTCACGCCTTCGCCTCCGAGCTGCTGCGCGGTAAGTTGGTCTCGCTCGACCCGGTCGTTCGCGCTTCGGACTATGAGACGTTTTTTGAGAATCAGAGCGCCATTCATCCAGAGATCCTTGGCCTGACCTCCTCTTCACGAACCAAGATACGTAGTGTATTGCTGACGATGCTCCGCGAAGCGGGCATCGGACAGCGCGAAGGACGCGAGTTGCGTATTCATCGGCCCATCGTTCCAGTCTCCGTCCGCGCGGCGATTGTCGCCGATTCTCCCCTTTGGCTGGCGGGCTTTCTTGTGCCCGACTCCGAAATCAACGCCTGATTACGCGTCCCATGGCCGAAGACACCGTCGAGACCCTGTACCTGAAGCTCCGCAAGCCGGACTTCCTTGCCATGAAGGGACTGTCAGGCGAAGTGCCGATTTTCATCCATGCCTATGAGGCCACGGACGAGGATGCAGCTCGTCAGACCGCCGCTGCCCTCGGCACACGCCTGCGCCACGACGGCATTGCGTGCGCCAACATCGACCTCTTCGACCTCGTCTTGGAGCAACTCGATGAGGAAGGTCGGCTCAGCCGTATCCTTGAAAAGGAGCCCCAGCTCGGCAAGACCAAGCTTTTCGAGACCATGGCCAACCTCACCGACGCCAAGACCCGTCTCGTGCCGCGCCTCATGCAACGCCTGGAAGCGGAGGACGCCAAGCTCTCCATCCTCACCGGGGTGGGGCGCGTCTATCCCTTCCTGCGGACCCACACGATTCTCGATTCCCTGCAGCCGGCCATGATGCGCCAGCCCGTCGTCATGTTTTTCCCGGGCCACTACACCCAGGAACAGGGCATCGGCTCGCAACTCCGCCTCTTTGGCTCCCTGCCGGCCCCGCTGCTTTACCGTCCTTACTACCGGGCCTTTAACCTCGCGCACTACCGTGTCTAACCCCACACAGATCCACCAACTCTTCCTCAAGCCTGTCGACCGCCCTATCGAGGGGGTGATCAAGGCCGACGACGCCCGCCACCTGCGCACAGAGCTGAGCGAATATGTTGTCACAGCCGAGGTGAACAAGGGCCTGAGCGAGTTTGCCGAACGCTATCTCAACGAGACCAACGCCAACGGCGTCTGGATCTCCGGCTTCTTCGGTTCGGGTAAGTCCCATCTGCTGAAGATGCTCTCTCTCATCTTGGATCGTGAGCCTTTGGCCGGCGGCGAGCGTGCCGCCGACATTCTCTTGCCGCGGATCAAGGATGAGCTCCTTCGTGGCGATCTCGCCCGTATCGTCAAAATTCCGTCGCGCAGCATCCTCTTCAACATCGACCAGAAGTCCGACGCCATCGGGGGCGACCGCGGTTCGCCGGTGTTGGAGGTCTTTGTCAAAGTGCTCAATGAGCTGCAGGGCTACTACGCCAAACTGCCGTATGTCGCCCAGTTCGAGGCCGGCCTCGATGCCCGCGGCCAGCTTGAGCCCTTCAAGGCGGCATACCAGAAGGCCACCGGGCGTACTTGGGAAAAGGATCTGCCCACGATCAACACCCTCGACAACGAGGACTTCGCCCGCGTCTACGCCGATTTCTTCAACAAGTCCTACGACGAGGGGCTGCGCCTCTTCGACCGTGAGCGGGAGAATTATCGCGTCTCCATCGAGTCCTTTGCCCAACGGGTGCAGGCATACATCGGCAAGCAAGGGAAAGATTTCCGCCTCAACTTCTTCGTGGACGAGGCCGGTCAGTTCATCGGCCAGGACACGAAGCTGATGCTCAACCTTCAGACCATCGTCGAGTCGCTCAGCACGGTGTGCAACGGCCGCGCCTGGGTGGTCGTCACCTCGCAGGGCGACCTCCAGCGCGTATTGGGTGAACTGGACGGTGCTGCCGCCCAGGATTTCACCAAGATTCAGGCCCGCTTCAAAACCCGACTCACTCTCACCAGCACCGACGTCCGCGAGGTCATCCAAGAGCGACTGCTGGCCAAGACAGAACCCGAGCCCCCGGTGCTCGCGTCCATCTTCGATGAGGAAAAGGACAATCTGCATACCCTCTACCGCTTCGGCGATGGATCGGTTGAATACAAAGGCTGGCGCGGCTCCGACCAGTTCTGCGCCTTTTATCCGTTCCATCCCTACCAGTTCGACCTGTTCCAGCGCGCCATCGAGAATCTCTCCCGGCACAATGCCTTCACAGGCAAGCACACCTCGATTGGTGAGCGTTCTATGCTCTCTGTCTTCCAGGAGGTCACCAAGCAGGTCCGACTGGATCCGATCGGTCGCCTGGCGAGTTTCGACCGCTTCTTCGAGGGCATCGCCACCTCGCTCCAAGGCCAGCTCCTGACCTCCGTTCGGCAGGCCGAGCGCCAGCTCGATAACCCCGTCGCCGTCCGCATCCTCAAGGCACTCTTCCTTCTCAAGTGGGTACGCGAGTTCAAATCGACCCCGCGCAACATCGCCATCCTGCTCCTGGACCAGCCCAACCTCGATATCCGGGCTCATGAAAAGGCCGTCCGCGAGGCGCTGGCCCTGCTGGAGAGCCAATCCTACCTCCAGCGCAGCGGCGAGTGCTTCGAATTCCTTACCGACGTGGAGAAGGACATTGAGGTCGAGATCAAGAACACCGACATCGAGGATTCCGCTCTCTCCAAGCTGATCAGCGACATCCTCTACGCCGACATCCTTAGGGATCCGAAGATCCGTTACGAGGGCAACGGTCAGGACTACTCCTACGCGCGCCGACTCGATGACGACCTGATGGGGCGGGACGGCGACCTTTCGGTTAACATCATCACGACTGAGCATGCCAACCACGCCGACCTTGGCGTGTTGGCGGCCCAGAACACTGGCAAGCCCGAGCTGCTCGTTGTGCTGCCGCCCGATTCGCGGCTGGTGGATGAGGCCCGGCTCATTCTCAAAACGAACAAGTACATCCAGCACAACACTGGCGCCGATATCGACGAGTCCCGGCGCGCCATCCTCACCCAGCGCGGCCAGCAAAACAGTGTGCGCCGCACCGGGTTGCAGACGCTTTGTGGCGAGCTCCTCGGCAAGGCTCCGCTTTACCTCAACGGCTCCAAGCTGGGTGACATCGGTGAGGGCGATGCCCGCAACCGTCTCACCAAGGGCTGCCAAGCCCTCATCAGTTTCGCCTACCCGAATCTACGCATGCTTCGGGGCGTGTACGACGACGCACTGCTAGGGAAAACCCTGCTCGACCCAGACGATCTTCTCGGTGGTGGCGGGATGGCGCTTTCCGAGGCGGAGCAGGAAGTGCTCACCTACGTGATGCGCAACCAGACCAATGGGGAGCGCACTAGCGTCGAGGCCATCGTGCGTGAACTGGGCCGCCGTCCTTACGGCTGGTATCTGCTCGCTGTGATCACGCTTTTGGCTCGGCTCTTTCGGCTGGGGAAAGTGGAGTTGCGCAATTCAGATCTCCTCGATGCTCGAGCCGCGCTAGAGATGCTGCGCAATCCGCGCCTTCACGGTGGCGTGCGCGTTCGCCTGCAAGAGTCCTTCGATCCCTCGAAAACAAACGCCCTGAAGCGTTTCCATCAGGACTTTTTCAACCGGACCAACCCCGGCACCGACCCGCGCTCCGCCGGCATGGCCACCTTGGCCGCGTTTGCCACCGAATCGACCGCCCTCAATGACCTCCTCGCGCAGACCTCGCGCTATCCTTTCCTCAATACCCTAGTGCCCATTGTCGCGCAGATCGGGAAACTCGCGGACAAAGACTACGCCCATCTGCTCAACCAGCTCCACGAGTTCCAGGACGCATTGCTCGACGCCAAACAGGACCTGCTCGATCCCATCAAGAGCTTCATGGCGGGCGCGCAGCGCACAGCCTACGATGAAACCATCGCGTATTTGCGCGAAGAGGAGGCCAACTTCGCCGACCTGCCCCCCCGGACTGTGCAGCCCCTCCGCGATCTCGCCGCATCCTCGGCCCCGTATCGTGGGCAGGTCTTGCCCACCGCTCGTACGGCCCTCACTCAAATCCGGGCCGAGATTGCCAAGCACCTCGACGCCGAGCGGGCCACAGGGCTAGGCGTTTTAGAGGTGCGTGAAGTCCAGCTTCGCGCCACTCCCGAGTTGCAGTCGTTGCCCGATGCCTCGGCCCGGCTGGTGCTCCATCTTTCTGAGGACGCACGAAGGACGATCAGCGCAGCCCGTTTCATTCCGGCGATTCGCGACCGCATCTCACGCTACCTGTCGCAGGATTTCCCCGAGCAACTTGCGCTCGCCTCCCGCTATGCCGCCGCATTGAAGGCTCCGCTGGTCGGAAAACCCGCCGCCGGCCAGGTGGCCGAACCGGCCGCAAAGGAACCATCGTACGTCGCCGCGACATCTTTGCGCGTTTCCTGCGGCTTACCCTACATCGCCACCGAGGCCGATCTCGACAAATGGCTCGCGGCGCTGCGCACGACCGCCGCCAGCGAACTTGCCCGAGGCAATCGCATCAGCCTTTGAGCGCCTTGCCCGATCAATGAAACCCACGCTGCCCGCCAAATCCAATGCCAACACGAAGACCGTTTAAGGGAAGTGGCCCTCGTTCATACGACGACTACCTCCAAATTCTGGAGAAAGCCGGCGGTTATTGCACGGACCCGATTGGGAAGTGCCTACGAGAGCGATCTGCGATCAAAGGGATCCCGAAGAAGGATATCCAGCTCTGCATTCGAGATTCTGAGACATATGAGGCCTGCACCAAGAATGATCGTCTTTCCGCGCGGTTTGATCCGAGTCGGGCTCAAACTGGGTGGCTCATCTGGATCGAGTATTTCCGTCCTCAAATTGTGTTCTGGCGCCCTCTTGAAGTCGCGGTCGACTGGGCTAGCGGTGTGTTCCGCCAAGTCGGAACCGATTGCTACGGCTGCATCTCGGATGTCAGAAACTGCCTTTACGCCCAGCCCACGCGGAAAGAACGGATGCTGTCGCCGGCGATAGTGGCGAACGCGATTGTATCTCTGGATGCCGAAGCGGATATCGCTGCATTGCGGGATGAGCTGGAGCGAGAGGACCCTTCGACCCGAGAAGCTCTGATTCAAGCCCGACGGGGCCAGGGACGCTATCGCGATGACCTCCTTTCACTCTGGGCCAAGAAGTGCGCGGTTTCCAAATGCGCGATCCTACCGCTATTGCGCGCATCGCATATCAAGCCGTGGCGCAGTTGCACAAGTCATGGCGAGCGGCTTGATCGCTACAATGGGCTTCTGCTCGCCCCAAATCTTGATGCCTCGTTCGACCGAGGTCTGATCAGTTTCGACGATGATGGGAATATTCTCATTTCGCCTCGGGTCCCACCGCCCGATGCAAAACTGCTAGGCCTCGAAGCCAAGCAGCGGTTGGTGTACGTATTCGAAGAGAACAAACCCTATCTCGCTTTTCACCGTCAGCTGTACGGTTTCTGACAGGATTGATCGCGCCTTTCGGGCCCACCATTCCGCTTTCTCCCAATTTTCCTCCCATGCCCAATCCCCGCCATCCATCACTCGTCGCGTCGGCGCCACCTGGCCCCGACGCCTATGGGGCGTGGCTGGGAGAGTTGAAAAGCCGTATCGCCGCCGCTCGCGTATCCGCCGCCCGCCGGGTTGATACCGATTTGGTCCATCTCTACTGGGACATCGGGGCCTCTATTGTTGAAAAACAGCAGGCCCTTGGCTGGGGGGAGTCGGTGGTCGAACAGCTCGCCCGGGATTTGCAGAAGTCGTTTCCGGGCATGCGAGGTTTCTCGACGCAGAACCTGTGGCGGATGCAACAACTCTATCTTACGCATACCGCTTCGGAATTTCTCGCACAGGTTGTGAGAGAATTGGGCGGGACCGATGATCGCGTGAAACTCTCACAGACTGTGAGAGAATGGGTGGCGGCGGTTCCGTGGGGGCACCACGCCAATATCCTGGCGAAGGTCACCGCTCCCGCTGCTCGCCTCTACTACCTCCGCGCAACGGCGGCCTTCGGTTGGACGCGTGCCGTGCTCCTCAACCAGATCAAGGCGCGGGCCTACGAGCGCACGCTTGCCGACGGCAAAACCCACAACTTCCCTGCCACGCTTCCCGCGTCGCTCGCCGCCCAAGCCGAGGAGTCGCTTAAATCTTCCTACAACCTCGAATTTCTCGGTATCCATCGCGAGGTGAAAGAGCGTGAGCTGGAGGAACGTCTCATTTCTCAGGTGCAGCGCTTCATTTTGGAGCTCGGCTACGGCTTCTGTTTCATCGGTCGCCAGCACCGCCTCGCCCTCGGTGCGAAGGAGTATTTTGTCGATCTTCTCTTCTACCACCGCTTCCTTAAGGCCCTCGTCGCCATCGACCTGAAGATCTCCGCCTTCACTCCTGAGCACGCGGGTAAAATGGACTTCTATCTCAACGTGCTCAACGAGCGCGAACGTGCCCCCGACGATCGCCCCTCCATCGGCATCATCCTCTGTGCGGAGAAGGACAACCTTGAGGTCGAATTCGCTCTCAAAACCAAGGCCAACCCCATCGGTGTCGCCGTCTACGAGCTGCAGCCCACGCTCCCCGTCGAGTTCAAGGGCAAGCTCCCCACCGCTCGCCAGCTCGCCGCGGCCCTCCGCTTCCCTCCCTCGGCTTAAGCTTACCCTTCAACATTCACTCTGTTCCGTCTTCAATCCTCCGCCTTCGCTCCGCCGTTCGGCACTCTGCATTCCTCCTTCAGCCTTTTCCGCCCATGTCTCCGGTCACTACTCCCCAGGACTTTGCCCGTTTGCTCGCCGCCCCTGAGGGCACGCGCATCGAGTTCAAGACTGCGGCGAACGACTACACCCTTTCCCGCCTCGCTGAATACTGCGTCGCCTTGGCCAACGAGGGTGGGGGGCATTTCATTCTCGGGGTCACTGACCAGCGTCCTAGGCTGGTCAATGGGACCAACGCATTCTCCGAGCCCGGCAAAATCGAGTCGCACCTCTTCGACCGGCTCCGTCACCGCATCCCGGTCGAGGAATATAACCACGAGGGCCAGCGCGTCTTAATTATCCACGTACCGGCTCGATTGCCAGGCACTGTTTGGAGCCTGGATGGCAAATATCTGAAACGCGCCGGCGAAAGTCTGGTGGGCATGGGCGACGTCGAGTTGCGCGACATCTTCGCTGAGACCGGTCCCGATTTCACCGCCGAAGCCTGCCCGGCCGGCCTCGACGCCCTTGATCCCGCGCTGATTGCCGAGTTTCGCCATCGCTGGGCGCGTAAGGCGCGCAATCCACGCTTCGAACAGCTCTCCGATCTCGAAGTGCTTACCAATGCCGACCTGCTCACCGACGGTCGGCCAAATTACGCCGCTCTCATTTTGCTTGGCACTCGCTCCGCGCTCACTCGACACCTTGCCCAGGCCGAGATCGTTTTTGAATACCGCTCCTCCGAGGCCTCCGGTCCCGCCCAGGATCGGGAAGAATACCGCGCCGGGTTCCTCGGCCTGCACGAGGCCCTCTGGCAAAAGATCAATCTCCGCAACGACCGGCAAAGTTACCAAGAGGACTTTTTCCGCTACGACATCCCCACCTTCGACGAGGTAGCCGTCCGCGAGGCCCTGCTCAACGCCGTCGCTCATCGCGACTACCGCCTCGGCGGGTCCATCTTTATCCGCCAATACGCTCGCCGCTTGGAGGTCGTGAGCCCGGGAGGTTTCCCGCCGGGCATTACCTCGGAAAACATCGCCGATCAGCAAAACCCCCGCAATCGGCGCCTGGCCGAGACTCTCGCCCGGGCCGGTCTGGTGGAGCGGGCCGGACAGGGTCTGAACCTGATGATCGAAAACGCGATCAAGCAGACCAAGCCACTCCCCAGTTTCGCCGGTTCCGCCGCCCATGAGGTGCGCCTCACTTTGGCCGGCACGGTGCAAAACCCCGCCTTCATCCGTTTCCTGCAACGGCTGGGCGATGAACGTCTCGCTTCACTTACCACCTACGACTACCTCGCCCTCGACGCTCTGCAACGAGACTGCTCCCAGCCTTTGCTGCCTGACCTCGCGGACCGCTTACCCGGCCTGATCGAACTGGGAGCGGTGGAACGCCAGGGCCGGGGCGCGGGCATCCGATATCTGCTTTCCCGCGAACTCTACGCCACCCTCGGCCAGGCTGGCACCTATACCCGTCGCAAAGGCCTCGATCACGAAACCAACAAGGCCTTGCTCGAAAAACACGTCGGCGGGTCGGGCGAAGTTGGAGCTCCGATGGCTGAGTTGGTTCAAGTGCTGCCGGCCCTTTCTCGTACCCAGATCAAGCGCCTCATGGACGAGCTGGCGTTCTCTGGCCGGGTCCACTTGCGCGGAGTCACCCGCAATAGCCGTTGGTTTTCGGCGCCCGTCCCCAAACCTCCAATTGGCCCATTGGCCCAAAACCAATGAGCCGTGAAACAAGTATTGTTGTGTTAGGCATTGTTAAACAACGGCCTGAATTGGCTCAGGCCTATTGGCCACATAGCCAATCGATGGGCCAATGCCCTGAACCGCTCCTCCTGGGAACGCCGAGCTCCAGCTCGGCCCTTTCTCCCTAAGCTCCGCGCTTCAACCTAAACCTTCCCGCTTCCTCCGTTCCGTCTTCCGCCTTCTCCTCCGGCCTCCGTCCTTCAACCTAGACTTTTCACTTCAACTCGCCCCTGCGGCCGTCGCGGCCGCCTTCACCATCCGTTTTCAGCCTTCAGTTTTCAGCCTTCAGCCGTTCCGCCGCTCTGCCTTCTTTCCCGTCATGCCCGCCCCCAGTCACCGCTCCCTCCTCTTCCTGAGTTCCGTCCAAAAGGAGCTTCAGGCGGAGCGGCGCGCGCTCAAGGCCTACATCCACGCCGACCCGTTATTGTCCCGCTTCTTCGAGGTGTTCCTGTTCGAGGATACTCCGGCCTCCGGTCATCCCGCCGACCAAGTCTATCTCGCCGAGGTCGCGCGCTGCGCTCTCTACGTCGGCTTGTTTGGCCGGGACTATGGCTTTGAGGACGGGGAGGGCGTTTCGCCCACCGAGCGGGAGTTCGACCACGCCACCGCACTCGGGAAAGACCGCCTCGTCTTCATCTGGGGACCCGACACCGGTCGCCACCCCAAGATGCAGGCCCTCATCAACCGGGCCAGCGCCCAGGTCACCCGTCGTCGCGCGTCCACCATTCCCGAGCTGACCGCCGCCCTCTACGCCAGCCTGGTCGAGCGTCTCGCGCAGCAGGGAGACATTCGCTCCTCGCCCTTTGACGCTTCGGCTTGTCCTCGTGCGACACTGGCCGATCTATCTCCCGAAAAGATGGATGCGTTTCTTTCCATCGCCCGTCGCAAGCGCGGCTATTCGGTAGCCCCCGGTACTCCTTTGGCCGACGCGCTCACTCACCTCAACTTGTTTGATGGTGATGCGCCCAACCATGCCGCTGTGCTGCTCTTTGCCCGCGAGCCTCAGCGATTTCTGATCACGTCTGAAGTTAAGTGTCTGCACTTTCACGGCACCGAGGTGCGCAAGCCCATTCCGTCTTACCAAGTATTCAAGGGGACGGCCTTCGAACTCGTCGACCAGGCGGTCGAGTTTGTGATGCTCAAGCTCGACCGAGCTGTCGGCACTCGCGCCGTGAGCAATGCGGTGCCGGTAGATTATGAGATCCCCCGCGACGCTGTTGCCGAAGCCATTGTCAACGCCGTGGCTCACCGCGACTACAGTTCCACCGCCTCCGTTCAAGTCATGCTCTTTGCTGACCGTTTGGAGATTTGGAATCCGGGCCACCTACCGGCGTCGCTTAGTTTCGCCGCCCTCCGGCGCTCTCACTCTTCCGTCCCCCATAATCCGTTGCTGGCCGACCCGCTTTTCTTGGCCGGCTATATTGAGCGTGCGGGCACTGGCACCGTCGATATGATCGCTCTTTGCGCAGCTGCCGGGCTTCCCACCCCGGAGTTTCGACAGGACGAGGGGCACTTCGTCCAGACTCTCTTCCGCCACTGGCTCACTCCCGCCGTCATGGCCGACCTGGGTCTGAATGATCGGCAAAAGACCGCGCTTCGGCACGTGATCGCACACAGCCGAATTACCAGCGCCGAATACCAGCGGCTCACGGACACGATTCCCAAGACCGCTTCGCGCGATTTGGATGCGCTGGTTACCGCCAAGATCCTGCGCCGCGTCGGAGTGAAACGCGGGACCCATTACATTTTGGAGGAACGGAAATGAGACAGTTAAGGGACATCGGCCTATTCTGGGAAATAGGACAGTTTTGGGACATGTCCGCTCGGCGCTCCAAGGGCGATTGTTGCAGCTTGTTATTTAGCAACAGTTTGCAACATGTTATGACCCCGTCGGGTTTTGTCCCATAAGCCTGTTCACCCTCGGTAACTGCGATGTCCCAATTCCGCCTCCTGCGTCCCTAGACTTAAACCTTCCTGCTTCAACTCGGCCGCCGCGGCCGCTCCGCCGTTCGCCTTCTGCCCTCCGTTGTTCTGCACTCTGCATTCTCCCTTCTGCCTTCCCTTCGTGAATCTCTCCGCTCTCAAGACCTTTGCCCCAGCCGTTCGCAAGCAGCTCATCGAGGCAGTTACTCGCAAGCTCGACTTCGTGCTGACGGGCGACACCGCCGATCTGCGCGCCATGAGCGCCCAGCGGGAGAGCCTGCGGCGGGAGTCGACGCGAGATCGCCAGGGACTCGTCGAGCGTGTGGCCTACACGTGGTTCAATCGCTTTCTTGCCCTGCGTTATATGGAGCTTCATGGGTATCTGGAACACGGCTTCCGTGTTCTCAGCAATACTGGCAGTAGTACCGTCCCGGAGATTCTTGACCATGCTGCGCAACTTGACTTGCCAGGTCTCAATAAACAAAAAGTCGTTGAGTTGAAGCTTGATGGTAGTAAGGATGCGGAGCTGTACCGGCTTTTACTGGTTGCTCAATGCAACGCCCTGCATGCGGCCATGCCGTTTCTGTTTGAAAAAATTGAGGATGAAACGGAACTGCTACTGCCTGACAACCTGCTGCATTCTGATTCGCTTATCCGTAAATTGGTGACTGAGGTTGAAGAGGAGGATTGGCAGGAAGTTG
>CAJCBL010000207.1 GCA_903960515.1 uncultured Verrucomicrobiota bacterium
GCAGCCGCGGCCCGGGCACTGGAATCCGGGGGGAAGAAAAACCACGCAAGGAAGAAGACTCTTCTTTGAGCAATGAGGGAAGAAGATCGACCCAAGAAGAGGTGACTTCCTGCCCGCCAGAAACAGGAGACTTCATGCCCGCCGCTTACATGCAGCCATCGGCACTATGGGAATAGGGCCGTCCATTTCGTCTTTGACACAGGAATCACGCGCCTAGTCAGTGAAACTTGATTGCCCACTATTCAAACGCACCCGCATTGAAACCGTTTCTCCGTAGTCTCACGCGCCCGGGCCTCTGGTTATTCATCCTCGTCGGGATGCTAGCCTTTATTCGTCTGCTCACGACGCATGTGAGGGTCTACTCACCCGAGTTCGGCCTGACCAAGTTCATCATTGTCGGCCATGAATTCGATGACCGCGGTTTGGCTACCTTTCGGGTTACCCCGAAATTCATAGGCGAGAACGACCGCTGGGGCTTCGATGGGCAGCACTACGCCCAGATCGCGCTAGATCCATTGCTGCGCGATCCGCAACTGAAGACAGCGCTGGACAATCCGCCCCTCCGCTCACGCCGCATTCTGATGTCATGGCTCGCATGGCTCGGCGGGCTGGGCCATCCTTCTTGGGTCCTCAATGCTTACGCATCCCTTAACCTCATCTTTTGGGTCGGCTTCGCCATCCTGCTGACCGTGCTTTTCCGCCCTTTGGGCTGGGCTGGAGTTGCGGGGTTCTCCGCCCTGCTCATGACCTGTGGCATCATCGAGTCCATGGGTGGAGCTCTCACCGATTTTCCGGGCTTTGTCCTGATGACCCTTGCTATGGTCGCTGGCGGCACCGGGGGTGCGGTGCTGCTGGCTCTGGCAGCGCTGACACGTGAGCCCAATATCATTGGGGTCATAGCGCTGATGGACTACCGGCCGCCTTGGCTGCCCACGGCGAAGCGCAATCTGGTGCTTGGCCTTGTCGCCGGCGTCCCCCTGCTGGGATGGTGGGCATACGTAGTCTGGCGCTTCCCTCCCAATGGGGCTGTTGACGGTGGCAACATGAGCTGGCCGCTGCACGGCATACTGTGGAAACTCGCAGAGTTTCGCACTCACATCGCGAACGGGCGCATCCATCTGGACATGCTGTTTTCGGAAATCTACCGCAACGAGCGACTCCACGCCCTGCTCACTATCATCTCGGTACTGACCCAGTGCCTATATCTCGTTACCCACCGCGACTGGGACAACAGAATCTGGCGTGCAGGTGTGGTGTTTATTCCTTTCTTCCTGTGCATAGGCATCCCGGCTTGGGAAAGCCACTTCACAGTCACCCGTCACGCGCTTCCGATCACCCTCGCGTTCAATCTGATTTTGGCGATGCGCCCACGCCGCACTTGGCTGCTCTGGTTTATCCTGGGCAACTGCTTCGTGCCCTATGGGGTTAACTTGTTCGCGAATTACTATGGGCAGGCTGGCAGCCAGCCACCGGTCGAGCTCAAGGTCAGCCCCGCTCAGCCACAGAAGGTGCGATGCAGCGTTCGCTTTGCCGAAGGCTGGTCGGGCCAGGAATGGACCCCCACGCATTCTTGGCGCTGGGCCGTCGAGCAACAGACGAGCCTCACGCTCACCAACCCGACGGGAAGCGCAGTAGAAGGCAGTTTAGCCTTTGAGACGCGCTCCATCAGCGTGCAAAGACTAGACGTAAGAGTCCGCGGCGTGAATATCTGGAGCACTACTGCTGGAATCCGCACACAGACGGCCCATTCCACCCGTTTCCAGCTCCCGCCCGGGGATACTATTGTTACATTTGAAACCGACCGCGCGCCCTTGCCGTTCAGCGGCCAAAACCGCGATACCCGCCACCTCTCCTTTACGGTGCAGGATCTCCGGCTCGAAATGACCCAGCCCTCGCCTGGTAATCCGGCGAGCACCGATCACGCGCCAGCCCAGCCTCTCCCATAGGAGTCCAACCGAAACCGAGCCGTAAATCTGCGTCATCGAACCGGCGGCAGCACCGCACGGCCTCGCCCGACCATGGCAGCGGGCCTGACTGCAAGGTCCCAGCCGGTTCCATCCTCGCAATCATCCTCGCAGGGAACTCCACGACCAAATCCGAGACGGCCGCCGGCACAAGCCAAAGCAGTTCCCGATCGGCCACCCCGTGCGATTTGCAGCATCCGGTTGCCCACCCGATGAAACTCGTAGGCGCACGCCACCATCCCCACTCCGAGTGCGCGACCACACTTGCAGCTCCATCCCTGCGTTGGCAAAGGCGGGGATGTGGATCGTAGCCACGGGAAATCCGCACACGCCACGAGACTTCCTACCGCCGCTTACACTCCCACGCGGCGCGCCCGGCGGACTCAATCCGGCTCGGGCACAAGGCGGCCCTCAAAAGTGGGGCCAGTTCGCCGCTCCCCCTACGGGCTGAGCACGATGCGCTCCATCGGTGAGCGATCCGGGATGCTGGCGGCGATCTTCGAACGTTCGAGATCGCGGGCTACGTTCAAGACACGCTGTGCGTACTGCCGGGTGCACAGCGGCACCCGGCCCGAAGTGACCGACCCGATGCCCGCATTCCACACCATCGCGATGTTGCGCGTGGTTACGGCAAAGCCCTGCCGGCGGAGTTGGGTGCAGATCCAATCGTAATGGGCGACTGCTACCTCGTCGGCCTGAGCCCGGATGAGCGCCTGATAGAACGGCTTGCGAGTGTGCATCCGCCATGTGGCACGGCGGAATTGATAAGCTCCCAGTTCACCGTGTGATCCCGGCTGCGAACTGTTGTGCGGGTTCTCGATCAGGTGAATGGCCTGAAGTGTTTCCCATCTTTCGGCGGCACTGAGGCTACCGCCAAAGCCAACCAGCAACACGGCCATCAGGAGTCGGATTCTTAGTCGGATCATAGGTGGTCTTTCTGTTCTGCGTTGCATGACCACTGGCTGGGGTGGTCACGGGCACTTCCCGCCTACTGCGGCGAGCGGGCGGACAACTAGCCACCGACCAAACTCGGACAAGCTGTAAGTTCCTCACCTACCCCGGGGATGGTAGCGAGAATGCAGGTCGGTGAGCCGCGTTGTCTCAACTGCGGTGTAGATTTGCGTGGTGCCAATATCGGCATGTCCCAGCATTTCTTGAATCGCTCGCAAATCCGCCCCACCGGCCAACAAGTGGGTGGCGAAAGAATGCCTAAGTAGATGGGGTTTAACACACTTCGGCAATCCCGCCTTGCGGGCATAGCCCTTGATCAAGGCCCAGATCGTCTTACGCGAAATCGCTTTCCCTCGCTCCGACAGGAAAAGAGCACTCCCAGTGCGCGGTTTGACCAGCCCCGGACGCCCCGCCGCCAAGTAGTCGGCCACCGCCAGAGCCGCGCTCCCGCCCACAGGCACCACGCGTTCCTTTGCCCCTTTTCCAAATACCCGCACAAACCCTTGCTGGAGGTCGATTTGTTGCAGGGCCAACCCGGCCAATTCGGAGACCCGCAGCCCGCTTGAGTAGAACAGCTCCAGCATCGCCCTGTCGCGCAGTCCGTGAGCAGTCCCGGAGACCGGTGCGGCGAGGAGGGTTTCCATGTCGGTTTCGCTCAGGGTCGCAGGCAGCCTCCGGCTGGTTTTCGGCCCCTGAACGAGCTCGGTAAAGTCCTGCTTGCAAACCGCTTCCTTCACTAGGTAGCGGGCCAGCATCCGCACGGCCGAGAGCTTCCGCCCCATGCTCGAGGTCGCCATTCCCTGCCGCGAGAGGCCATAGAGCCAGTCCGACACATGCGCGCCCACCACATCCGCCCAGTTTGTAATCTTCAGGGAAACCAGTACGTCGGCGAACTGCAACAGGTCGACCTGGTAGGCCGCAGTGGTGTTGCGAGACAGGCCGCGTTCCAACTGCAAATAGGCCAGAAAACCGTCCACAGGCTCGCGCAGACTCTCGGGCAAAGGCGGCTTCGGCGCGGGTTGGGAGCGCTTCGCCTCGCCGGTCTTGGCTACACGGTCCGGTCCTTGCCCCCGCGCGGGCGAGGCGGGCGGCGCAGGGTTCTTCTCTTCTCCGGGCATTGCGACACCGCCCGGTGCGGCTATCAGCGGCGACGGCGCATCGGAGGCATGCCGGCCGGAGCCTGCGTGCGCACGCGGTAGGTGATCCGAGCCTTCTCCAAGTCGTAGGGGCTCATCTCCATGCGGACCATGTCACCGGCCATGATCTTGATGAAATGCTTGCGCAGCTTCCCGGAAATGTGGGCCAGAACAGTGTGGCCGTTGGTAAGCTCCACCCGGAACATGGTGCCCGGGAGGACAGCGACGATCTTGCCTTCAACCTCAATGGATTTGCCGTCAGACATAGGTAGAGAACTCGGAGCGAAGAAGTGGGAGGGATTGCATGAGCGTCGAAGACAGGAACTTGCGGGAAAGCCATTGAATGCCGCCGCGCAGCGGGGTAAGTCAAGGCTCCAATCGCCCTCCACCACCGATGCATCCCTCCGCCGACCTCTTGGAGTGCCCCTTTCCCAAGCTGCACCTGTCACAACTCCTTCGCGACGACCGGTTCTTCATGAGCCTTGCCTTCAACCAGGCCATCGACGCTTGGCGCCAGGACGAGGTGCCCATCGGAGCCGTGATCGAATACGGCGGCGATGTCATCGCTGCGGCCCACAATCAGGTGGAACACGCCGAGGACCCCACAGCCCACGCCGAAATGCTCGCCATCACCCAGGCTGCGCGCGCCCTTCGCAACTGGCGACTCAACGACGCCACCCTCTACGTCACCAAAGAACCCTGCCCCATGTGCTCGGGCGCCACCATCATGTCGCGGGTCAAGCGCGTAGTCTTCGCCGTGGGCGATCCCAAGATGGGCTGCCTGGGAGGCGCCACCGACCTCGCAGCCCTGCCGCGGGTAAACCACCGGCCGCTGCGCGAATCCGGAGTACTGGAAACCGAATGCCGCGAACTCATCCAGGCCTACTTCCGCCTCAAGCGCACCGCCGTCCCCGAAGCGGATTCAACCGGCGTTAATTCCGCCCCCACCCCGGAATAAGCCCCGGTTTCGATTTCCCACCGTGGTTTGACGTCGCCGCCCTCTCGCGACACTCTCCGCCCCCGCAACCCGCGAAACACTGAACCGGAAAACAACCATGCCCTTCGAACTCCCGAAACTTCCCTACGCCTTCAACGCTCTCGAGCCGCACATCGACGCGCGCACGATGGAAATCCACTGGGGCAAGCATCACCAGGCGTACATCACCAACGTCAACAACGCCCTCAAGGATCAGCCGGTCCTCGCCGCCCTGGACGTGCTCACCCTCATTGCCGACCTCTCGCAGGTCCCCGAGTCCATCCGTGGCGCGGTGCGCAACAACGCCGGAGGCCACGCCAACCACTCCTTCTTCTGGAACATCCTCGCTCCCGCCGCTGGCGGCGCGCCCAAGGGCCAGCTCGCCGCGGCGATCACGGCCACCTTCGGCAGCTTCGACAAACTGAAGGAGGAGTTCGCCAAGGCCGCCACCACCCGCTTCGGCTCCGGCTGGGCTTGGCTGGTGGTCACTGCCGACAAGAAGCTCTCCATCGGGTCCACCGCCAACCAGGACAGCCCGCTCATGGGCAAGGCCGTCGCCGGCATCGAGGGCAAACCCGTCCTCGCCCTCGACGTCTGGGAGCACGCCTACTACCTCAACTACCAGAATCGCCGCCCCGACTACGTCGCTGCTTTCTGGAACGTTGTGAACTGGGACGCCGCCGAGGCCAACTACCTCGCCGCGCTGAAGTAAGCGACGGGCGGGTACTGCCGGAGCCCCTCCTCCGCTGCCAAACGCTTGCCTGGAGGGCCGGGGCTCAACCGGCCTACCGCCCATCACGGACGGCCACCTACTAAGTGGCCCTCCGCAGAGGGCCGATTTCAACCCGCACTCCGAGCTTCACGGAGCGCCACTTACCAAAGTGGCCTTCCCATGCCAGCCGATTGCCAAGCGGCTTTTCCGTTCCTCCGGGCACTGCTCATTGCGGATCGAGGTGCTCATACCACCTCGCGTTCAAGATGCGACGAATGACGAGTCCGTGTAGCAGGAGCGTGCTTGCATGCGCTAGCGCTTCATCTCGAGAGCGATCTGGAATCGGAATCCGCCTCCATGGTCAGGGCTCAGCGGAACAGTTGATACCGGATGCTCAACTGCAGTCGCTGGTCATCGCCAGTACTCCCGCTGCGCACCGTGCGAATGCCATAGAGGTACTCTAGGCCGATGGACAGGTCGGCGACCGGCGACCAGATCCAGTTGGCCTGAAAATAGTGGGCGTTCTCGTACGCAAATCCGCCCAACTCGGCCGGGCTCTCCATCTCCGTGTAGCCGTAGGTGGCGATCGAACGCCACTGCGGCCCCCATTGATGCCGGTAGCTCAACATCCCGGTCCAGGCCGTAATGGTTTTGAGTCGACCCGTGGCATCGACTATTCCCGCGCTGCCGCTTGGCAAATCCTGAATGAAGCGGCCGATACCATCGCCGTAGATGAAGTCCGCCATCAGGATATCCTGTCCCGTGGTCTTGAGCGCCCCGGAGAGATTTCCGCCCCACCCCACCTCCGTCTGGCCACCTCCGGAGGTAGTTTCGCAGGACAGGGCGCGAACAATGCCTCCCAGTTGCAGATGCCCCAACGGGCCTTCCCAGCGCCAGTGAGTCGCGATGTCCGGCATCACATTGCGAACAGTCGCTGCGGGCGGCAGGTGGCTCAGGTCGCCCTGCGGTTGCTCCATAGATACCGCCAACCGTTGGGCAGCGGAGACCAGGGGCAGCGTGAAGCGCACCTGGGCTGATCGGTTCGCGCCGGCCGTCGCCGGCCCCTCGAAATCGAGGGTATCGGGAACCACATCCGGATCGTAAAACACCGTCGAGGTCTGCCCGGCGGTGAAGTTCCGGAACTGCCCGTACAAGTGGCGCAGGCGGAAATCCATTGAGGGCTGAGCACTGTTGGCGAAGAAATCGCTCTCCGCATAGATCTTGAGCGAATCGCTGGCCGTAACCGCCGACTTCAACTCCAAGCTTAGGCGACTCTGCTTGGCTATGATCGTGAACTGCTCCCCCTTGCCGTAGGTGGCTTCGCCTTCGACCGGGATGCCCGAAGTCGCGAACCAGTTGGGGGTAGTGAGCTTCGTGGTATCCGCGATCATGTCCACCTTGGCATAGCCGCCGAACTTGATCCCGGTACGGGTGCCGGGAAGCTGCATGAAGCCCTTGTAGCTCGAATCCACCGGGGCGGGCTCCAGGCGCTTCGCAGCCTGTAGCCCCGTTGGTGTCGAGTCGCGCTGCGCCACCAGCGCCGGGCCCACAGCGGCGCTGTCACACGTTATCGGCGATTGAGTGCAGGGCGTCGAAGTTTGCTGCTCCAATGCGGCGATCCTGGTTTTGAGGTCCTGAATCGCCTGTTCCATCACGTGGACGGACGCCTTCAGTTCGGCCAGTTCCCCCGCAGCCTCGGCGCGTGCTTGATCAGGCAGGATGCCCACCAGCACCGCGGTCAGGGCGATGGCTGCTACGCGCAAACGCCCAGCCGGTTTCCAGAGCCGGAAGAGCCAAGGGTTCATGCCGGCCCATGCAGCGAGGACCAATTGGCGTCCACGGCGAATAAGCGCACAGGGGCTGTACGCTGGAGCCTCCGCGGCTCCGCTCCGCCCCGACACCGCCAGCACCCCGGCGGTCGTTTTCCTGCACAGTGATAATTGAACCTTAATGACAGCGATACTCGAATAGTTGGACTCATCCCCTCGCACCTCCGGGCCACCGCAGCAACCAGCCGGCGACGACATCAAGCACCACAGACCGCTACTTGTCGTACTTCCCGTTCTGGAAATCCCGCAGCATCTCGTCATAGCGCCCGTTATCCTTCAATTTCTTCATCCCTCGCTCAAAGGCCTGGGCGAGTTGCTCGCCCCTCTCGGAGTTTTTGGGAAACACCACGAAGAGCTGTTTCGCCTTCCATGGAAGCGGATGCGTGGCGATTGCGGAAACCTGGTCCAGCGAAAAACCCTCGTGCAGGATCTTGGATGCGACCGTTTCGACTGCCGGGAAGATATCGATGCGCCCAGCCAAGAGCTTCTTGAAGTTCAGCACCTCGGTCGTCGCATAATCCAAAGTAAGCCCCAGCCCCTCCTGGTTGAGCGCCTCCATCTCATCTGCGGTCGCATAGCCCTGCATCAACCCGATCCGATACCCCTTGAGGTCCTCAACCTTCGCCCAGTCGAACGGCCGATCCTTCCGGTAGTAGAACCGCACAGTCAACGTGCCCAGCGGTGTCTCGGAAAACCGAACCATCTGTTCCCGGTTGGCGGTCTTCGAAAATGCCAGCGTTCCGTCCCGCTCCCCGTTGCCCACCAGCGTGATCGCGCGCTTCCAGGGGACAAAATCGTAGACCACCGTGAACCCTTCCAGGGCGAAGGCTTCCTCCACGAGATGCGACCACACCCCATGATGGGGCAGCGCCTCGGAGCAATACGGCGGATACTCTCCGTTCGCGAACCGGACAACTCCGGCACTGCGCGCGTCCGCGATGCAGCAGCACACCAAGATGACCGCCGCCAACCGGCCAACCCGACACGTCCAGCCGGAGGCCCCGAAACGAGGCGGATCGATGGCTCTGTTGGTTACTGTCTTCATGTGCATAGAGTCGGCGCCGGTGCGGGTTACTCGAGGGCTCCAGAGCGCATAAGCGCCCGATTCAGTGCTTCACCGAATCCCTGCATGCTGCAGGCCTTACTGTCGAGCCCCCGGAGTGCTCGATCCGTCAGTTTCTCGCGGCCGATCGCATCCCCACAACCATCACCGAGAATGAGGGTAAGATCCGGGCGGAGCCCATGGATCATCGCGGCCAGATCGAGACCGCGCATGCCGGGTATGGATAATTCAAACGTAACCGCATCGAACGTCCGCGGCCAACAGCACAACACTTGGAGAGCGTCGGCCCCGCCTGCACATTCCCTCACCCGATAACCGAGCAACTGGAGCAACCCCGTTAGCACATTCCGCACGGCCAGCTTATCGTCCACAATGTGCTCACCTGGCTTGTGCTCGATCTCCGCAGTCGCCTCCCGGGCAAAATGGAGGTAGCTCGAGGGTACAGTCCCCATCGAAACCGCCGCCATCATCACGATGGGGGCAAGCGTGAGCCGACGAGATAGGGATCGTTGCAGTTGCACCGGCAGGGGGTTGGGGATCTTCAGTAAGATACCGAGAGGAGTAGCGCAAACACAGGCACACTAACCGCTACCGTTTCGCAGCACGGTCGCGCCGCAGGTTCATAGCTGGAGGAGGGGAACAGCGGAAGGAGGTCAGGTTGAGGGAAGCCCATCAGCGCCGAATACGGTCAAGCCCTGCACTGCCTACAGGAAACTTCACTCACCGGATACCGGAATCACCGCGCGCTGCGAACCTAGTACCCACCAGGAACTGGGCAACCCGAAAGCAGGTTCGGCTCCGGCTACTGGGCACATCCCAGAAACCATTCAATTCAGGCGGTATCCCACGCTCCTAAGGGCAGGTGCTTCGGTGTCCTCCGTTGGAGCGGACCCTGCGTACGCACCCACCAGGGGCACCCTGAAGGCTGAAGTTCCGTTGCAGGGTCCTCGCTCGTCCACGGACACGCTCCGATTTCCCACCTTCAACCTTCAGCCCTCCCGAGTGCAGCCCTCTGCTTTCAGCCTTTCTGTAAGCGGCCCTGCACCACCTCCGGTGGAGAAGGATGCAGAGCCCCCAAGGTGGACGCTGGCACGGTCGCGGCCCACCCGCGCCCCACTGCAAGCGCGCCAGCCCTGCCTCCTGCTGCGGCTCAGCGCTTGATGTAGTTGGCCTGCGAAACTTGGCCCAGTGAGGACGGGCTGATCGCCACCGGCGGCTTGGGGCTCTCGGTGTCTACAATCTTGATCTGGCGACCGTTGGCACCGCGGCTCGTGTAGAGAATATGGCGACCATCGGCGAGCCAGCACGACTCCACCGCATCCCCGCCCTTGGTGATGATCTGGCTCTGCCGCGTGCTCATGTCGTAGATCGCAATCTGGAAACCGGAGCCCACCCCAGCAGTGAAGGCGATCATGTTGGTCTTCGCTCGGCTCCAGTCCGGCTCCGCGCAGTAGCCGCTGATGTTGGTGGGCACGGCAGACATCGCGCCGCCGGAGGCCGACATCGTGAAGAGCCCCGGGCGACCATTGCGGTCGGAGGTGAAGAGCAGGCGCCCACCGTCGGGCGACCACACGGGGCTGGCCTCGATGCTGGGAGAATTGGTTACACGGCGGAACCCCTGCCCGCTGGCGCTGGCCACAAAGATCTCCTGGTTGCCACCGGCCGACAGCACCGCCGCCACGCGGCTGCCATCAGGGCTGAAGCGCGCGCCGCCATTTGTACCCTTGAAGCTGGCGAAGGTCGTCCGCTGGCCCGAGCTCGGAGTCATGATGTAGATGTCGGGCGAGCCGGAGCGGAAGAAACTCGTGTAAATGATCCGGCTACCGTCCGGCGACCAGCGAGGCGAGAGCGCCTGAGCGTTGTCGTGAGTCACCTGCACCACCTCGCCAAAGAAAAGATCGGAGGTGTACACTTCGCGGTGACCAGTGCGCTCGCTGATGAAGGTGAGCTTGCCGGCGAAATACCCCGGCTTGCCGGTGATCTGCTGCACCGCGAGATCGGCCGCGCGGAAGAGCGCATTGCGGGTGCTGGTGCCGTTGGCGGTCTGATTGAACACGCTGCGCGCCGGCGTGCCGGTGGTGATCTCGACCCGCACCTGGTTGGCTCCCACCGAGGTGAAGTTGACCGTGTAGGCGGACCCCGAGGGAGCGAGACGGAAGGCGCCGTGGGTCTTGAAGGCCATCTGGGCGAGGCCGGCCAGCTCGGGTGAACCGGCGATACGGATGGCCTTGGTTTTCAATTGAGAGCCGTCGAGCTCGACGGTGAGCTCCTTGGTTTGGGCTACGGCCGAAGCCGCCAGCACACCGGCGAACACGAGAGAATAGAGAGTGCGAAACATGGTTGGAAAATGGTCTGCAATGCCGCCGGCAAATTTGGTTTACACGACCTCCGGCGCCATCAAGGTGACTCCGCATATTCGCCGGCAGTTTGCAAGGCCGTTGAAGCCGGCCCAACGCAGCGCTCACACCGTGACTCCCGACGATCTCAAAGACCTTCTCAGGCATGTGAAATATCCCGGCTTCAGCCGCGACATCGTCTCCTTCGGCCTCGTACGCGCCGCCGCCCTCATCGACGGCACCGCCCGCGTGGCCCTGCAGATCACCACTGCCGACCCTCAGGTGCCGCAACAACTCCGCCACGACATCGAGGCACTCCTGCGAGGCAAGCCCGGCGTGCGCGAGATCATGGTCGACATCGCCGTGGCAGCCCCGAAAGCGGCACTGCGGCCGGTGACAACGGCCGCCACCGCCGGGCCCGGGGCCCCCGCCGCGGGCGCCCCGCTCAAGGACGTGCGCACGATCATCGCCGTGGCCAGCGGCAAGGGCGGAGTGGGCAAGAGCACGGTGGCCGTGAACCTCGCCTGCGCCCTCGCCAGGGTACTCGCAGCCCAAGGACGCAAGGGAGTGGGCCTGATGGACTGCGACATCCACGGCCCCTCCGTTCCCCTGATGATGGGCCTGGCCGGCCAGCGCCCTGGCCTGCTCGCCGAGCAGCAGATGCTCGTGCCCCTCGAAGCCTTCGACGTGAAGGTCATGTCGATGGGCCTGCTCATCACCGAGGAAACACCGGTTGTTTGGCGCGGCCCGATGGTCACCTCGGCCATCCGCAATTTCATCCAGAACGTACTCTGGGGTGAGCTGGAGATCCTCGTGGTCGACCTGCCCCCGGGCACTGGAGACGCGCAGCTCACCCTCGCCCAGACGCTCCCGCTCAACGGTGCCCTGATTGTCACCACACCGCAGATGGCCGCCACCCAGGTGGCGACGCGCGGAGGCACCATGTTCAACCAGGTAAACGTGCCGATCCTCGGCGTAGCGGAAAACATGAGCTGGTTTGAGGATGCCGCCGGCACTCGCGTGGCGCTCTTTGGAGAAGGCGGCGGCGCCCGCACCGCCGAGCAGCTGGGCACCACCCTGCTCGGCCAGATCCCGCTCTTCCCCGAGATCCGCGCCGGCGGCGACGCCGGCAGGCCCATCGTCGTGGCCCAGCCCGGGCACCCGGCCTCCATCGCCTTCCTGGAGCTGGCCAAGGCCGTGCTGGCAAAATTGATCAGTGCCCAAGCCTAGCTTTGACAGCGGCCCACGCAGCCCTAGCATCGCCCTTGAAATGCAGCCAACCACCGAAGAGATCTTCGCGGCCTTGCGCACCTGTCGCGACCCGGAGATCCCCATCAACCTCGTCGATCTGGGGTTGATTTATGGGGTGGAAATTGTCGCGCCGGCAAATGCGGCCGAGGGGGCCGATGTACAGGTCCGCCTCACCCTGACTTCCACGGGCTGTCCGATGTGCCACGCCATCGTCGGCGAGGTACAGCGCAAGTTGCAGTGCCTGCCCGGCGTCCGGGCCGTGCGAGTACAAATTGTTTGGGAGCCCACTTGGCATCCGGGCTTGATCAGTGCAGAAGGCCGCCGTCTGCTACAGCCGCAGCCCGCCTCCTGAAGACCCCCCGCGCATGAATCCCGCTCCCCGCCCACCCGAGAACCGCGACTTCGTAAAGCAGTCGAGTTTGTATCAGGAGTTTCTCGCCGAGCGTGAGGAGATTCTGAAGCACAAGTGGCTTGAGTCCGAGCGCCTCGGTTACGACATCGGCTTTGAGCGCGCGTTGCTGGACTGGATCCGCAAGCACCGCGACAACTGGCGCGCCAGCCGCCGTCCCCAACCCGGCCCCACCATGGCCGCGATGACCGCCACCAGCGCTGTTGCTACTCTCGCCGGCGCCACAGCCAACGCCGTTACTACTCTTACTGGTGCCCCGGCCAGCGCCTTGACTGCTCCGTCCACCACCACCCCCGCTTCGGGCGCCTCCGAACGGCGTACGGGCTAAGTTGCGACAACGCCATCGCCTACGCTTGCGGCCCTGCATCCTTCGCCACCGGCGTTGGTGTAGCGCGGCCTGCAGAAAGGCTGAAAGCAGAGAGCCCACCCCGGGAGGGCTCTTGTGTGAATGAGGCAACCGGAGCCAGTCCCTCGATGCGCGGGTACCGTGCAGGGAAACCTCAGCCTCCAGTTATCAGACTCCAGCGCCCCCCTGTAGGTGTTAGGCAAGGTCGGCCACTGCAATCGGGCTGAATCGGCAGGGGCTGAGCAACCCTCCGCGCCAAAATTTCGCGCTCAGCGGCGCCCAAAACGACGAAGGCCGTCCCGAAGGACGGCCTTTGTCGTATAAAGCTGGAAACGCTGTCGCGCTTACTTGATCTCCTTGTGGACCGTGTGGCGCTTGAGATGCGGATTGTACTTCTTCTTCTCGATGCGCTCGGTGACGGTCTTCTTGTTGCGGGTCGAGAGGTAACGAGACACCGGCTTGCCCAGTTTACGGGCTTCGGTGCACTCCAAAGTGACGAGTTCTTGTGCCATGGATGTGTTGGTTGAGGGCCCAAGGAACCATCGTGCCACGATCGCCGGCAAGATAATTCTTGCGGCCATCTTCCGGACTAACCGTCGCGAGGCCCCACCTTGCGCTCGATCAAGGGCAGCATCACCCCCCGGCGGAACAGCGTCACCTGCCCCGTGCTGGAGGAAACCACGATCGACACGCAGTCGGTTGCCACCGACATCGCCGCACCCGCAGCGTGCCGGGAGCCCAACCCACCGGGCAGCGGATGCTCCACGTCGGCGGCCTGCAGCAGGCTGCCGGCCGAGCGCACCACTCCGTCGCCCCGGATGATGAAGGCCCCGTCGATCGACGAGAACTCCTTGATGGTCTCGTCCATGAACGGATTGAGGATGTTCTTGTCCTCATCCTTGTAACCGTAAAACGGGTTCATCACGAGCGGCTTGCTCATGCGCTCCACCTTGGCGGTGTCGCCCACCACGAAGAGGCAGCCCACCGGCCGGCCCTCGCGCCCCTCGGCCGAGAGCTCCGTGGCCACCGCCAGCACCCGCTCCAACACCTCGGGCTTCACGTCCGGGGGCAGCAGGTCGGAGCGCCCGGAGAGCAGCGTCTGGAACTCCCGCTCCACGTCGACCACCACGATGGTGTCAAACTGGTTACTGTCGGCGATACCGCCCACGCAACACAGGCGATCATTGAATTGGAACCACCCGCGAGAGAGCCCCACCAGCATCGCGCTGCGCAACTGGGCGAAGCGGCCGCTGGAGTAGGCCTTCACCTGGATGATCCTGGTGAACTTCTCCTGCAGCAGGTTGGCCTCGACGGCATCGCTGGTCACCAGAGTGGTCGGTATGGCCGGGAACGGCTTCGAGAGGGCTGCGGTGCTGGTGCAGGTATCGCCGAATACGATCACTCCCTGGCAATCCGCCCCGCGGGCGATGCGCTCGGCATGGCGCAGGATGGTGCGGTTCACGCGTCCTTGTTGCACCGGCACGGGTCGCTCGGCGATGCCGCCAAACCCGGAGCTGAGCAACTGGAACGCCCCCTCGGCGGAGGGCGCAAAGACCAGTTTCTCGACAAACTCCCGGTCCTTGAGCAACCGGGCCACGGAGGCGAGCACCTTGAGGTAGTCGCGGGCTCGCTCGTCGGCGAGCAGCAGGATGATGAGCTGGATGTTCTCGTTTTCCTTTAGCCCATCATAACCGATACCGGCCTGGCTGCGCCCGACCGCCAGCAGGTAGCGGCGCTTCATCTTGGTGCGCACATGCGGCAGGGCAACGCCGTCGCCAAGGTAGGTGGTCATCGTGCTCTCCCGCTCCAGCAGGCTTTTGAGCAGGGTGTCGCGATTGAGCTCGCGGAACGGCTTGGCGGTGGCCTCCAGCAGTTCGCGCAGCGCCCCGGTGAGGTCGGTGCTCTGGAGGTCGATCACTCGCTTGCGGGTGAGGAACCTGTCGAGGCGCATGGTCATGGGCTCCGGTAGTCGGCGAATGGAGGCTTACCGCTCCCAGTCCAGCGCACCCTTTTTCACCTCGTAGAGGAGCCCGAGGACGAGCAGTCCCATGAAGCACAACGCCGGCAGCAGCACCGGCACGCCCCAGGCGAGAAACTCCCGGTAGATGAACGTCCAGGGCAGGAGGAACACCACCTCGATGTCGAAGAGGATGAAAAGCAGCGCGGTGACAAAAAACTTCACCGAGAAACGGGGATGCACCTTGCCGGATACGGGCACGCCGCACTCGTAGGCGCTGTCCTTGATCGCGTTGTGGCGTCCGCGTTGTCCGAATATGTGGCTGGCGACAATGATCCCCACGCCCATGGCGGCGGCGAGGACGATTTGCACAAGCACCGGCAGGTAGTCGGGGAGCGCGGACATCGCTGGCTACTCTCCTGCCGGGCCCGGCAAACTCAAGGGCAATGTACGCTGGCGACGGCGAAGAACCGGGAACTAGAAGAGAACGTTTGAAGGCGAAGTGCTGGGATTCGGGGATCAACCAGTGCCCCTCCTCCGATGCCGCCATCGCGCTGGCAGCAAACCGGGAGGGCCCGCTCCCGAGCCCCAAGTCCCACCCGGGCCGCCGGTTCACCAGCTTCCATCACCAGCCTTCGGCGCCTCCAACGGAAACCGTTTAGCCTCACGGCCGTGAGGGCAAACGGTTTGACTCCGCCACGCACAATGGCGCCCTCGCCCCCGGCGCACAGTGCCGAAACGGGGGCGAAATCCCCTTCCACTTTCACCCTCATTGTCTCCAGTTCTCAGAACGGCCTTGACCCGCGTGCGGCGAACCGCATTTTCCGGCACTTCTTCGGGGGTATCGCATAGCGGCAATTGCACTAGACTGTAAATCTGGCGACCAATGGTCTTCGATGGTTCGAGTCCATCTGCCCCCACCACTTTCCCTGGCAGCGCCGGGGCCCGCGCCAGGCGCGGAGCATCCCAGCCTTCACACCCGGCAATCACCGGCTCCCGTTCAAAATTCTGAGGGGATGATGACCGGCAGCACCTGGCGGCGGTTTCGCCGATACACGCGGAAATGCTGGTCGAGCGTGAACACCACCGCCCCATCGTGCAGTTCGCTCATTCGCACCAGGCAGGCATCCGCCAGCGACATCGGCTGGTCAGCGTAGGTTTCCATCAAGGAAAAAACCCGCTCGCGCTCGGCAGGGAGGTCGAAATCCAACCTCCAAGCACCGCTAGCAAGGCAGCGGCCGATTAGCGCGAGGCCGCCGGAAACCTCGGCCATCAGAAAGCAGGTTTCCGCCAGCACTGGCTCGCATATCAACAGAGGTGGAGTGAGGCTGCGCGCCTGTTCGACGGCCCATTCGTGGAAACGTTCACGGCGGTCGAGCAACGCCACCAGGACGCCGGTATCGGCGAGCACCGCACTCATTTGCGTCCAAAACCTTTCATGTGGTCAGGATTGTGGCCTCGGTCAGCCAGCTTGCCGTCCACCGCACCAATAGCGCTGCCCATCAGCTCGAACAGCGAAGGAGCGTCGAGAGTCTCCCGCAATTTCTCGTCCAAGGCTTCTCGCACTACAACAGACTTCGCCACGCGGCGACGGGAGGCCATCCGTGCCAAACGGGCGGCGGTTTCGGGCGGCACCTTCAGAGAGATCGTCGGCATGGCCGCGAGGTAATACCTACGGCGACACCTGTCAATACCCCCGGCTGTCCGGCTCGATGGTCCAGCGCGCTTGCCCCTGGTCGGGCGCCCGTCTTGAGTGGACTCTCGCTCCGGCCGGCATGAACGAAAACCACGCCTACATCTTCGACGTCGAACAGCCCACCCAGTGGGTCTTCGACGGCAAACCCACCTGGATAGCAGGATGGTTCCTCTCCAAAACCGAAGCGGTGTTCTCGGACATCCGCGCAGTGATCGGCGGCCGCGCGTACCTTGGGGTATTCGGACTGCCGCACGAGCACATGGAAAAATGCCACCGGGGGCGCTGCGGCCTGCCGCACGCCGGCTTCATCCTCCAGGTGTGCCCACCTCTTGGATCCACCGAGCTCCGGCTGGAGCTGCTCGATGCCGGCCGCAACTGGGTGGAGATCTGGCGCACGCCCATCGAGGTGCGCCAGGGGCCCGCCACCCCGCCCCCCCTCGATGTCGAGTGCCTGCCGGCCATCTGGCGCGAACTCCTCCAGGCCCGTCGCGCCGATCCCACCACAGACCTCGCCCCCGCAGCCGACCGCCTCATCGAGGCGGCCGCGGCCGTCCCGCTCGACACTCTGCCCAACCCGCCCTTCTTCGGCGCGCTGGAAAACCCGCTGCGCGTGGCCGGCACCCAGTTCGGCAAGATCCGCATCGAGGGGTGGTTGATCCACAAGGACCAGCGCATCGTGCGCCTGCTCGGCAGCACCCATCCCAACGTGGAGAACACGATCCAGCACGAATTCCGTGAGCGTCCCGAGGCCGGCGAACTGTTTCCGGATCATCCCTACGCTCGCAAGTCGCAGTTCTTCGGCATGCTCGACCTTGAGGAGGGCGCGCCGAACCCGGTCTGCGTAAAAATCTTCGCCGAACTCGCCGACGGCTCCCGCCACCTCGTATGGGTGCGCCGGGTGTACCAGAAAACCTGCGCCCAGCAGGAGCGCCCGTTGCCCGAGTTCTCCGAGCGCCTGCTGCTGGATACCGGCCGAGCACTACTGGCCGCCGCCCGCCGCCGCGGAGTCCCCCTGGGGCCGCTCAAGCCGCTGTGGGCAGCCGCCAAGATCACCCGCGAAACCTTCCGGCGCGACGCCCCCCTGGCCCTCGCCGCCCGCGCCCTCCCGTCGGGCGATCCCTACACCGCCTGGCAGCAGGCCAACCGCCTCGCCCCACGCCTGCTGGCAAAGATGCGCGAATCCGCGGCCGCGCTACAGGCCACCGGCCCGCGTTTCCTCCTTCTTATCGACGCCGCGGGCTGTCGCGGCGAGGAGCTCCAGCAGCTTGTCGCCTCGCTCTCCGCACAGCTCTACCCGCACTGGGAGGCCCGGCTGGTCATCTCCGCCGCTCCCCAGCCCGAGCTCGCCAACGCCCTGCGGGCCGAGCCGCGCTGCACCAGCGTCGTCCATGCCGGCGGCGCCGATTGCCTGCGCGCGCTCAACGCCGCCGCCCACGCCTCCACCGCCTCCTACCTCTCCCTGCTGCCCGGGCACTCCCGCCTCTCGCCCGATGCCCTCCTGCACGCCGCCGAGGCCATCGCCCGCCGGCCCGACCTTGAGCTGGTCTACACCGACGAGGACCGGATGGATACCGCCGGGCGCCGTACCGCCCCCGCCTTCAAGCCCGACTGGAGCCCGGCCCTCGCCCTCTCCGGCCTCTTCCCCGGCCAGCTCAGCCTGGTGCGCCGCGAGCGCTTCGTAGCCCTCGGCTCCTTCCGTGTCGAGTATCCGGACATCCCCTGGTTCGACCTGCTGCTGCGCCTCGGCGACCGGCTCCCGGCCGGGAGCGTCGCCCACCTGCCCTTTGTTTGCCACCACAGCCGAGCCAACCGGCCGGATACCACCGATCTAGCCGCGCCCGCCGTAGAGCAGGCGCGCCAGGCGCTGGCCGAGGCGATGCAGCGCCGCCAGCTCGCCGCCTCGCCCTTCCTGCCCGAGGCCGCACACCAGCGCCGGCTCAATTTCCACCAGTTGCGCTGGGACCCTCTGCTGCTCGCGGCCAGCCCGGTCACCATCGTCATCCCCACCCGCGACAAGCTCCATCTTCTGCAAGAGTGCATCGAGCTTCTGGAGGAGACGGTGGACTGGCGCCACGTGAAGCTGGTCATCGTGGACGACCACTCGCGCGACGCCGACGCCACCCGCTACCTCGCCCAAATCGTCCAGCGCACCGACCTACGCTGCACCGTCGTGCGCCCGGCCGACCCGCACGCACCGTTCAACTACTCGCATCTGGTCAACCTCGCCCTGCCCCACATCGACACGCCGCTGGTCCTGCACCTCAACAACGACGTCAACGCCCTGGAACGCGGCTGGCTGGAGGAGATGGTGGGCTGGTTCACTCAACCCGACGTGGGCGTGGTGGGCGCCAAGTTGCTCTACCCGGAGAAAACGCTCAACCACACCGGCATCGTCATCGGCCCGCACGAGGGTCTCGCGGATACCCCGCTGGTGAAGGCCGTCGAGCGCGAGGCACCGGTGATCTGGCACGCTGCCGCCCGCGAGGTCTCCGCGGTAACCGGAGCGTGCCTGATGACTCGCACCGAGCTGTACCGGCAACTCGGAGGCTTCGACGAGCGCGACTTCAGCGTTTCCTACAACGACGTAGACTACTGCCTGCGCGCCGTGGCCGCGGGCTGGCGGGTGGTCTACACCCCGCAGGCCAAGCTCATGCACTGGGGCAGCGCCACGCGCGGGGTCACCTTCGACGAGGCCGAGCACATCGCCTTCGTGCGCCGCCACCGGCAGGAGCGCGACCCGTACTTCAGCCGCCACCTGATGCTGGATGCACAGTTGCGCCCGCGCTGCCGCGGCGCCGCCAGTGCCCACACCGGCCGCGCCGGCCGGCTGCATGTGCTGCTGATCACGCACAACCTCAACCTCGAGGGCGCGCCGCTCTTCCTGCTCGAATACGCCACGCACCTGGTGCGCTCGGCCGGCTTCGAGATCACCGTGGTCTCCAACGAGGAGGGCCCCCTGCGCACGCGCTACGAGGAGCTCGGCGCGAAGATCATCCTGGTGGACCGCCACCCCATCTACTCGGCGCAGAACGAGGCCCAGTTCCACGAGCGTATCGCCGCGGTGCGCGCCACGTTGCCCTTCGACCGGATCGACCTCGTGGTGTGCAACACCCTCGTGGGTTTCTGGGGCGTGCACCTCGCCAAACAGGCGGGAAAGCCCTCGCTGTTCTATATCCACGAGAGCACTTCCGTGTACCGGTTCTATGAGCGCATGCTCCTGCGCCCCATGCACCGAGTGGCCGAGCAGGCGCTGGCCCAGGCCGACCGCACGCTCTTCCTGTGCGAGGCCACGCGCGCCTACTACGAGGACTGCAACCGCCACGGCAACTTCCGCATCGTGCGCAGCTGGATCGACCTCGAGGGCATCGAGCGCTTCAAGGCCGCCCACACCCGTGCAGATCTGCGCCGCAAATACGGGTTCCGCGACGACGAGACCATCATCGCCAACATCGGCACCGTGTGCGAGCGCAAGGGCCAGCACATCTTCATCCGCGCCATCGAGCACTTCAACCGCCACCACCGCGACGACGCCCGCCCGGTGCGCTTTGTCATGGTCGGGGCCCGCGCCGGCATCTACCTCGACTGGCTCACCGCCGACATCGAGCGGCTCGGGCTGACTAATCTCACCCTCATTCCCGAGACGCGCGAGGCCTACGACTTCTTCCTGCTGGCCGACCTCTTCGTGTGTACCAGCTACGAGGAGTCGTTTCCCCGGGTGGTGATGGAGGCGATGGCCTTCCGTACCCCGATAGTGACGACCGACGTCCACGGTATCCCGGAAATGGTGCGCCAGCGGGCCGAGGCCTATCTGGTGAAACCCGGCGAGGTCGAGGGGCTCTCGCGCATGATGCGCACCTGCCTGGCCAAGGAGCGCAGCGGCAAGTCGCTCACCCCCACGGCCTACTCGAAGGTGTTGCGCGCCTACGACCACCGCGAGGTACTGCCGCAGCACGTGGCCCTCGCCCGCGAGGTGGTGCTGGGCCACGAGTAAACCACGCCCAGCACTCAACGATGAGCACGAACCATCCATCCACTGCGCCAGTCGCTCGCCCGTGGGAGACCTGGTTCGCCCTGCTGCTGCTTGCCGCCGCCCTTGGGTGGTTCGGCTGGGCCGTATCCCGCGGCTGGAGCAACGGCAACCTGCCCGGTTGCGAGTTCCGCCAGGCCCAGACGGCGATCTCCGCCCATTTCATCCAGCAGGAGGCCAGCTTCGCCCTCGACTACCCCACTCCGGTGCTCGGCAAGCCATGGTCGATACCGATGGAGTATCCGCTCTACCAGTGGTGCGCGGTCACCCTCAGCGTCTCCACCGGCATGCCGCTGGTACAGGCCGGTCGCGCGGTGTCGCTGACCTGCTTCCTGCTGGCGCTGCCCGCCATCGGACTGCTCCTCAAGCGCATCGGCCTCGGCGCTGCGCCGTGCCTCGTAGCCATCGCCCTGCTACTCACGTGTCCGCTGCACATCTTCTACGCCCGCTCGTTCCTTATCGAGACGATGGCCCTTATGGCGGCGCTGTGGTTTGTCGCCGCCTTTGTCGAAACCCTGCGCACCCGCCGCGTGGCCTGGCTGCTGGTCGCCAGCCTGGCCGGTGCGGTGGCCGGTACGGTGAAAGTGACGACCTTCATCCTCTACCTGGTCCCGGCGGCGGCCTGGGGCGGCTGGTGCCTGCTGCGCACCTGGCGCGAGCGCTCCGGTTCCTGGCTACCGGTCGCCGCTGTGCTCGGCTGGGGGCTGGGCTGCGTGGTGGTGCCGTGCCTCGCCACCGTAGCCTGGACCGAGTTTGCCGATGCGGTGAAAGCGCAGAACCCCAACGGCGCCTTCCTGGCCTCCGGCAACATGACAGGGTTCAACTTCGGCCTGGGCGACTTCAACCTGCGTTTCTCCGCCGAAGCCTGGACTGCGATGCTCCGCGTATGGCAGCACGGGATATTTCCCCTGCCGGCTATCGCCGCGATAGTGGCTGTAGCCGCGCTCTGGGGTGGGCGGTGGCGCTGGCCGGCGCTGGCCAGCGCGGGCCTCTTTCTGCTGGCTCAGGTCGTCTTCCCTCTGCTCTACGCCTGGCATGAGTACTACTTCGTGGCCAACGCCGCGCTGCTGGTGCTGGCCGCCGGCTTCACGCTCGCCGGTCTGTGGGAATTGCCGCGATACCGCTGGGCCGCGTGGCCGGCCTGCCTGGCCCTGGCCGCCCTCCATGTTGGTGGTTTTCTGCACTATTACCTCCCCACGCAATCGCTGGTGAGCAATGGCGGTACTGGACTTACCAACATCATCAGCGAGCTCACCTACGCCCGCGAAATCCTCGTGATCGCCGGTGAGGACTGGGATTCGTCCACTCCGTTCTTCGCGCGTCGCCGCGCGCTGATGATCCGCCGCAACACCGAAACCGACTGGCCGGCCATCGAAAAGGCCTTCGCCAACCTTCACGATGAGTATGTCAGCGCCCTGCTGCTCACGGGCGACCAGCGGGGGAACACCGAACTGCTCTCCCGCGCCGTGCGTATTCTAGGTATAGATCCGCGGCCGGTGTTTGAGTATCGGGACACCACCGTCTACCTCCATCGCACCATCATCGACTCGATCTCTACCGACATCCGCGTGGAGAACTACGCCGGGGTGATGTGGCACCCAACCCTCATCGGGAGCGTCGAGAAACGCAGCCTCACCGGCAGCGAGATCGCCACCTCAACCCTGCGTGAGCGCGACCGTCTCATCTTCTCGATGATGAAGCCCGAGCCGGTGCGGTTCTTCTCCCAGTTCGGCGCAGGAACCTCGTCGCTCGATGATCGCCGCATCTTCAACGCTAACCCGCTCACCCGGCTCTGGTTTCATGCGCCGGCCGGAACCGTCCGTTGTATCGTCGAGTTCGGGATGATGGCGGGCGCCTACACCAATCCCGCCGCCGCCAGCGACGGCGCCGAGCTGCGAATCTCGGAAGTGCGGCCCGACGGCAGCCCGCGTCAGTTGTTCTCCCGCACAATCAACCCCCGCGACATCCGGGCCGACCGTGGTACCCTGCGCGAGGAGTTCCCCCTCGCTCTCATGGCCGACACCGAACTCCTCCTCGAGATGCTTCCGGGCCCGGCCAACAACGGCGCCTACGACTGGACCTACCTCGCCGGGTTCGAGCTCCACTGATCCGTAACCATGCAATCGTACCGCTTTGCGCTCTGGCGGTGCACGAACTTGTCCTGCCGTAGGAGCGTGCTTGCACGCGATCTGCGCTCTGAATCGCATGCAAGCACGCTCCTACGAATGAATCGCTACGGCTGATTCCGGGCCTCCTTCAAGCTGAGGCGAATTTGGAGGCAGTGTATGGGAGTGCTTGCACGCGAAGTCCTCATTTTGAGGGCGATCAGCGCTGACCGCAGCGCCGTCACAGGAATGCCACTCATTTCACCGAACCTCGAAGCGGTCCAGCAGTGCCCAGCCATAAGCCGCATTGCCGGTAGGCCCAGGCAGGGTACGAAACACGATTTCCCCGGCCGCTCCCGCCGGCAGCTGCAGCACCCGCTCCCTCGGCCCTCGCTCGCGCTCCGGCAGGTCGATCCCGATCCAGTCGTCGAGCAGCACCGTAGGCACCCCAAGAGGCGGGCGCAGCTCCACCAGAAAACGGACCCCGGAGAACCCGCCCTTGGCGAAAGCGCCAGAGAACACCCGATACGCCAGCGACACCGATCGCGCTCCCGCAGACACCTCGAAATAGAGCTCCGTAGGCACATGGGCCATGAAGACGCGCCGCCCGGCATCGTTGAGCAGCCAGAAGCCATACGGCAGCACGCCCCGCACCGGCGTGGGCCTCAGGTCGCGCAGCGAGCCGCCGAAGCGCAGCGCCCCGAGCTCCTGCACCTCGCGCGAGCCGGCCACAAACCAGCCCCCGTCGCAGAGCCGCACCCCGGGAGGACTGGAGTCGCTGCGCAGGATGGAGGCCATGCGCTGGTAATCGGTTTCGGCCACGTACACCACCGCCCGCCCATCCACCTCGAACAACGGCTTCGGATAGAGGGCAAAATCGCGCACACGCTGCGCGATCAGCCCCGGACGGTCCTTCGACGTTCCGCCAAAGACTACCAGCGCCACGTGCTCGTCGCGAAGCAACCGGATGTTCGCCTCCACCGCCTCCGGGGCGAGGGCGAGCTGCGCCTCCGGAATCATCAGAGCCCTGCGCTTCGCGTAGTACGGGAGTTCCGATGACCAGTCGGTGCCATGCACCACGATCACGTCACCGGGCACGGTGAGCTGCTCGATCTCCAGGGCGAGCGCGTCGGCGCCCACGAAGGGCTGGGTTTGTGGGCCGAAATACTCGCGGTGGTAGATCAGTCCTTGGCCAAGCAGCAGTGCCACAAAACTGGCGACTCCGCACCAGCGCCTCCACCCCCGCCCCTCCGCCAACCCCAGAGCCACCAGCCCTGCGGCCACGGCGAGGAATCCCGCTGTAGCGTAGTGGTAGTAGTCATGGATCCGATTGAGGTTGATGAATACCAGCGGTCCGGCGGCGAACCCGGCAAGCCCCGCCAGCGCCGGCCAGCGCCAGCGCGCCGGGGTCCAGCACAGTCCCAGCCCTGTGGCGACCATCGCCCACCACGGCATTGCGGTGCGGCACCAGTGCCCGGCGATCTCAGCCCAGAACGCCGGGTCGAAGCGCTCGGCCAGGGCGCCGAAGTTGAAGGAGGCGAGATTGCCCGAGAGCAGGAACGCCGCCATCGGGTTCTCCGCCTTGATACGGTCGGCCAGCCCCACCCAGGCCAGACCAAGGAGCAGCGGCGGCGCTGCGACAAGCAGCCCGCGGCCCGCCACCGTCACCAGGACTCGGCCACGAGTACCCGGTTGCGCCCGCCACACATCCGCGAGCAGCGCCAGCGCCAAGGGCACCAGAAAGAGCGCCCAGGTGGTCCCCTTCACCAAAGCGGCCAGCGTCCCGGCCAGCCAAGCACCCAGCATCCAGCCGGCCCGCCCCGGCGCACCGGCAAGCCCGAACCGAGGAGGTCGGGGTCTCGGAACAAAACGGTCAACCCGGGGCCCGGCGTACCGATAGAAGGGGCAACTGGGCGTGCGCCCGGCCCATGAAACTCGAAACTCGCCTGACGGTCCTGCTCGGCTCACTGCTCGCGGTCTTCCTCGCCGCGCTGTGCGGACTCCACGCTGTGCAGCGCCGTGGCACCAACGCACTGCGCTCCGATATCGCTGCCGACAAAACCCGCAATCTCGCCCGCTTGGTCGAGCTCGACGGCAGCCCCTTGGAGCGCTTCGTGGCCGACTTCACCCAATGGGACGAACTCTGCGATTTCGTGGCCCGCCCCGACGAGAAATGGGCTGAGGTCAACGTGCAGCAAACCCTGGCCATGTGGAAATTCCACGCCGCTTGGGTGTTCGATCTCGAGGGACGGGTAATCCACCGCACCCTGCGGCCCCCGTTCGAAGTCGGAGACCTCTCCGATTTCCCCTCCACCGAGTTGCGCGCGGCACTCTGCCGGGCCACCCCGGGACATTTCTATGCCGATACGCCACGCGGCCTGCTGGAGGTCCGCACCTCCCCCATCCATCCCTCCGACGATGCCCGGCTCTCGGAGCCGCCGCGCGGGTGGGTCTTCGCCGCCCGCCTCTGGACCGCCGATACACTCACCCAACTCGCAGGGCTCGCCGACAGCACTCTCACCCTGGTGCCAGCGAGCGCGTCCCTTGAGGCCCCAGACGCCGCCACAATCGGCGTCCGGCATCCGCTCCCCGACTGGCAGGGCCGCCCGCTCCACTCCCTGACCTTGCGCCACAGCAGCGCGCTGCTGGCCCAGATGATTGAATACGACAGCAACGAGCTTCTGTTCTACCTGCTCAGCGGTTGCGCATTCATGGCGGTGACCGGCTGGTTCCTGCATCGCTGGGTACGGCTGCCCCTGCGCACCATCGGCGAGAGCCTGCTGCACAGCGATCCCGCGCGGGTTGCCCCCTTGCTGCACCGCAACGACGAGTTCGCCCACATCGCTACGATGATCCGCACCGCCGGGGAGCAGCGACTCGCCCTGCGCCGCGAAGTCGCCGACCGCACCTACGCAGTGCAAGGGTTGCGCCACGCCATCGCCGAACGCTCCCGGCTGGGGCGCGACCTGCACGATGGGGTCATCCAGTCGATCTACGCCGTGGGCCTCACGCTCCAAGGGTTGAGCCCCGCGCTGCCCCCGGCCTCAGCCGAGGCCGCGCGCCGGTTGACAACCTGCGTGGATGCCCTCAACCGCGTGATCGCCGAACTGCGCCGCCATATCGCTGGCCTGGAGACGGATCCGACCCCCAAAGCCAGCCTCACCGCCGACCTGCAGCGCCTGGTGGAGGAGCTGCAACCCGTGCGCGCCGTGGACTACCGGGTGGACCTCGACCCGCTCGTCGCGGCGGCCATCCCGCCCGACTCCATTGCGCAACTTCTCCTGATCGCCCGCGAAGCCCTCAGCAATGCCCTGCGCCACAGCCAGGCCGGCCGCATCGCCCTGCGACTGGCCACCGAGAACGGCGAAGCGGTATTCACCATCGAGGACAACGGCTGCGGCTTCGAGGTAGGCCCGGCCACTCATCGCGGCCATGGACTCGACAACATGACCCGCCGCGCCGAGGAGATCGGCGCGGTGCTGCTGATCGACTCGGGCGCCGGCAGGGGCACCCGCCTGCGCGTAGAGCTGCCAGCAGAAGCGGCGCAGCCGCTCCCGCCCGAATCCTAACCCCCGCCGCCCTCCACCCATGCCCGCCACCCGCCCCATCCGCGTACTCATCGTCGACGACAGCGAACTGGTCCGCCTGGGCCTGCGAACCCTGCTCGGTGCGTATCCGGCGGTCACCGTCGTTGGCGAAACCGACTCGGCCGCCGGCGCTCGCCACGAGCTCGCTCTGCTCTCCCCCGATCTGGTGCTGCTCGACCTGCGACTGCCCGACGGCGACGGTTGCCAGGTGTGCCGGGAGATCCTGCGCGACCACTCCACCTGCCGCGTGCTCATACTCAGCTCACAGGCCGATGCCGGCACCGTATCCGAGGCGATCACCGCCGGGGCCCACGGCTATCTGCTCAAGGACATCAACGGGCCCGCCTTGGTGCAGGCGATTGTCGAGGTGGCCGCCGGGCGCACCGTACTCGCCCCGTCCATCACCACGCAGGTGCTGGCGATGATGCGCAACAGCCAGCAGCAGGAAACCCTGCGCAAGCGCTACGATTCTCTTTCCGGCCAGGAGCAGCGGGTGCTCGCGCTGGTGGCCCAGGGGCTGACCAACAAAGAGGTGGCCTCGGAGCTCGGGCTTAGTGAAAAAACCGTCAAGAACTACCTGAGCAATCTTTTCACAAAACTTCACCTTTCCCGCCGCTCGCAGGCGGTCGCGTTCTACGCTGAGGTAAAACCCAGAGACTAGCCCCGGGGTTCTCCTCAGGACTACCAGCCCTGACCGGTCAGGGGCCGAAACCCGGCATCCGCCAGTTACGGAAACGGGGCCGGAACACGATAGTGGAGGCATGCAAAAGCAGCACTCCACCGCACGCTCCCAGAAAGGCTTCACCCTCGTGGAGGTGATGGTCTCCGGCCTGGTGCTGGTCATGATCTTCCTCGGCGCGCTGGGAGCCCTGCAACAGGGCTTCCGAATGATCGATACAGCGCGCAACACCACGCTGGCCTCGCAGATCATCCAGAGCGAAATCGAGGATCTGCGGCTCAAGTCGTGGGCCGTACTCTGCGCCGTACCGGCACAGTCCCAGCTCGACATCGCCGGGAGCGTTGGCCGCGGCCTGGCCACTGCCGAGAGCACGGCCCTCGCCCAGCGCTTCACAGCTATACGCAGGGTCGCCGACGTGGCTGACCGCGGAGGCAACCTCAAGCGCGTGACCATCACCATCTCGTGGACCGACTCCTCCGGCATCAGCCACACCCGCAGTTATGAGACTCTCTTCGGGCACTTCGGCCTCACCGACTATTTCGTAGCCACCCACTGATACCCGCCATGAAAACCAAGTCCCGCCAAGGCATGACCCTCGTAGAGCTGATCGTTGCCACCTCGCTCAGCGCCGCGCTGCTCAGTGCGGTTATGGGCACCTTCATCGCCATCGGTAAAAGCTCAATCCGCCTCGCCGCCTATTCCGATATGGAGCAATCCACCTCCCGTGGGCTTGAGCAACTCGGCCGGGAACTGCGCATGACGCAGTCGATCACCACCCCCTCCGGGTCGCCGATCACCCAAGTGAATCTGGGCATCCCCAACGCCGCTGGCACCATCACCCCCGTCGAGTACCGCCTCAACTCCGCCACCCGCACCTTGGTGCGCACGGTGGGAACGACCCGCACCACACTCATAGGCGACATCCAAGCCGGTTCCTTCGGGTTCCTGCGTTACGACCTCGCCGGGGCTGCAGCAACCAACGACTTCGGCACCAACCAGATCCAAATCTCGATGACGATCGCCCCAAGCACCAGCGGGCTGGTCGCCGCCACCACCAAACGGGTCGTCTCCGCCCGCTTTGTTCTGCGCAACCGTTAACCCGCCCCATACCCATGAATATCCATGATCATCGCCAGAAGGGGTCCGCACTACTCGTAGCCCTAGTTCTGGGCCTCGCCCTGGCCATCACCGCAGGCAGCTTCTTGTCGCTCGCCCTCAACACGCTCAACACCACCAATCGGAGCTTCCACTACAACACCGCCTTCAACCTCGCCGAGTCCGGATTGGAGGAGGCCATGTGGGCGCTCAACAACAACGACTGGACCAAGCGCAACTGGCAGGAGAGCGGCCAGAGTATGGTGCTCACCGGCAGCTTCACGTCGCCCGACATCACCTCCGTAAACGGCGTGCGCGGCTACTTCAACGTGGTGGTTCAACAGGCTTCCGGCGGTGCGCCCACCATCACCGCCGAGGGTGTAGTCGAACAGAAGAATTACGGCAGCACCATCCACAGGCAGCTTCGAGTGAGCGCCCGCAACAGCAACCTCTTCATGCCCCCCTTCACCGCCATCACCAGCCTCATCCTCAACGGAGGACAGATCGACAGCTACCGCATGGCCGAGGGCAACTACTCCACTGCACCGCGCCGCTATGAAACCACCATCGCCAGCCCAGCAATCGCGATCAACGACGTGTCCATCGGTGCCCCCGCCGACATCTACGGCTACGTCACCGTTGGCGTAGGCTCCGACCATTCCGCCGCCTACCTCAACACCATCAAAGGAACAGTCCAAGGCAGCAGCACAGAAACCGTCGCCGGTGCAGCCGGCGTCTTGGGCAGCAACACCAACAACTTCATCGACACCAACCGCATCGCCTACGATTTCACCCAGGACTTCCCGATGCCCGCCGCCCCTACAGCCGCCTTCCTTGACACCCTGCCCTCTGCCGACGGCAATAATATGATCATCCTCGGCGACCCCACTGGAGCCACCACCAAGCGCTACCAGCTTACCAACTACAGCGTGCCCAATGGCAAGACCCTCCTCATCGTGGGTCCAGTTGAAATCAAGTCCCTCGTCGGTCTCAAAATGGCAGGCCAAGCCGCGATCACTGTGCTCAGCGGCACCTTCACCATCCCGGCAAGTGGAAACGGCAACAACGCGGTGGCCGCAAAAACATACACCTCCACCAACGCCTCGGCCACGATCTACGCCTACGGGGACCTGGAAATCTCCGGCAATAGCGCCCTCTCCGGCGGCACCATCCCAGGTACCAACGTCAGCACCAACCCCACCAAACTCCAGATCATGGGTATGGCTCCGGCCAGCCAAGCCTTTAGTACCGTGGGGAACGGCAAACTTGCCGCTGCCGTCTACGCCCCTCACGCAAACATGACCTTCGGTGGCGGAGGCTCCAGCGGCTGCTTCGCCGGTGCCGCCGTAGCCAACACAATCACCGTCAATGGTACCGGCTACAACATCCGCTACCCCGAGGAGATGGCCGACATGAACACCGCCACCACCTACAAGATCTCCCGCTGGCTGGACTTGGTCGATCGCACCACTTGGTACGCCTTCGGCAACTGAGCTATAAGCATTCTACCGGAGAGTGCTTGCAGGCGATCCCTCGGTCCGCTGATCGGCAAGCTATCGCGAGCAAGCTCGCTCCTACAACAAGCCCCGGTCTCGAACGGGGAAAACGAAGAACCCCGGCGGTTGTCCCGCCGGGGTTCTTCATATCCGCCGGCTCTTGGCGGGAAAAAGAAGGTTTCGGAGCCTGTAAGCCAGATTTTGTCCCCGGCCTTGCGGCCGTGGCGCATCCATTTTTCTCGCGCCCCTTGCGGAGCACGCCCGGGGCTGCGACCGCCGGCCTATGCCGACCGCGCGCTCCGGGTGCGACCTACCCGGGACGTACCGACGGGCCATCGCGTCCCCTATTTGGCCTTGCACCGGGTTGGGTTTCTCGTGCCACCGACGTCACCGTCGGCGCGGTGGGCTCTTACCCCACCTTTTCACTATCACCCCTCGATCGGACGAGCGTGAGCCCGTCTTGGACCAAGGGGCTACTTGTTTTCTGTGATACTATCCGTCGCGCCGCCTTGAAACGACGCGCCCCCGCTTGCGAAGGGAACCCTGCCCTGTGGTGTCTGGACTTTCCTCTCAGTTCAAAGAACGGAGCGAATGCGCGGCTCCGAAACCGCGCGCACCCTACGGCCCACCCCACCCGCAGCAATCGCCAAAGCGAGCCGCCCGAAGGATCGTTGCCCGCAAGCCTTGTGCGAGAGTAGCGCCGGGCCGGGACAGGCTCACGCCCTGGAACATTTCCCGCCGACTCACTTCCCGCCTCACTTCCCGCCTCGCTCCCTTGCGAGATGGATTGGGCACCCACGCAAAACCGGCCGGTCTCCGCGCCTACCCTACGAACAGGAGTGTCTGACCGTTCTGTCGTAGGAGCGTGCTTGCACGCGAATCCAAACGCCCTTCCCTCCTCGCCACCGGGGGAAATCGATCCAGCACCCACGCAATACCGGCCGGAGTCCGCGCCTACCCTACGAACAGGAGTGTCTGACCGTTCTGTCGTAGGAGCGTGCTTGCACGCGATCTGCGCTTGGATTCGCGTGCAAGCACGCTCCTACGGTAGGCACCGGAGGCAGGACACTGTCCCAGCCCAAAGCGGTGCGGATGGCATGCGCACCGCTTAGCCGAGCCCGAAGAAGGCCCGGGCGTTGGCAGTAGTCCGATCGGCCAGCTCCGCGAGCGGCACGCCCAGTTCCTGCGCGGCACGGGCAGCGGTGAGTGCTACATGGGCGGGCTCGTTGGGTTTGCCCCGGTGCGGCTCGGGAGTGAGGTAGGGTGAGTCGGTCTCCACCATCAGCCGGTCCAGGCCCTGGGCGCGCAACGCCGCGCGCACATTCTCCGCCGTCTTGTAGGTTATGATACCGGTAAACGACCCCCGGCCGCCGCGCGCGAGCAGCGTGAGCATCTCCGCCTCGCCCTCGGAGAAACAGTGATAGACCACGCGCGACCAGTCGAAGCCGGAGGCGTCGATCTCCGCCACGCTCTCGGCAAAAGCCCCGCGGGAATGCACCACCACCGGCCCGCGAGTGCGCTTGGCAAGCTCAAGCTGGGCGCGAAACGCCGCGCGCTGCCAAGCGAAGATGCGCTGGGCCGCCTCCATGTCTCCCTTGGGCAGGTGGAAACGGTCGAGCCCGCACTCGCCCAGGCCGCAGGCGGCGTGGGGCCCGGAAAAATACGGCTCGAGCTGGGCCAAGGCCGCCTCCCAATTCTCGTCGACAGAACACGGATGCAGCCCGGCCGTGTAGGCGATGCCCCCGCCCCACTGCGGGGCGAGGTCGCGGTACAGCCGCCAGTCCTGCGGTTCGGTGCCAACAGCCACGATCTGCCCCACGCCGGCCTGCCGCGCACGCTCGAGCACAGAGGGCAGTTCGCCCTTGTGGTAGAAGCGGTCCAGGTGGGCGTGGGTGTCGATCAACTGCGGCAAAGCGGACATGCCGGAATGCAGTCGCTGCGGTTCGCGCTTGGCAACGGGGAAGCGGCGCGTGCGTCGCCGACTTCTGGACCTCACGGGGCGCCACGGTCTTTGCGCTTGCCGCAGGTTGGCCTGCTCCGTTGCGTCGACCTCTTTGTCCACACCCACAGCCGCACCCGCCATGTCCACGCCCACCACCATCGAGAACGTCGTCATTGTCGGCACCGGTTGCGCCGGTCTCACCGCCGCAGTCTACACCGCGCGCGCCGGCCTGGCCCCGCTGGTGCTCGAAGGCTCCCAGCCCGGCGGCCAGCTCACCACGACCTCGGAGGTGGAGAACTTCCCCGGCTTCGAGCACGGAATCGACGGATACACGCTTACCGACTCCATGCGCAAGCAGGCCGCCCGCTTCGGGGCACGCTACGAGAGCGGCCTGGTCGAGTCGGTCAATTTCTCCGGCGAACTCAAGGTGCTGCGCACCGGCGACCGCGAGATCCACGCCCGCGCCGTGATCATCGCTACCGGGGCCGCGCCGCGCCTGCTCGGGCTGGCCAATGAGATGGCGTTCTTCGGCGGCAAGGGAGTGACCACCTGCGCCACCTGCGACGGCGCCTTCTACCGCGGCATGGAGGTGATCGTGGTGGGCGGCGGCGACTCCGCCTGCGAGGAGGCGCTCTTCCTCACCCGCTTCGCCTCGAAGGTGACCCTCGTGCACCGGCGCGACTCCCTGCGTGCATCCAAGATCATGCAACAGCGGATGCTCGAGCACCCGAAGGTGAGCCCGGCCTGGGACAGCGCCGTGGCCGAGATCGTGGGCGATGCTCAGGGCAACGTAGCCGGCGTGAAGCTCAAGAATCTGAAGACAGGCGCGGTAACCGAGGTGCCCTGCAAAGGCATCTTCGTGGCCATCGGCCACCAGCCCAACACGCGCCCCTTCGCCAGCGCCGTGGATACCGACGAGGCCGGATACATCGTGCCCGAGTCCGGCAGCCAGGTGCGCACGAACATCCCGGGGGTATTCGTGGCGGGCGACTGCGCCGACCATGTCTACCGCCAGGCGATCACCGCTGCGGGCATGGGCTGCCAGGCCGCCATCGAGACCGAACGCTGGCTGGCCGAGCACGGCGCCTGAGGCGCAGGCATTCCGTCGTAGATGCGTGCGTGCACGCAATCACCTCCGTGTAGGAGGGTGCTTGCACGCACTAAGGCGTGACAATGCAATCGTACCGCTTTGCGCTCTGGCAGTGCCCGGACTCCGGTGTCCGTCGTAGATGCGTGCTTGCACGCGATCTGCGCTCTGAATCGCGTGCAAGCAGGCTCCTACGAATGAATGGTTACGACTAAGGAGCCGTCGCGGAAGCGACGCGGTATTAGTCCCCCCATTCCCGGCGCGAATCCGGCCGAGCCCCGAGGTAAGAGCAGCTCATAGACTTGGAATGATTCTAAGTTCTTCTTGAAACTAAGTCCCAATCCAGCTCCCCTCCCGCCGCCACTACCGCGATGTCCACCACGACCACCAACTCCGACTCCCTCACCCTGCGCCTCGCCGGGAGCGGACTGCGCGCCACCCCTCAGCGCGAGATAGTCTACCTAGTCCTCTTGGAGCGCCGCGACCACCCGACCGCCGACGAGCTCTTCGCCCGTGTGAAGCTTCGGATGCCCACCATCTCCTTGGCCACCGTTTACAACTGCCTAGAGGCCCTCGTGCAGTGCGCTCTGGTGAAGCAGGTCAATTTCGAGCGCGAGCCCACCCGCTACTGCTCGAATCTTACCGAGCACGCGCACTTTATCGATACCGCAACCGGAGAGATCATCGATATCTCCATGACCCCGGAATACATCGCTCGGCTCAAGGAGGCGCTCCCTCCCGGCTTCGCCATGGACGAGGTTGAACTCAACTTCCGCGGCTCCGCGGCTGCCTCGGCCCTAAATATTCCTGCCACTTCCGGCCAACCCGGCCCCATCCCTGCTTAAGTGCCTGCGACGATAGCACGTTCACGCCCACCGTTTCTCCTTCACTCCCTTTCTCCCTCAGTCCCTTTCCCATGAACGCCCTCGAGATCAACGACCTCCACATCAACATCGCCGAAAAGCCGATCGTCAAAGGCCTCACACTCACGGTCCGCAAAGGCGAGGTGCACGCCATCATGGGGCCCAACGGCACCGGCAAGAGCACCTTGGCCAAGGCCATCGCCGGCCACCCCGACTACGAGATCACCTCGGGCAGCGTGCTGCTCGACGGCCGCAATATCCTGGAAATGGAGCCCGATGAGCGCGCCCGCGCCGGCCTCTTCCTGGCCTTCCAGTATCCCTGCGAGATCCCCGGTGTATCCATCGCCAACTTCCTTCGCGCCGCCTCCCAGGCCCGCCTGCCCGAGGGCGAGGAGATCGACGCCACCGCCTACTACAAGCGCCTCTACTCCAAGATGGACGCCCTCAAGATCGACCGGAAGTTCACCGCCCGCTCGGTCAACGAAGGCTTCTCCGGCGGCGAAAAGAAACGCTGCGAGATCCTCCAGATGGCCATGCTTGAACCGTCCTACGCCGTCATGGACGAAACCGACTCCGGCCTCGACATCGATGCTCTCAAGATCGTGGCCGAAGGCGTCAACGCCCTGCGCGGTCCCAAGCTCGGCGTACTGCTCATCACCCACTACCAACGCCTCCTCGACTACATCGTGCCCGATTTCGTCCACGTGATGTGGGACGGGCGCATCGTGAAAAGTGGTGACAAGTCCCTCGCCCTCGAACTCGAGGCCAAGGGCTACGACTGGGTGAAGGCCGAGTTCGCCGCCACCACCGCCGCCGCCAAGTAGGACCGGTCTCCGACCGGTTCATCCCGCGCCCCCCTCATCCACTTCGCCTTCCCTCCTCCACTCCGTCCCCAAGGGCCACCATGAGCTCCACTCCCGATTCCGAAGCCACCATCGTCCCAACCGAGGATACCACCGAGGTTAGTCCTGTCACCGGCATCGATCAGGCCGTGGGCGACTTCACCTACGATGTGAAGTACAACTTCGACGCCGGCACCGGCCTCAACGCCGCCACCATCGACTACATCAGCGCGGCCAAGAAGGAGGCGGAGTGGATCCGCGAGTTCCGCCACAAGGCGCTGAAGAAGTTCGAGTCGATGCCTCTGCCCACCCACTGGGCCACCAAGGATCTCGAGAACATCGATTTCCAAAAAATCCGCTACTACCTCGCCCAGGGCCAGAAGCCGAAGCGCTCCTGGGAGGATGTGCCCGACGACATCAAGAAGACTTTCGAGCGCCTTGGTATCCCCGAACAGGAGCGCAAGTTCCTGGCCGGCGTCGAGGCCCAGTTCGACTCCGAGGCCGCGTACTCGAACATCAAGGAGGCCGTCCAGAAACAGGGCGTGATCTTCATGAACTCGACCCAGGCCCTGCGCGAGCACCCGGAGATCTTCCGCAAGTGGTTCGGCAAGGTCATCCCGGTATCCGACAACAAGTTCTCGGCGCTCAACAGCGCCGTGTTCTCCGGGGGCTCCTTCATCTACGTGCCGCCCGGCATCAAGGTCACTCATCCGCTCCAGGCCTATTTCCGCATCAACGCGGAGAACTTCGGCCAGTTCGAGCGCACCCTCATCATCGTGGACGAGGGCAGCGAGGTCACCTACATGGAAGGCTGCACCGCCCCGAAGTTCACCACCTCCACGCTGCACAGCGCGGTGGTGGAGCTCGTGGCCCTCAAGGGCGCGAAGATCCAATACATCACCGTCCAGAACTGGGCGCCCAACGTCTTCAATCTCGTAACCAAGCGCGGCCTCGCCATGGAGAACGCCGAGATCAAGTGGATCGACTGCAACATCGGCTCGCGACTCACCATGAAGTACCCGGGCGTGGTGCTCAAGGGCGAGGGTGCCCGCGGCGAAGTCATCTCCATCGCCCTGGCCAACGACGGCCAGCACCAAGATACCGGGGCGAAGATGGTCCACGCCGCCAACAACACCACCTCCACGGTCATCTCCAAGTCGATCTCCGTGGGCGAGGGCCGGGCGACGTATCGCGGTGTCGTACACATCCCCAAGCACCTCAAGGGATGCAAGAACAACACCGAGTGCGACGCCCTCCTGATCAACACCACCAGCCGCACCGACACGTATCCGGCGATCACCGTTAAGGGTGGCGACAACTACACCCAGCACGAGGCCAGCGTGACCAAGGTCAGCGAGGAGCAAATCTTCTACATGCAGCAGCGCGGCCTCACCGAGGCCGAGGCGATGAGTCTGGCGGTGAACGGCTTCGTCAACGACCTCGTGCGCCAGTTCCCGATGGAGTACTCGGTGGAGCTCAAGCGGCTCATCGACCTCGAAATGGAAGGAAGCGTCGGCTAACGACGACCCATTGCCGATTTGCGCTTGCCGATTTTCGATTCCGAACGGCAGCGCACCGGCAACCGCCTAACCACCGACTGCACACCTCCGATCCGCGATCCCAACCCGCCGCCCAAGCCACGAGTCGGCCGCGTTCCGCCAATCGCAAATCGGCAATCCAAAATCGAAAATTTCCCGATGTCCTCCGCCTCCCTCGCTCCCGCCGCCTCCATCGCCCCCGAGCCGGCCCTCATCGCCCCCGCCGCCTTCGCAGCCGTCTCCGCCAAGCTCGGACACCTTCCCGCCTGGTGGACCGACCTCAAGCGCCGCGCCTGGGCCCACCACCTCGAGCTGCCGCTGCCGCGGCGCACCGACGAGCTCTGGCGCTTCTCCAGTATCCAGGGCCTGCGCTTGGCCGAGCCCTTCCCTCTCGCCGCCCCCGCATCCTCGGAGATCGTCGCCGCCCTGGTCGCCCGCTCCAACCTCGTCGAGCAAAAGACCGCACAGGCGATCTACGTCAACGACGTGCGCATCTCCCAGGAGTCCCTGCCCGACCACCTCGTAAAGGCCGGCGTGATCTTCGACTCCATCGAGAACGCCGTACTTCGCCACCCCTCTCTCATCCAGGCGCACTTCATGGCGCAGGACTCCGCCCTCGGCTCCCAGAAGCTCACCTCGCTGCACCGCGCGCTCACCACCGGCGGAGCCTTCATCTATGTGCCCAAGGGCGTGGAGGTGAACCTGCCGCTGGTCGTGTATCACTGGTCCTCCGGCACCCGCTCAGCCGTCTTCCCCCACACCCTCGTCGTGGCCGAGGACAACGCGAAGATCACCGTTGTCGAGTTCCGCCAGTCCGCCTCGGATACCGACACCACCTTCTCCGCCGGCGTCAACGACCTCTACGCCGGCCCCGGCGCCCAGGTCACCTTCGTCTCAGGACAACGCCTGAGCCGCTCGTCCCTGGGTTTTCAGGGCAACGAGACCGTGGTACAGCGCGATGGCCGCGTGCTCTCTCTCGGCCTCCAACTCGGCGGCCGCCAGGTGCGCACCGAGAGCCACAGCCGCCTCCAAGGCCCCGGCTCGTTCAGCCAGATGCTTTCGCTGGCCGTGGCCCACGGCGACCAGGAGTTCGACCAACGCACACTGCAGTCGCACCAAGTTCCGCACACCGGCTCCGACCTGCTCTACAAGAACGCCCTCTTCGACCAGGCCCGCACGATCTTCTCCGGTCTCATCGTCGTGGATGCGGGTGCTCAAAAGACGGATGCTTACCAGAGCAACCGCAACCTCCTCTGCTCGCCCGACGCCGAGTCCAACTCGCTGCCCGGCCTGGAGATCGAGGCCAACGACGTGCGCTGCACCCATGGAGCCACCAACGGCAAGATCGACGACGAGCAGATGTTCTATCTCGCCGCCCGCGGCATCTCCAAGCCCGTGGCCGAGGAGCTGCTGGTCTTCGGCTTCTTCGAGGAAGTGCTCGAGAAGCTCGAGAACGAGCATCTTCGCGGCGTGCTGAGGGAGCTGATCCAGTCGAAGTTCGCCAAGTAGTAGCGGGGAGCGGGTCGCGAGTAGCGGGGATCCGGATGCCCTCGCTACACCGCCCGCTCTGCTTTCCGTTCTTTTCCCGGTAGCGAAGCTCGCAAGAGTTTCGTCCGACCGCCTTCTTTTGTAGGAGCGTGCTTGCACGCGATCTGTGCTCAGAATCGCGTGCAAGCAC
>CAJCBL010000208.1 GCA_903960515.1 uncultured Verrucomicrobiota bacterium
CGCCATTCAGCTACGGCGGAAGGACGGGCCGCCGGTCAAAATTGTCCGACCATTCCGCAATCCGCATTCATCAATCCGCACTATAGCAGCGGGCTGAACGGCTGCGCCGCCCAGTTACGAAAGAAAAGGCTGAAGGCGGAAGGTTGAATTGCTGCAATACATCAGGAAGGCCACTTGGTAAGTGGCGCTCCGGGGTCTCCTGCTTCCTTACTGCAAGCTATTTTAGTTCGCTTTCAAGATAGGCCCCTATCGCGTGCAAGCACGCTCCTACGCGGACTCGGCATTAGCCGCCTCCTGATCGTACAACTTCAACCTCTCCTTCGGCGCTCTGTGGCGAAAAGTAGCGGGTAGCCGGTAGCGAGTAGTGAGTAGTCCGGGGCTGAGAATCCGTTCTTTGTGATCTATGCGTTCCTTGCGGTTGTCGGAAAGAAGCGAGAAGCGAGAAGCGAGTAGCGAGAATAGGCGGAGTATCGACTATGCCCGATCTCTACGCTCTTTGCGTTCTATGTGATTAATATCTTCCGCATTCCGCCTTCAGGTTTCAGCCTTCAGCCTATTCTTCCGTCTGTGCGCTCCGTGTGCTCTGTGGTGAAATTCGGATTGGTCTTTGCGACCTTGGCGTTCCTTGCGGTAAACCTCTGCTGAAAGAAGCGGGAAGCGAGTAGCGGTAGCGAGAATATACGGAACCTCGCCCTTACCGCTCGGTGCGCTCTTTGCGGCTGATCTTTCCGTTTTCAGCTTTCAGTTTTCAGCCTTCGCTGTGGCCTCCTCCGCCTCCGTGCGCTCTGTGACGAACAGTAGAATAGGCACGCATCCAATCTGGGCGCCAACCCGCGGCGGTTGTTTCCAATCCCGGTGCCGGCGTCCGGGTTACGGGGCGAACGGATTATCCAGCACCCTTGGGTTTGCCCCTATCCTCCGGGGCTCGCGTTTTTGGCGCCAAACGGGACTCCGCGCACTGGGGGGCGTGCGGAACTATTTTGGACAACGCCGTCGCCCCGGATTGCTTTTTCCGCGCGGCCCTGCACGCTCGCCGCCGATGAATTACCTCCGTGGACTGATTTTACCCCTCATCGTGGCCCTTCCTCTGCTGGCTTTCGCCGGTACTCCCTCTGCTGACGAGGCGATCACTAAAGCTCGGGCCTATGTGGGCAAGGAGCGCGACATCAACGGGCTTCGCTCTATCCACTATCTCGCCCATATGGAGGTGCGAGACTCGACTGGCGCCTTGGTAAAGACCGCCTCGGGCCCCATGGAGCTGATCCTGCAAAAACCAGACCAGCAACTGGTGGTGCGCACCCTGGGCCAACTGCGTGATACCGTGGGCCTCGACGGGCTCACGGGCTGGCAGCGTACCGAGTCGGTGGGGGAACCGAAGAAGGGCCGCACCACAATTTTGCCGCGGGCGCAGTTGCGCCAAACCCAGGCGAACGCCTTTGAGAACCTTTCCTTCTTCCGGGGCTTGGAGCAACGCGGCGGTCGGGTGGAGATGAGGGGTGAAACCACGATCGAGGGGCGCCCGGCTATCCGCATCGCATTCATCCACCCCGGCGAGTTGGTCTTTCTTCGCAGCTTCGATCGCGAGACCGGCCGCCTGCTCCTCTCCGAGGGCCAAGATGGCGAGCGGAGCCGCGAAGAGGGCGAGTGTGTGGTCCAAGGGATACGCTTCCCCAAACGCGTGATCTCGACCGGCCGCTCCGTCGACGGCAAGATGATGGTCACCACCCTGTTCTTCGACGAGATCAAGGTGAACGAGGTCTTTCCGCCATCCACCTTCGCGGTGCCCATGGTTTCACCCCATTGAAGCGGGGCCCGGAGTGTGGCCTTGGGCTGGACAACTCGACGAAATATCTGAGACAGAGCACCTTGCCCTGGGTGATTCGCTCCGGTGTAAGACCGGTTCATCTCATTCATCTTCGGCGCTTTGTGCCCTTCGTGTCCTTCTGTGAAGTGCTCTATGTGGGGCGGACATTGTTAACCGCAAAGAAGGCAAACAGCGCCGACAACAATTCGGATTTCACCACAGAGGTCACGGAGGGAAGAGAAGGCTGAAGGGCTGACGGGAAGGCTGAAGGCTGAGCGAGAAGGCTGAAGGGCTGAAACCTGAAGGCTGACGGGAAGGCTGAAGGCTGAACACTGAAGGCTGAAGGCGGAATCCTGAAGGCGGAACGAGAAGGCTGAAGGCTGAAACCTGAAGGCTGAAGACGGAAAGATTATCCGCAAAGGGGGCAGAGATCGGAGTCCGAAAACCTGAAACCTATAACCACCAACCCCGATCCGTCACAGAGAACACAGAGGGGGAGGAGGACACGGAGGGCGGAGAATGCTGAAGGCTGAAAACTGAACGCTGAAAACGGAATGTGTTTACCGCAAAGATCGCAAAGAGCGTAGAGATCGGATGGGGGCGAGGTTCCGTATATTCTCGCTGCTCGCTACTCACTACTTATTCACCACAGAGGACACGGAGGAACAGAAAAGGCTGAAGGCTGAAAACTGAAGGCTGAGCGAGAAGGCTGAACACTGAAGGCGGAATTGCCGGAAGGACTGAACGGCTACGCCATTCAGCTACGGGGGAAGAACTGAGCTCGGCGTTCGGAGTTGTCCGACCATTCCGCAATCCGCAATCATCAATCCGCAATATAGCAGCGGGCTGAACGGCTGCGCCGTCCAGCTACGAGGAGGAAAGGTCTGAAGGCTGAAACGGCGAAAGCGCTGAAGGGGAAGCCATTCCGCTACGCGGACGAAGCTCCGACCTTCGCTATCAAGCGAGGAAGGCCACTTGGTAAGTGGCCCTCCGCTGGGGTGCGTCGGCTCTCGTGGGGCCGGCCTAGCTACTACCGGGCTGCCGCGGCGGGCTTGGCTGTGGGCAATGCGGGGGCCGTCGGCGCGGGCTGGGCGGGTGCGGCGGGTTGGACCGGACGCGTGGACTCGGGGGCGGGCAGTGGGGCGGCGCCGTTTGGCTTGTCGCCGGGGGTGTTCTTCTCGGCGCTGGGGGCGTTTGTGGCTTTGGCTTCTTCCTTCGGCGTTTTCACTTCCGCATTGTCTGCGTGGGGCGGCGGCGGACCGGGATCACGGGTGCCGAAGGTGAGGGCGAAGGTGGCGTCGACAAAGGACTGCGTGGCGTGAAAGAGGGTGTTGAACTCGGCCGAGCCGACGAGTTGCGTAGTGCCTCCCTGGCGCTCGCCGAGGAAGAGCACCGAGTGGGTAACCTGGTTTTCCTCGCCCGCACCGCTGAGGGCTATGGAGACATCGAGCTGGTAGACCCAGGGCTGCGGCTGGCCGTCGATCTCGGGCTGCTGGGTGAAGGTGTCGCGCACGAAGTCGCGGGCGCGAAGGGTGCGCAACTCCTCGAGCAGCTTGATCACGGCGGCCTGTGTTTCGGGTCGCTCGGAGGCGAGGGCGGTTTCCCAGGTCTGGCCGGTGGCGAGTTCGCGGGCGAAGACCACGGAGCTGTCGGTGGTGCGGGTGAGGTTAAGGCCGGTGATACGGGCGCCGGGGGGCAGGGCGCGCAGGGTGCGTTCGCGGTAGTGGCGGGCGGATACCGAGAGTTCGTCGAGGATGTCGGCGCGCACCTGATAGATGAACTGGGGGCCGGCTACGCGGGCGTAGGCGAAGGGCTTGCCTTGGTCGCTGCCGGTGGTGCCGATCTGCAGGGTGATGGTGGGGGCGGCGGTGGCGCCGGAGAGGGAGCCGTTCTCGGGGGTGAGCGTGAGGGTGACTTCGCGCTCGGGGCGGTTGAAGCCCCATTGTTCGAGGTCGGCGGGGAAGGGGGCGTCGCTTTGGAAGGTATCGGCGCGGAGCTGGCCGAGCTGGGCGATGAGCCGGGCCACCAGGGCGGAGTCGGCAGCCTGAGGCAGCGGGGTCTCCGCCGGCTGGCGGGCGAGCACCTGCCAGGCGCCTGTCTCCAGACGCTGGAGGGCGACCTCGGGCTGGCCGGGGCTGCGCAGGGAGATCGAGGTGAGGCGGGCGGGCTCGAAATCGAGCAGGCGGTGGTCGCGCAGTTCGGTCTGGGCGTTGCGCAGGCTGGCGAGCAGGGCGTCGTCGACCATGACGGTGAATACGGCGGCGCGGTCCTCGAGCTTGGCGAAGAGCTCTGTCTCGGCAAAGCTCACACCGGGCTTGGCCTCGATGGGCACGGGGGCGCCCAGCAGGAGGATGACACGGCGCTGGTTGCCCTCGACGGTGAGGCGCAGGGAGGGGGTTTCCAGGCCGGTAGCGCGGGAGTCGGGGGTGTCGCAGAAGGAGGCCACGCGCAACTCGCGCAGGCGGTTGAGGGCGAGTTCGACGGCGTTTTTGTCGGCGCGGGTTTGGATGGGGGATTCGAACATCCAGCGCTGGCCGCTGCGGGCCACGCGCACCCGCAGGTTGCCGGGGGCGGCCACTTGCACGGCCAGCGAGCGGGCTTCGAAGACGGGGATGTCCACCAGGACGGGGTCGCGCAACTGGGTGGGGGTGAGCGCCAGGGCGTCCATGAGGCTGCGGCCGATGACGTGGATACGGGTGCCATCGGGGGAGAGCACGTAGAAGCGGTTCTGCACCTGTGTGGCGGTGCCGATCTTGAGCTCGATGCGTTTGTCGCCGGTGCCCAGGACGAGGGTGAGGATGGCGGGGTCGAGGCCGTAGTCGGCGAGCTTCTGGCCGGTGTCGGGGAGCTTGGATACCTCGAAGCTGGTCTCGTGCTTGAGCAGTTTGAGCTCGTTGATGAGGCGCTCGATGGCGTTGCGGTCGGCGGGCCAGTCGTAGGGGGCGCCTACGTACCAGGTGTCGCCGCGTTTCTCGAAGACGAGAGGGGCTGCGCTCTGGCTGCGGATCTCAAGGCGCTCGATGGCGGCCACCTGCGTGGGCAGCACGGCGGCGGAGTTGGCCTGGAGCTGTGCCCACGGCGGGGCGAACTGGAAGATGTAGTAGAACAGCGCGACGTTCAGGAAGAGGAGTACGAGAGTGACCTTGGTGCGCATGGTGCGATTGCCGATTTGTGATTGCCGATTTGCGATTGAAGGCGCGGCGACGGGGAGCGGGGCGGCAGGACGGGGATCGGAGGTGGTAAGCGGGAGGAGGGCGGCGGGTGAAAGCGAAAATCGGAAATCCGAAATCGAAAATGTCAGGAGCGGCGCGACCAGTAGACGCACAGGCCGAGCAGGGCTACAGCCCCGGGAACCAGCAACAGCAGCCCCAGGCGCAGCTTGCCCAGTTCGGTCTGGCTGAGGGAGAGCTGGAACTTGGTGACGGGGCGCGGCGGGATGTTGAGCTGGGTGTCGCGTTCGGTGGCCCAGTTGATGGCGTTGCGGGCGAGCACGAGATTGCCCCCGTCCAGGCGGCTGTTGGCCAGGAAGTCGGCGGAGCCCAGAGCTATGAGGCGGCCGCCGCGCACGCTAAAGGGCAGGTTGGCGGCGGTGACCCGCTCGGAGACCACAGCCACGGGCAGAGAGGGGGCGTTGGTGGTGCCCCGAAGATCGATACCGCGATCATACTGGGCGGTATCCGCATGCCAGAAACGCTCGCCCCAGGCAGTGGGCGAGGCGCCGATGAGGGAGGTGAGCTTGAGGGTGGGGTCGGCCGGGCGGTTGGGATCGGGGCGCACCACGCGCATGCGGCCGGCCAGCAGGGTGATCTGGTTGTTGATCAACAACTGGGTGATGGGGTGCGCGGCGAAGCGGCGCAGGATGAGGTCGCCGGCCTCGGTTTTTTCCTGGGGATCGGTATCGAGGAGGAGCACATCCTCGGCTCGCACGCCCCAGTCCTGGAGGAGTTGGTCGAGGCCCTGGGTGGGGCCGGGGTTGAGGGCGAGGAGGAAGCGGCCGGCTTTGTTGGAGAGGTAGTCGCGCAGGCGTTCCTGCTCCTCGGGCAGGTAGGGGGCCAGTGGAGCCACGGCGAGGAGCATCGCGGCGTCCTCGGGCAGGCGGCGGGTTTTGGCGAGGTCGAGCAGTTCGATGTCGAAATTGCGGCTGCGCAGTTCGTCGCGCAGTTGGGAGAGGCCGCGATTGGGGGAGAGGTTGCCCGGCTCCATCTCGCCATGGCCGGTGAGGAAGTAGAGCTTCTGTCGGGCTGGGGCGGTGACGCTGAGGAGTGCTGCGGTGAAGGCGCGCTCTCCGGTGAAGGCGCGCTTCTCGCCGTTCTCGATGACGTAGAGATCGCCCAGGGAGAGGTAGTGGCGGCGCTCGCCGCAGACAAAGACGATGGCGTTCTTGTTGTCGATACCCAGGGAGGCGGCGCGGCGGGTCTGCTGGAATACGTCGAGCTCCTCGCTGGTGATACGGGGCTGGCCGGCGCTGCCGGCGGCGTAGGTGTACTCTCGCACCAGGCTGATGACATCGCGGCGGGCCTGGGCGACATCGTCGCTGTCGGGCTGGGTTTCGAAGGCGATGACGATGTGTACGGGCTCCTTGAGCTGCTCGATGTAGGAGCGCGTCTCGGCCGAGAGGGAGAAGAAGCGGTTGCGCGTGAGGTCGAAGCGCCAGGTGTAGCGCAGCGCCAGGTAGTTCACTCCCGCGAAGAGCGAGAGGAAGAGCAGGGACTGGAGCACCAAGTTGATGGTACGGAGCCAGCGGTTGGCTTGGAAGCTGTCGGGCCAGTGCATGGTCAGCTGCGCAGGATCTTGGCTTCCATCCCCAGGATGCTGAGGATCAGCGCGAGGGAGGTGCCGGTGAAGTAGAAGATGATCTGGCGGGTGTCGACCACTCCGCGGGTGAAGTCGGAGAGGTGATGGAACACATCCACGGAGGCCACGGAGTCGCGCATGGCTTGGAAGCTCTCCTGTTGGAAGAGCGTCATGTTGGTGGTCATCCGGGCACCGAAGATGGCAACCAGGATGGCCGCGAAACCGATGATGCCGGCGGCGGCCTGGGAGCGCACCAAGGCGCTGGCCAGAGTGCCGATGGCCACGTAGAGCAGGCCGGTGACGGCGATGAACACATAGCCTCCCACCAGCGGGCCGGGGTCGAGCAGGCGCGGATCGCGGGCGAAGTGGTGGAGGATGAAGACGAAGCCCACGGTGAAGGCCCACTGGAGCAGGTAGAGGGTGTAGGAGGCGGAGAACTTCGCCAGGACGACCACCGTGGTGTTGACCGGGGCGCTCAGCAGTGTCTCCAAGGTTCCGGAACGGCGCTCCTCGGCGATGCTCTTCATGGTGAGCAGGGGCACCATCACGCAGGCGAGGAAGAACAGGCTGAAGAAGGCGATGGCCGGCGAGGTGTCCTGGGCGGCGCGTGCGTACTCCTCAAGTATGCCCATGAAGATGAAGCCCATGCACACCAGGAAGAGCATGGCGGAGATGTAGGAGCTGGGGTTGAGCAGCAGCATCCGGACTTCGTGACGAAAGAGGATGAAGAAGTGGCGCATCTTTGCGGAGGACCGAAACGGAGGACCTAAGGCGGAAGGTAGAAGGAAGAAGGAAGAACGAGGAAGGGCTGAAAGACTGAAGGCTGAAGGCGGAAAGGCTGAAGGCGGAAACAGAATACCTAAGGCGGAAGGAAGAAGGTAGAGTGGAGAAGTTGGGAGCTAAAAGCGGGAGAAGGCGGAAGCGGAGAGCGGGCTGCTAACTGGCGTGGCGGGCTGAGTTCCGCGTTCACCATTCTGCGGTCGGCCTTGGCGGTAAGCATTCATTCGTAGGAGCGTGCTTGCACGCGATTCAGAGCGCAGATCGCGTGCAAGCAC
>CAJCBL010000209.1 GCA_903960515.1 uncultured Verrucomicrobiota bacterium
GGCCAGCATCCTCAACGTTGTCTCCGAAGCGTACCGGCTTTTCCGCAACACCCTGCGCTACCAGCTCTCCTGCCTCTACGACTTCGACCCCGCACTCGACTCCGTGCCGGTGGGCCAGCTCGACAACATCGACCGTTGGGCGCTGCACAAAACCGCCGAGCTGGTCGCCTCCACCACAGCAGCCTACGAGGCCTACGAGTTCCACCGCGTCTACCAGCTGGTGAACCAGTTCTGCTCGGTCACCCTGTCGGCGACCTACCACGACATCATCAAGGACCGCATGTACACGCTGGCGCCCGCCGCGCCGCTGCGCCGCAGCACCCAGACGGCGATCCACGCGGTGTTCGAGGCCCTCGCAAAGATCGCCGCCCCGCTGATGTCGTTCACAGCCGACGAGGCGTGGTCGTACTCCGCGCACCGCACCGAATACGCCGACGACTCGATCCACCTCCAGAACTGGCCGCAGGTGCCGCCCTCCTGGCACGCCCCCGAACTCGCCGCCGAGCTCGACAGGCTCATCGCCTTCCGTGCCCGCGTGAACGAGAAACTGGAGTCGCTGCGCCAATCCAAGGAGATCGGCAAGAGCCTCGATGCCGCCGTGCAGCTCACCGGCGCCGCCGACGATCCGATCTTCTCCACCCTCAGCCGCCACCGCGACAGCCTCGCGGAGCTCTTCATCGTCTCGCACGTCGACCTCGTTGTGGGCCACGGCGAAGTGTCGATCGTCGCCACCGTCGCCGGCGGCGAGCGCTGCCCGCGCTGCTGGCGCTGGGTACCCGCCCTTTCATCCACCCCCGACCACGGCGCCGCATGCCCCCGCTGCGCCGAGGCGATCACCCGTTAATACGCCAACCCGCTGTCTCTCCGCGTATGCCCTCCTCGCATAAGTCCAAGCCTGTCCCGGGCCAGAAGCCCCTCGCCGCAAAGCCCGCCCAGGTCGCGCCTGTGAAGAAACCGGCTACGCAGGCCAAACCCGGGTCCCCGGCCAAGCCCGACGCTGCCAAGCCCGCTCCGGCGAAACCCGCACCTGCCAAGCCCGATCAAGCGAAGCACCACCAGCCAGCCAAAGCGCAAGGGCTCTCCAACAAGCCCGCCGCCAAGCCAGCCCCGGATAAGAAGTCTCCGGTCACGAAAGCGCCCGAGCCTGTCAAGCCGGCCGCCAAAGTCCCCGCCAAGCCCACGCAGGTGACCAAGCCTGAGCCGACCGGCAAGTCGGCTCCCTTCGCCAAGCCTGCTACGCAAGCCAAGCCCACGCCTGCCTCCAAGCCCTCGGTACAAACCAAAGCGGTTCCCTTCGCCAAGCCCGCATCGCAAACCAGGCCGACGCCCTTCGCCAAACCTGAGCCAATCGGCAAGTCGGTTCCCTTCGCCAAGCCTACGGCACAAGCCAAGCAGCCCCCCGCCGCCAAACCTGCTCCATTTGCCAAATCCGAGCCCGCCGCGAAGGCCGCTCCGGTGACCAAGACAGCCCCCGCAACCAAGCCTTCATCACAAGCCAGGCCGGTTCCCGTTGCAAAGTCAGTTCCCGCCGCCAAGCCGGCGGCGCCGGCAAAACCCGCGCAGTCACCCAAGCCCGTTCACACCGCCCCACCCTCGCCCGCCGCCAAGCCCGCGCCTGTCGCCAAGGCCTCGCTGGTGGCCGCAAAGCCGTCGCCCGCCACTCCCGCCGCTCCCGCCGCCAAGCCGGCATCCTCGCCAGCAGCCAAAGCGGCCTCGGCGATCGGTAAAGCCGCCGCCAAGGCCGATGCCCTGCGCGCTCGCATCCTCGAACGCCGTACGGCCAAGCCGATCGCCTTCACCCTCGACGAGGTCCGCGAGATCGCAAAGGTCAATCTCCCCCGCGCCGACGAGAAGAACGGACTGGCTGGCAACGGTGCGGCCGGCAAGGCCCGCACCCAAGCCGAGGAGATCGAGGCGAAGCTCAAGAAGGCCGCCCAACCCCACTTCGTGAAGGCCGCCAGCCTAGCCGATATCCTGGGATACAATCCCGCCAAACAGGCAGCCCCCACCGTGCTCTCCGATTCGGAGGTCGATCCGAAATTCCAGCGCTACTACAAGCTGCTCATCGACCTGCGCGAACACGTAGCCAGCGGGCTCGACACCCATACCGAGCAGACCCTCAAGCGCTCCTCCAAGGACGACTCAGGCGATCTCTCCGGCTACGGCCAGCACATGGCCGACGCCGGCACCGACACCTTCGACCGCGACTTCGCCCTCAGCCTCGTATCCAACGAGCAGGAGGCCCTTGCCGAGGTCGAGGCCGCCATCCAGCGCATCAAGCTGGGCACCTACGGCGTCTGCGAACTCACAGGCAAGCCTATCAACAAGGACCGCCTGATGGCCGTGCCCTTCGCCCGTTTCTCCGTTGAAAGCCAGACCGAGGTCGAGCGCACCAAACGGCGCACCTCCTCCCGGGCCGGACTCTTTGGCGAGAGCGAAGACGGCGCCAAGATGGACGACGACGGCGGCGGCGGCGGGGACGATTGACCGCCGTGCTAGCCCGCCTCACCCGCTACCTCTGGCTGCTCGGCCTGGCCTTGGGCGTATTCGCCCTCGACCAGGTCACCAAGCTCTGGATCTCCGCTGCGTTGCCGTTCAACACCTACGGCGCCCCGGGGCACGTGGAGATCGTGCCCGGGTTCTTCAACCTGGTGCACGTGGGCAACACCGGCGCAGCCTGGAGCCTGCTCTCCGGCCGCAGCACGCTGCTGGCCGTGCTGGCGCTGGTCACTCTGGCCGCGATCTTCCTTTGCCGCCGCCATCTCGCGCTGGAGTTGCGCCCGGTGCAGATCTGCTTCGGGCTGCTCTGCGGCGGCATCGCCGGCAATCTGGTCGACCGGGTGGCCTACGGCCACGTTGTCGACTTCCTGGACTTCCATTTCGGCAGCTACATCTATCCCACCTTCAACGTGGCCGACTCCGGCATCGTCTGCGGTGTGGCCCTGTACATCCTCTTCACTTTGCGCACCGCGCCCGAGAAGAAGAGCGAGCCCTAGCCCCCCGTGGCTCGCGCCCCCTCCACCTTCCAGAGGCAAGAGAGGGCGAGCGCCTCGGCTAGCGCTGGAACTTCTTCACTACAGCGGCCACCAGCGCCTCGCTAGTCGCCGTACTGGCCTCGAAGTCCACCGGCACTCCCACCTTGCGCAACGCGTCGGAGGTCACCGGGCCCATGCTGCCTGTGAGGGGGCGCTTCGCTCCCGGGCGCAGCGCCAGGGTGGACGCCTGCTTGACGAAGGACTCCACGGCCGAGCCGCTGGCAAAAAGCACCGCATCCGCACCGTGTTGACGGAATTCAGCAGCGGCATCGGTGCCGCCCGCCTCAGCCTCCCCGGTGGCGTAGACCGGCAACTGGTCGACGATCGCCTGCCGGGCGAGCAGCCCCAGCATCACCACGTCGCGGTTACGATCGCCGGTGACAACCAGCATCTTCACATGCTCCACCGACTGGTAGTCGCACAGCGCGTTCACCAGCGCCTCGCCCACGTGCTCGGAGGGCATCACGTCGACCTCCAGGTGCAGGGCAGCCAGCTCCTTGGCCGTTGCCGGGCCCACTGCGGCCAGCCGCGCGCCGCCGATGGCCCGGATATCGCGGAAGCGCCGGAAGAACTCGCCGAAAAAATGCCGCACGCCGTTGGCGCTGGTGAACACCAGCCACTCGTAGCTGGCGATGCCGCCAAACACCTCGTCGGCCGTCGTGGCATCCACCTCCGAGACGATCTCAATCAAAGGAAGTTCGAGCACCGTGGCCCCCAGCGCAGCGAGTTGATCTCGCAGCTCGCCCGCCTGTTCGCGGGCCCGGGTAATGACAATGCGGCGCCCCGTCAACGGGAGGCCAGCGGAAGGTTTGGCGGATTCACTCATACGAGCCCAAGCTCCTTGAGCACGCGGGCGGCGAAGTCAACGGGCGCGCTTCCGTCATAGCCCCGGCACTGCAGGCCGCAACGCTCGTGGAAGAGCCTCACACTGCCGCCCGGCTCGGCATGCGCGGCAAACGCGATCTGGCAGCCCGCCCCGGTGAGCGACTGGAAGGCCCTCTCGATGCCCACGTCGCGCCGAGTGCGGGAGTCGAGCAGCGGGGCGAACCTTGCCTCGTCCTCGCGCCGGCATTGCACCGCCACCGCGCCCTGCCCCACCGCTGGCACCATCTCGTCGACCGTGAGCGGGCGAAACTCCACCCCGGGCCACTCGCGGATGCCCAGCCGCTTGAGCCCGGCCTGCGCCAGGATCGTCGCATCGGCATCGCCACGAGCGATCTTGCCCAGCCGGGTGTCCACGTTGCCGCGGATCTCGGTGAACCCGAGCCCGGGGAAGAGCCGGGAGATCTGTATCCGCCGCCTCGGGCTGCTCGTGGCCAGCGTCGCCGGAGTATGGACTCCTGTGCGCAGCACCAGCACATCCCGCGGATCCTCGCGCGGCAGATAGCCGGCAACCACCAGATCGGATTCCGCCACTTCGCCGGGCAGATCCTTGGTGCTGTGCATCGCCAGGGTGGCCTCGCCGCAGCGCAGCGCAGCCTCGATCTCGGCGGTGAACAGGCCCTTGCCCCCCTGCTTCTCCAAAGACCATTCCAGCTTGCGGTCGCCGGTGGTAACCACCTTGAGCAGTTCAAACTCCACGCCCGGCAACTGCGCGGCGAGATGGGCGATCACCAAGTGGGTTTGGGCAAGAGCGAGCGGGCTCTTGCGTGTGGCAATGCGAAGCGGAGGCACGGGTGCGAATTTGTCCCGCTCCGCCGCCTTGGCGCGAGCAGGATTTCCGCAGCTCGTTCCATTTCGCCAGCGTTTGCAAAAGCTCGGGGAGGCACACCCGCCGCACTACTGCCCGCCGGCGCGCCTCACAACGGATCCAACCCGCCCCTACTCCGCAGGCTCGCCCCGAAGCACATCCAGGCGCTTGCGCAGCGTAGCCCGGGTGATGCCGAGCCGCTCGGAGGCTCGCACCTGGTTGCCTGCAAACTCCTTCATCGCCCGCTGGATCATCTCGCGTTCAAGGCGCTCAAGGATGGTCTCCGCCTTGTCCGCACTGAGTTGCTGATAGATGAAGTCGAGCGATCCCTCCAGGCTGGCGGGCGCGGCGGCTGGGCCCGCAGCCGGGGCAGCAGCGGCAGCCGGCACCGCGGGGTAACCAGAAAGAGGAACCGGAGGGGCGACCGCCAGCAGTGGCGCGGCTGCGGATGCCGGCTCCGGCACGGCGCCGCCGGCCGCCACTGTATCGCGCAGCTCCTGCGGCAGATCCTTCACCAGGATAGTATCGCCTTGGGCGATCACCGCGCTGCGGTAGATCGCGTTCTCGAGTTCGCGCACATTGCCCGGCCAGCGGTAGCGGGTGAGCACATCCATCGCCTCGGGGGATACCTTGCGCACGCGGGTCCGCTTGGTCTTCTCCAACATCTGGAGCATGTAGTCGACGATCTCGGGAATGTCGGTGAGGCGCTCGCGCAACGAGGGCAGGCGCAGCCGCACGACGTTGAGCCGGTAGAAGAGATCCTCACGGAAGGTCTTGGCCTTCACCATCACCTCTAGGTCCCGGTTGGTGGCGGCGATCATGCGCACGTCGGCTGTGATCGTCTCGGTGCCGCCCACACGCTGGATCTCACCCTCCTGCAACACGCGCAAAATCTTGGTCTGGGTGGCCAGCGACATGTCGCCGATCTCGTCCAGGAAGAGAGTACCGCCGTCGCACAGTTCGAATTTTCCGATGCGCTGGCCGGTGGCCCCGGTGAACGAGCCGCGCTCGTGGCCGAAGAGCTCGCTCTCGATGAGATTCTCGGGGATGGCAGCGCAGTTGACGGCCATGAACGGCTTCCCCGAGCGGTGGCTGTGCTGGTAAATGCAGCGGGCCACCAGCTCCTTGCCGGTGCCGCTCTCGCCGGAGATGAGCACGGTCACGTCGCTGGCGGTCACTTGGCCGATGACCTTGAATACCTCCTGCATCGCCGGAGAGGAGCCCACGATGCCCTCCTTGTAGTCCTCACTTTTCACCTTCGGCTTGTAGCCCGCTGCGGTCTGGATGTCGGCCTTGGTTTTCAACGCGTTGGCGGCGATCGCCAGCACCTTGGCGGCGTCGAAGGGCTTCATCACATAGTCGAAGGCGCCGAACTTCATCGCCTCGATGGCGGTCTGGGCTGTGCCGAAGGCGGTCATCAACACAACCAGCAACTGCGGGTGCGCAGAGCGCAGGTGCTGCAACGTCTCGATGCCGCTGATGCCGCCCATGCGGATGTCCAAAAACACGAGATCTGGAGCGCCCTTCTTGGCCAGCGCGATGCCCTCCTCGCCGCTGCCCGCCTCGGTGATTACGTACTGGCGACTGCCGAGCACGCGGCCGAGGGAGTAGCGGATCTCCGCATCGTCGTCGATGATCAGGATCGTGGGAGGCTTCGGGGCGCTGGTTTCGGCGGTCATCGGAATGGCGTGCGTTGACAACCGCGGCACTGCCGCGGCGGAATAGATTGTTTCCGGGCAAATGAACCGCTGGTCAATCGCCTTGTTCCGCCTCTTTGGCATCCGACTCGAAGTGCACGCCACCTTCCTGCTGCTCTTGACCTTGGCCGGCTACGACGGCTGGCGGGCAGATGGCGCGGCCGGCGCAGCGTGGGAGGTGGTCTTTGTCGGGCTCATGTTTGGCTGCGTGGTGCTGCACGAACTGGGGCATGCTCTGGCCGCGCTCCGCTACGGCATCCGGGCCTCGCGTATCCTGTTATTGCCCATCGGAGGCATGGCGCAGTTCGACTCCCTGCCCCGCCAACCCGGCCGCGAACTGGTCATCGCCCTGGCCGGACCCGCAGTGAACTACCTGCTGATCGGCCTGATCGTGGCGGGCTTCGGTTGGCCCCCGGCGCTGGGCGATGTGGGCCTGCCCACCCGCATGGCCGAAATCCCCCACGCCCTTCTGCTGATCAATCTGATGATGGGCGTCTTCAATCTCCTGCCCGCCTTCCCGATGGACGGCGGTCGCGTGCTTCGAGCCCTGCTGGCCCTGCGCTTCGGCCACGCCCGAGCCACCCGCTGGGCCGCCCGCAGCGGCCAGGTGATCGCCTTGGTATGCGGCAGCGGAGCAATCTACGCGTCGGTCTTCCTCGGCTACAATCTCTGGATGGTCGCAGCGCTGTTCGCCTTCATCGGTTACGGCGCAGAGATGGAATACCGCCTCGTGCGCAACGAAAACTTCTATGCCGGGCTGGCTGTAGGCGATGTCACCCGAAGCGATTTCCTCGCCTTCCATCCCGATACTACTGTCGCCGCCGCACTGGAAGCGCTGCGCCGCACCGTGCCTCAGGACCTGCTACTGATTTCCTCCAACGGTCCAGTGGGCATCGTAACGCGGGCGCGCATCGCCGCCGCGATTCGGGCCGGCTGCGAGCACGAGCCCCTCGCCCAGCACGCCACCCACGACTTCCTCGAACTGCAGGCGGAAGGGGCGCTGGGCACCGCCGCCCGCGATATCGTCCGCCGGAGCCAACAACTCTTCCCCGTGTATTCTTTCGGGCGGCTTATCGGAGTCTGCGATACACGCCACCTCGAAGAGAGCGTGCGCCTGCTGCGCCTGCGCCCACCCGGGCGCTGAGCGGGGCTCCCCGAGAAACACAAAGCCGCCTCCGATCAAAATCGGGGGCGGCCCAAAAGCGCACCGCTGGGCGGAGTGCTACTTTGTGGCGGGAGGATTGCACTTCTCGCAGGCCTTGCCGGCCTTGGCGGCCTCGGCGCAACAGGCCATCGCCGTATCGGATTTCTCGCCCACCTTCGGGCAAGCCTCCGTGTTCTTCGCGCACGAATTGGCGCAGCAGGGTTTCTCGCACCCCGCAGGACACCCCTCCTTGGGCTGCTCGCAGGCGACGGCGCAGGCCTTTTCGGCCTTGGGGCAAGAGTCCTTCTTCGCGCAGGAGCCGCACTCGGCGGATACAAGGCCGGCACAGGCGGCGAAGACACAGAGGGTGAGCAGAACACGGATGGATTTCATGGGCGACGCACGGGGAGGTAACTGAAACTCCGGGCCGGGACACGTGGGTGTCACCGCCTGAACCCGGGGCGGGGGGAGGTTGTACAACCCGGCCCGGGCGTCAATTCGCCCTCCGATCCCCGAAAACAAAAACGGCATCCTTTCGGATGCCGTTTCGTAAAGTGGTGGAGCCGAGGGGTCTCGAACCCCTGACCTCCACAATGCCATTGTGGCGCTCTTCCAACTGAGCTACGACCCCACTTCGAACGAGAGGCCAGACAATCAAAAGCCGCCCACTGAAGGCAAGTAGTTTTTTCAAGAATTTTCCGGCCGGGCTTGGCGCTCCCCATTTCCACCCGAGTCTATTCATCTTCCCTCGGGTGCGCGCTGTCACGCGACCAATACAGCGGCAAACGCCACGGCCGGGCGCCCCCTTCTACGGAGCTTCTACCTAGGGCAACCCCGGGAGTGAGGGCCCTACCCTTCCCGGAAAACGCCGGTAAAGTCCTCAGGCTTCCGGCCGATCACTGGGTAGATCCCAAAAACTATGAATACCCTTGTACCCACGCGTTTGCGCCATCGGCTGGATGGCTTCACCCTGATCGAGATGATCGGCGTGCTGGCGATCATCGCCATCCTCGCGGTCATCGTCGTCCCGAAAGTCTTCTCCACCATCGCCGGTTCCCGAGTCACCAGCGCGGTGGCTTCGATCAACTCCATGCGTTCGGCTGTCGCCGAATTCAGCGGCCGCTACGGCACCATGCCCCTCACCGGGGCCGACTCCCGTATCGACGACCTGCTCATCACCGCCGGCTTCCTTGAGAACCGCTTTCTGGTGAAGGTGGGCGCCCAACCCGGGGCGACCATCGCCACCGGGGCCATCTGGGCGAACACCACCGGTACTTGGGCTATCACCACGGCGGGCGTCGCCCAGGGCGCCCAGTCGCGCATCATCTGCTCGAACTCGGTAGCAACCCCTCCCTCCACCGTAGCCGGCTCCAATTTTCGCCTCAACGGCGTAGCCGATCTTCCGGCAGGCTCCCGAGTGGTCGCAGCCGTGTTGTACAATGTCACCGGGGCGGAGGCCCTCGACCTCAGCCTGCGCATCGACGGCGATGCGTTGTCGAATACCATCCCCACCACCGCCGACGACCGAGGCAAGGTCGTCTACGCCACCCCGGTCGCCGGGGTGACTACGGCCTACGTCTACCTCGCCCATCAATAACAGGCGCCGCCCCGGCCGCTCGGTGCCGCCTCCCGCGGTGCCGGCGGCCAGGCAGCAATCACGCCGCCATGGGCTTCTTCTCTCAAGGTCTCCCAACCAAGCGCCTCGGCGACCGCCTGCTCGATGCCGGGCTGATCACAGCCAACCAGCTCGAACTGGCGCTGCGTGAACAGAAACGCACCGGCAAGCTCATAGGCACGGTGCTGCAGGATCTGGGCTTCGTCACCGGCCCGGCCCTGAGCGCCTTTCTCGCCAAGGACGCCCAGACTCCCACGGTCGACCTCGCCAAGATCGCCTTCGACCCGGAGGTGATCGGACTGGTCCCCTTCGCCTTCTGCAAGGAGGCAGGACTGATTCCCATCGCCCGTACCGACGATACCCTCACGCTGGTGATGGCCGACCCGTTCAACGTGGTGGCCATCGACCGCGTCGAGCAACTCACCCACCTGCGCGTGGAGGTGCTCAACGCCCCTCTGCCAGACATCCTGGAGAAACTCTCCGCCGCCCACGACCGGGCGGGCTCGCTCGACCAGACCATCGACGAGCTGATGGCCATCAACGTGCGCTCCAGCGGCGACGATTCCGCTGCGCCCATGGTGCGCGCGATCGACCAGCTCATCGGTGCGGCCGTGCGCAAAGCCGCCAGCGACATCCATCTCGAACCCGACGAGAAATCGCTGCGTATCCGCATGCGCAGCGACGGCGTGCTGCGCTCCTTCATGCTCGTGCCCAAGGATCTCCAGGAACCTCTCACCGCTCGCATCAAAGTCCTGGCCAACCTCGACGTTTCCGAGACCCGCCTGCCCCAGGACGGGCGCTTCAGCCTCACCCTGGGCCGGCGCGAACTCAATCTGCGCGTCTCCTGCCTGCCCACCATCCATGGCGAGAGCATCGTGATGCGCATCCTCGACAGCGGCGCCCTGCTCATGGAGCTGCCCTCGCTGGGCATGCGCACCGAGGACGAGTCCCGCCTGGCCAAGGCCGTCACCCGCCCGCACGGCATCGTGCTGGTCACCGGCCCCACCGGTAGCGGAAAGACGACCACGCTTTACACCGCCCTCAATGCGGTGAACCGGCACGAACGCGCCGTATTCACCCTCGAGGACCCCATCGAGTACCGCCTGCCCTACATTCGCCAGACTCCCATCAACGAGAAGATCGGCCTCACCTTCGGCGCCGGCCTGCGCACCCTGCTGCGCCAGGACCCCGACGTGCTTCTCGTAGGAGAAACTCGCGACAAGGAGACCGCCCAGCTCATGGTGCGCGCCGCGCTCACCGGGCACTTGGTCTTCAGCTCGCTGCACACCAACGACTCCTTCGGTGCGATACCCCGCCTTATCGACCTCGGGGTGGAGCCCTTTCTGCTGCCGGCCACCCTGCACATGATCGTCGCTCAGCGGCTGGTGCGTCGGCTCTGCGCGGTGTGCAAACAGCCCGTCGCCGACCCGGCCGCTCTGCTGCGCAGCTTCAGCCTCCCCGCCCCCACGGACAGCGACCCGACTTTGTGGAAGGCCTGCGGCTGCCCCGAGTGCCACAACCAAGGATACCGCGGCCGCGTGGCTATCTTCGAGGTGCTCGAGATCGACGACCAGTACGTGCCGCTACTGCCCGAGGGCAACGGCGAGAAGCTCAAGGCCCTGGCCCGCGCCCGCGGCATGCCGATGCTTTTCGACGACGGCATCCGCCGCGCCTTCCGCGGCGACACCACCCTGGAGGAGGTCTACCGGGTGGCCTTCAACACCTGACCATGAGCGTGTACAGCTACCGCGCTTACGACTCCGCCGGGCGCCTCACCTCGGGCTCGCTTGAGGCCGACAGCCTCGCGACTCTGGAGCGCCGGCTGCGCGCCGCCGGAATCTGGATGCTGGAGGCCACGGAGGGCCGCCTGGAGCGGCGCGAGGAGGTGAGCCGCCTGCGCCTGGGGCGCGCCGATCTCATCGGCATATTTGTGCAGCTCACGCTTCTGTTGCGCGCCGGCATCACCCTGCCCAACGCCCTGCAACGACTTTCCCAAGACAACGCGGGCACAAAGACCGGCACGGTCCTCGCCTCCCTGCTCGAACAGGTCTCCATCGGAGTGCCCCTGCACCGCGCCATGGGCGCCTACCCGCGGGTCTTCACCCCGGAAATCACCGCGGTGATCGAAGCCGGCGAGATCAGCGGCCAGTTGCCCGAGGTCTTCGCCAGCCTTCAGGCCTATTTCGAGTGGTGCGACCAGCTCGTGGCCGACGTGCGCCAGGCCCTGATGTATCCGGTGATTGTGCTGGTGGCGGCCTCCGGCCTGGTGCTCATGCTCTTCACCCTCGTGGTGCCGAAGTTTGTCTCCCTGCTTACCGAGCTTTCGCTGGAGGTGCCCCCGCTCACCCGGGTAGTGATGGCCATCAGCCAGGTGCTGGTGCACGGCTGGCCCGTGCTCTTGGGCGCGGCCGTCGCCGTACCCTTCCTGATTCGCTACGCCCTGCGCAACCCGCAGGTGGCCACCTGGGTGGACCGCAAGAAGATGGACCTGCCTGTATTCGGCTCTCTGGTGTCGATGATCGCCCTCTCCCGTTTCAGCCACAACCTGGCCCTGCTCTACCGCGCCGGCATACCGCTGCTGCGCGGCATCGAGATCTGCCAGCACCTGGTGGGCAACCGTGCGCTCGCCGCCGCCCTGGCCGACGCCCACCGCGGCGTACTCGAGGGCAAGCCGCTGAGCCGCTGCCTGGCCGCCCACGAGGTGTTTCCCCAGACCCTCGTAACCATGATCGCCACCGGCGAAACCTCGGGGACCCTCGACATCGCGCTGGAGGGCGTGGCCGACTACTACAACAAGATCATCCCGCGGCGCATCAAGGTGGTCTTCGCCATCTTCAACCCGGCGATGATGCTCTCGCTCATCGCCGTGGTGGGGTTGGTGGCCCTGGCCGTGATCCTGCCCATCCTCCAACTCTGGAACGCCCGATGAAGCGCGCGTCACCACTTTCTTCCGCCGGCGCCTCCGCAGCCTTCACCCTCATCGAGATGATCGGCGTGCTGGCGATCATGGCGGTGCTTGCCAGCGTACTGGTGCCCAACGTACTGCGCTCCCTCGACCGCGCCGCCGTACGCGCCGAGGCCTCGACGCTCGACGCACTCGGCGAGCAGACAAAGCTGTATCTGCGCGTCAACGGCACCGCGCCCACTGTGGCCAACTGGACCACCCAGATCGGCTCGTTTGCCGACATCGCCCCGGTCGACATCGCCACCAACAAGCGCGCGATGGCGCGTACCTACCTCCTGGAGCCATCGGTGGCCCCGACGCCGGCGCCTCGCGCGCTGATTCTCTCCTCCATGCGCGCCGGCCTCGCGCTGCCCACCTCGGCGAACATCACCACCTCGGCGCAGTTCCAAAGCCTGTGGCAAACCGCCGATAATGCCCTGCCCTCCGCCGCCAGTTGGGCCGGATGGAGCACCTGGTCCGCTGTCGCCAACAGCGGCGAATATCTGCTCATCGAACGCGTAAACCTGCTGCCCATCTACAACTCGGACCTGCTCAGCGTCACCCTCACGCTCAACAACCTCAGCGCCACCACGGCCAGCTACAACCTGGTGCTGCCCAGCGGCACCGTTCAGGGCTGGGTCAATGTCGCCGCTGGCGCCAACGTAGTGCTCGCCGGCCTGCTGCCCCGCACCCGCCTCAACCTCTACAGCGCAGCCTCCGCCGCCACCTTGAACTACACCTACGTTGTAGCTTCGTCCGGCCGCACCTTCGACTTCGTCGGCAACACCTGGACACCGCAATGAGCGCCCCCGGAAACTTTGTCCCGCCGGAGCCCGGCGGTTTCGTCCCTCCCGAGCCCGGCGGCTTTGTCCCGCCCGAACTCACTCCGGCCACCGCCGCCCCCGCTGCTCCGGCCTCGGCGGGAAGCCCCACCCGACGCAAGGTCTCCCGCAGCAACCACGACCAGTTGGGCATCGTATGGGTGCGGGGCACCCTGCACATCGCTGTGATGCGCCAGCGCAAGACCCTGGGCCAGTGGAGCAGCCGGGAACCGGTGCGCAGCCTGGAGGAGTTCGCCGCGGCGCTGGACGTAGCGCTCACGGAACTCAAGTTCGAGGGCACCGATTCCTTTCTGGTCTTCGAGGGCGACACGTTCGTCCACCAGGCCGAGGCGGCGCCCTCGTTTTCCGCCGCTGCAACCAAGGCCTACCTGCAAAGCCGGGTGGACCGCTATGCCAAGGAGCACGGGCCCGTGCTCTGGGTGGCGCAGCCCACGGTGGGACCCAAGGAGGAGCGGGGCTTCATCCTGCACCTCATGCCGCAGGCCTTCTACGGCCAGTTGCGCCGCATCTTCCTGCCGCGCCGTCTCGATCTCAACCGTATCCTGCCGATGGTGGTGCCGGTGCAGCGCGAGATGAACGGTTTCCCTATCTCCCGCGGCACTCCGGTGCTGGTGGCCGCCGAGCTCGCCGATGCCACCATCATCGTAGTGGCGCAGGCCGGCGGTGCGGTGCTCTTCACCCGCACCATCCTCGCCTCCCTCGAAGAAGCCCCCGTGCGGGTGGCCATCGAGCTCAACCGCTCACTGCTCTACGCCAAGCAGCAGTTCAACGTCCAGGTCGACCGCATCTGGCTGGCCACGCGCACCGGCCGCGCCAACGAGGAGGTCACGGCCAAATGCGGTGCTGGAAAGATGGTGATAGTGCTGCCCACCCGCCCCGACGAGTGGGTGCAGAGCGCGGCCCGAGTGGCGCGTACCCACCCGGTCAACCTCATCGCAGAGCACATCCAGCGGAAACGCCGCGATCAGTTCATCCGCCTCGGACTCGCCGTCATCGGCTGGCTGGCCCTGGCAGCCTTGGCGGTGAACCTCAGGGAAGCCGACCAGCGCTGGCAGGAAGAACGCCAGGGGTTGGAGTCGTTGCAGGCCCGCGCCCCCGCCCTCGCCGAGGAGCGCGACCGTTTGGCGGCCCGCAACCGCTTGCTCCAAAGCGAACTTGCCCTGCAGGCCAGCCTGGGCGCAGAAGCGCTCCCCCCGGTCCCAGCCAAACTGCTCGCCCATCTGGCCTCGCTTCTGCCGGCCGACGCCCACCTCACCGAATTCTCCGTGAAGTGGAACCAGCCCGCTTCGTCGTGGACCTTCCAATGCGCGGGCCTCATCGCGGGCGACGAGGAGTCCGCCCACGAATCCATCAACTCCCTCCAGCGCCAACTGGCCAAGGGGCCGCTGCGCATCCGCTTCATCGAGACTCCTGGAGGCCAGGGCCGCGCCGCCATGGGCGGCGGGGCTTCTTCCGGCATCCAGCAACGCTTCAGCCTGGAGGGCGCCCTGCTTGAAAACTAGGATCATCGCCGCCGCCCGCGCCGGCTGGACATTCCTCACAGTGATCCCGGGCTGGCCCGATGCGGGCAAGTTCGGTCGCACCCTCTACGCACTGCCACTTGTGCTGCCTCTGCTGGGACTGCTTGTGCTGGCCGGATGGCTTCAGTTTGTGCGTGGACCACACATGCAGGCCGAGCGCCTCGCCCACCGGCCCGCCCTGATGCTGGAGGCCGAGATCGCCGCACTGCGTCTGGAATGTTCCGATGCACAGGCCGCCGATTCGGCCGCCGCCACCGCCCTCCTGGCGGGCGCCCTAATCCAGTCCCAAGCAGATTTCGACGCCCAACTGGAGGCTATCCGCGCAGCCGCCAGCACCGCCAGCTGGGTGGCCACCCTCCACGCCACCGACCTAGATAACGAAGCCCCGGGCGAGCCCGCCGCACTTCTCTACCGCAACGTGCGTGCGCGCCTGGTACCGGCGGCCACCAACCCCGCCCCCTTCGCCTCCCTGCTCGGCCTGCTCGACCAGTTGCCCCCCGCCGGCAAGAGCGCCGGCGTCACCCGCCTCACCGTACGCGCCGATGACCAGGCCCGCCTGAGCGCCGAATTCACGGTGCGCTACACGCTGCGACCAGCCCGATGAGAAAGCTCCTCAACAGCCCGTGGTTTGTCGCCGTGCTCGCTCTGGTCGCCCTCGTGGTGGTGGGGCAGGCGGTACTATTCGCACCCAAGGATGCGGTGCCTTCCGCGCCCGAGGCCGGCCCGCAGCCCGAGGCTCAGCGTCCTCCCGAGGCCGCCCCCTCCTCGCTCGAGGCCGCGCCGGCCCCCGCCGCGGAAGGTGCAGGGCACTCGCGCCTCTCCATGGCCCAGGCCCTCAAGGCGCTCTCGCACCCCGCCACCGTGCGCGATCCCTTCGCCCTGCCCGTGAAGCCCGAGGCGGCCGAGGGCAATCCACTGGGCGTTGCTGTCGTAGAAGTTGTCGACCGCCTACGCCTCTCCGCCACCTGGGTCCAGGGCCAGGCGGTCTTTCTTCTGCTCAACGGCCGCATCTGCCAGCCCGGCGATGAGATCGAGCGTTTCACGGTCGAAACAGCCGATGTAGACGGCGCTTGGATTCGCCACCACGGCGCCCGCTCTTTCCTGTCCGTAGGGCAGGAACTGGTCGTCAAAACCTCGGTACCGGCCCCCCCCTCTACACTTTCCAAATGAACTCTCGCATGCTCCTCCGCTTCCGAGCCCTTTTGCTTTTCGCCCCCATGCTGGCCCGCCTGCTCGCCGAGGATGCCCCAGCACCGCCCGCCGCCCCACCCGTCGAACCCGCCGTCGCACCCGCCGCCGTGCCCAGTGTGCCAGCCTCGGTGCCCTCGACCCTGTTCAGCTTCCGCGCCGATGCCGTACCCATCAAACAGGCACTCGCGCTCTTCGCCCGCGCCAACTCCCTCAACATCGTGCCCGACCTAGACGTAGAGGGCGATGTCACCGTCGAGTTCCGCAATCTCCCGCTGGATTTCGCCATGCAGGCCCTCCTCGACGCCAACGGCTACTACTTCGTGCAGGACGGCAGCTTGCTGCGAGTGCGCAACCGCGAGGCACGCCTCTTCCAGATCGACTACATCCACGCTACCCGCACAGGCCAAGGCTCCAACGCCGTACAGATCAGCTCGGGCGGCGCCTCGGGAGGCGGCGCTGGGGGAGGCGGTGGAGGGACGGAAGGCTCGACGATGACCGTCACCAATTCCTCAACCAACAACTTCTGGGGCGATCTGGGCGAACAGCTCAAAACCCTGATCACCCCCGAGGGCTCGTTCACCGTAAACAGCCTCGCCGGCACCATCCTGGTGCGCGATCGCCACCGCAACGTACAGACCATCGCCGACTACCTGGCCAATGTTACCCAGAGCATCGTGCGCCAGGTCGACCTTGAGGTCGAAATCTACGAGGTGTCCCTTAACAATAGCTGCCAACTGGGCATCAACTGGCAGAAGGTATCCGAGAGCCTCGACACCACCTTCAACACCATCCCCGGGCAACTCACCCTCCCCGGCGCCGGCGGTCTGATCGTGCAAAACCCCGTTTTCGGCGGCTTGGCGCCGGCCCCCGGCATACGCGTCCAGTACCAACGCGGCAGCATCTCCGCCGTGCTCGACGCCCTCAAGCAGCAGGGCGATCTCACCATCGTCTCCAAACCCCGCTTGCGCACCCTCAACAACCAGCCCGCCGTCGTGCGCATTGGCCGGGATCTGCCGGTCTTCACCAGCAAAACCACCCAGGGTTCGGGCGACAACGCCTTCGCCACCGTCGATGAAACGATCACCACTGTCACCGTCGGCACCGTCCTCTCCATCACGCCACAGATCTCCGCCGACGGTCTCGTAACCCTCGACATCACCCCTGCGGTGAGCCGGCTGGTGACCACCGAGAAATCGGCCACCGGCAATACCAGCGCGCCCGTCATCGACATCCGCCAAGCCTCCTCGATCGTGCGGGTGCGCGACGGCGCCACGATCATCATGGGCGGCCTGGTACAGGACTCCTCCACCTCCACCCAGCGCAAGGTGCCCTTCCTCTCCGACATCCCCCTGCTGGGCAAGGCCTTCACCTCCAAGAGCAAGGTAGCCGACCGCACCGAACTCATCTTCTTCCTCACCCCACGCATCATCAAGGACGCCGCCACCGAGGCCTCCGCCACGCATCCCCCGCCCCCGCCCGGTCCGCCCCAAACGCCCCACTCGCCCCAGCGCCCGCCGCCCCCATGAGCATCCCTCCGGTCGGTTCAGGGGTCCACCTGGACATCAACATCCTGCTGGTCGAGGACGTGCCGATGATCGCCAAGATCGTCGAGCGCATGCTCATGAACTCCAGCCACTGCACCTACCATTTCGAGTGGCGGGGCACCTTGGCCGATGCGCTGGATACCCTGCGTTCCCGTGATTTCGATACCATTCTGCTCGACCTCAACCTCTCCGACAGCAGCGACCTGAGCACCCTCACCCGGGTGCTGGACACGGCCCGAGGCGTGCCCGTGGTGGTGCTCACCGCCACCGACGACGACGAGATGGGCCTCAAGGCCGTGCAAGCCGGCGCGCAGGACTACCTGGTGAAGGGCCAGTGCACCGCCCCCGCGCTGGACCGCTCGATCGTCTACAGCATAGAGCGTCACCGCCTCCAACAAACGCTGCGCCAGCTCGCCGTGCTCGACGAACTCACCGGCCTCTACAACCGCCGCGGCTTCAACACCCTCAACCCCGACCTCCTGCACAAAGTCCACTCCGGCGGGGCCCAAGGCTACCTGGCCTGTTTCGACTTGGATCGCTTCAAGCAGATCAACGACACCCTAGGCCACGCCTGCGGCGACGCCGCCCTGGTCGAGTTTGCCACCCTCTTGCGCAGCGCCTTCCGCAAGGACGGCCTGTTCGCCCGGCTCGGCGGCGATGAATTTCTGGCGATGGGAATCGAAGCCCATCCCGGCGCTGCCACCGAGGCGCTGGCCGCCCTCCAGCATATGCTCTCCGTGCGCAACGCCGCCGGCCTTTCCCCCTTCCGCCTCGAAGCCAGCGCCGGACTGTTGACCCTCGGCAGCGAGGAACGCCGCCCGCTCGAAGAGTTGCTCGCCGCCGCCGACACCGAACTCTACCGCAACAAGGAAGCCCGCCGCGCAACCCGCGCACTGGCCTCCCGCGATGAAACCTCCTCGAGGGCCTCTGCATGAGCGCGCCGCCCTCGCAACCCTGGCAGGAAATCCTGCAACGCCTGCGGGCCACCTGCGAAGCCTTCGACCCCGAGCTGGCCGGCCACCAGGAGCGGGTGAGCATCGTGGCGGCATCCTTGGCCGGTCGCCTCGGCTTGCCCGCCGAACGAGTCGAGAGGATCCGCCTCGCCGCCGGCATCCACGACTTGGGCAAGATCGGGGTATCCCGCGGAGTGCTCCACCGCAACGGCCGGCTCAGCGACAAGGAACTGGCGCTCGTCCGTGCACATCCGGAGATCGGACACCGCCTGCTCGAGGGCAGCGAGTGGCCCGAGATCCGTTGCGCCGCCGATGTGGCGCTCTGTCACCACGAATGCTGGGACGGCAGCGGGTATCCGCGCGGGCTGCGAGGCAAGGAGATCTCGCTGGAAGCCCGGGTCACCGCCATCGCCGATGTGTTTGATGCGATGCGCTCGCAGCGAGCCTACAAGGAAGCTTGGACCGACGAGAGGGTGATCACCGAGATGAAGCGGGAACGGGGGACCCATTTCGACCCCGATCTGTTCGACGTATGCTTCGCAGCCGTGATGGGCGGATAATTTCACGTTTCTCTCAAGAAGAGAAGGGCTGCATGAAGTCCCCTCGCTTACTGTAGTCAACGAACGATGCCAACGAGTCTCCGCCACCCAATCCCCACCGCGCTCCTCGCGCTTACCCTTGCCGCGGGTTGCCACCGCCAGCCGCCCGCCGAGCAGGCTGAGACCCTCGCATCCTCAATCACCGAGATCCGCGCTCACCTACCAGCCGACCCGACCGCCGAGCAAGCCCCCGGCCTTGAGAAGCCGGCCACCCGAGCCGAGAAGGCGTACGCGCGCCTCACAAAACTCCAGGAGACGAATCCGCAGAACCCCGCCATCGCCGCCACCCGGGCACAGATCGCGCCCGCCTACGCTGAGGTCCGCCGCATTCACCGCCTGGGGACCGAGCGCCACAAATTGGCGGACCTCATGGGCAGCCTGAAAGTCCGCGGCTACCGCGCCGGCCGCACCTTAGCCGTTCCCAAGCTCCTGTCCGTCCTCGCCGCCGGCGCCCGACAGGCCGCAGTCACCGAACTTGAGCATCTGCCCAAACTCGTGCGCGAGACCGCCGAGTTGGGCGCCGCTCTTGTTGGCCCCCCGGCCGCAACGGCAAACACCGCGCCCTCCAGCAGCAAGGTTGACTGGCTCGCCGTCGCCGCACGGCTCGATTCTTGGAACACAGCCGAGCCGGCCGATTTTCCGCTCGCCCTAGCCCTCGGATACACCGCCCTGGGCGAGACCGGATTCGCCTTGGTCGAACTAGACCGGGTCGATCCCTCCAGGCTCTCCGAACCGGAGCAAGCCGCACTGGTGCCGCTGGCCCGTGCGTTTGTATTCAGCCGTCTGGGGTTCACCGAACTCGCCGCTCACGAAGCCGCGCACATCTCGGGCGATGACGAAGCGGGCCGGCAGATGCTCGCTGCGGTCCATGCCGTACTCGCCTACAACTACGCCGCAGAAAAGGACTGGAAGCAGATGGACCGTGAGCTCGCGCAGGCTGTGCGCATCTGGCCCGACAACCCGCTGGTCGTCTTCCTTTCCGGAGAGCGCCTCCTCGCCGACGGTCGCAAAGAGCAGGCGCTGGAGACGCTCGCCCGAGCCGCGGCCGGCAGCGAGGTGCAATGGCTCGCCCCCGCACTGGAAAAGCGAATTCGCGAGGTGCGCGACAGCGATGGTGAAGTCCCTCCGCTGCTCCTCGACAACGGATTCATTGTGAAGTGCGCCATGCACTCGATCATCATGCAGGCAAAGCAAACCGAGGCCGGCCGGAAGGTCTCCAACTTTCTCACCACCTCGCAACTGCTCCCCTCCGCGCTGGGAAACAGGAGCGAGTAGTCCGGCGCATCCAAATACCCAACCCAGTCGCCCTCGACCGGTGCCTGCGGCTGTGGTCGTACCGAAAGACCACAGCCGTGCGGGCCTCCGTCCACAAGCGGCAACAAAAAGGCCGCGGTACTAGCCGCGGCCCGAACTCATAAACTGGATGTCGGCGTCAGCCCTTGAGCGATGCGCAGAAGCGGGCCAGACGGTGCACTCCCTCCTCGATGATCTTGTCGCCGGTGGCGTAGCTCAGTCGCAGGCAATCGTCGGCTCCGAAGGCGCTGCCCGGCACCGCGGCAACCTTCTCCTGTTCGAGCAGCTTCGCGCAGAACTCCCCGGAGGGCAGGCCGAAGGAGGCGATGCGAGGGAAAAGGTAGAAGGCTCCCTGGGCCAAACCGCACTCCACCCCGGGGATCTTGTTGAGCTCTGAATGCAGGAAACGGCGACGGCGGTCGAAGGCCTCCATCATCGGCTTGAGGGCGGCGGCGGCCTTGTCCTTCTCCTTGAGTGCCGCGAGCGCGCCATACTGGGCGAAGGTGGTGGCGTTGGACGATGTCTGGCTCTGAATGTCGATTGCGGCCCGCGCAACGTCGGGAGGGGCGACCATGGTGCCCAAGCGCCAGCCGGTCATCGCATAGGTCTTGCTGAATCCGGATACGATGATCGTGGCCGCGGCGGCCTCGGGGGCCAAAGTCGCTGCGCAGAAATGTTTCACCCCGTCATAAGTGAGATGTTCATACATCTCGTCAGACATCAGGTAGAGTCCGTGCTTGAGCACGACGCCCACGAAGTCCTCCATCTCGGCCTTGGTGTAGACGGCGCCGGTGGGGTTGGAGGGGCTGTTGAGGATCACCAGCTTTGTGCGCGGGGTGATCGCGGCCTCAAGCTGGGCTGCGGTGAGCTTGAAGCTGTTCGCCGCAGTGGCGCTGACAATCACCGGGGTGGCCCCGGCAAGTTTCACCATCTCCGGATAGCTCACCCAATACGGAGCGGGTACGATGACCTCGTCACCCGGTCCCACCGTCGCCATGATAGCGAGGTAACAGGAGTACTTGCCACCGGGGCTCACGCAGGTCTGGGCGGGAGCGACCTTGAGTCCGTAGTCGTTGAGGTAGCGCTCGGCGATGGCGGAGCGAAGCTCGTCGATGCCGGCGGCGGGTGCGTACTTGGTTTTCCCGGCGGCGAGGGCCTTGGCACAGGCCTCTTTGATAAAGTCGGGGGTGTCGAAGTCGGGCTCACCTGCGGCGAAACCGCAGACATCGATACCGGCAGCTTTCATGGCCTTGGCCTTGGCATCGACGGCGAGCGTGGGCGACGGCGCGATGTTCTTGGCCCAAGGAGACAGGGAACGGCGATTTTGGGTCATGTAGGTGCGGCAGGCTGGGCAGGCACCAAACCCGAGGCAAGCCCCACCGCACGCCGCAACGCAATTTCCACCACCCCCAATCCCGCCCGAACCTGTGCGCCGAAAATGGACGCAAAAAAACCCTCCTGCGGCCGCCGCTCATTGGGGCAGCTACAGGAGGGGTTGGGAAATAAACCCGTAGGGGTTGATTACTTCTTCTTGGCGACCTTCTTGCCGGCCTTCACCGGGAGGGCGTCAAGGGCGGTGCGGAGCAACTCGCCAACGCTGACATCATGCTTCTTGGCGAGCTTCACGAGGCGCTGCTTGCTGTCGAGGCGGAGACGAACCGAGATCTGGCGGTGCGCCTTGACGGGGGCAACGTAGGTGGCGTAGTCGAACGTTTCGATCGCGTGGCGGATCACTTCGCTGTTGGTGGCCATGCCGAGTTGGTCGCGGGCGGCATCAATCTTGGCGAGGAGTTCTTCCTTGAGGTCGAACGTGAGGGGTGAGCTTTCTTGTGCAGTGGCCATGGTGGTAGTTAACTGTTGGTGTGGTGTATTCGCAGTTGCGGTGGGAGACATAACTTTTTCAGAACGTATCCGAAAGCAACCAGTTTCTTCACAAAGTTGCTACTGGAACCGTCGGCACTGCCTTTCTGGGGTTGACTACCCAGAGGGGCGGCTCGTCGATCTCGGCCGCGCCCCGAACGCACCACACCCATGGCCAAGGTCGTTATCGAGAATCTCATCAAGGTCTACCCCGAGAAGGGCGGCTCCGGGGTGCGCGCCGTCAACAGCATCGATCTTACCATCGAGGACCGCGAGTTCATGGTGCTCGTGGGCCCCTCCGGTTGCGGCAAATCCACCACACTGCGCATGATCGCCGGACTGGAGGAGATCTCCGCCGGCACGATCCGCATCGACGGGCGAGTGATCAACTCCGTGGCTCCGAAGGATCGCGACATCGCGATGGTGTTCCAGAACTACGCGCTCTATCCCCACATGAGCGTGCGCGACAACATGGCCTTCGGCCTCAAGCTGCGCAAATTCCCCGCCGCCGAGATCGAGCAACGCGTGCACGATGCCGCCGTGCTGCTGGGCATCGAATCCCTGCTCGACCGCAAGCCCAAGGCCCTCTCCGGCGGCCAGCGCCAGCGCGTGGCCGTAGGCCGCGCGATCGTACGCAAGCCGAAGGTCTTCCTCTTCGACGAACCCCTATCCAACCTCGACGCCAAGATGCGCGTCACCACCCGCACCGAGATCTCCAAACTCCACGCACGCCTGGGCGCCACGATGATCTATGTGACCCACGACCAGGTGGAGGCCATGACCATGGGCGATCGCATCTGCGTGATGAAGGACGGCGACATCATGCAGGTGGCCACCCCGCTAGAGATCTACCACCACCCGGCAAACCAGTTTGTAGCCGGTTTCATAGGTAGCCCGCCGATGAATTTCCTGCACGGCATCATCCAGTCGGCCGGCTCCCGCCTCGTCTTCGTGGAGAACAGTTCGGCCACCAGCCCGATGCACATCACGCTGGACGAGCGGCTATCCGCCCGGGGCGCCGGCCGCATCGGACAACCCATAGTACTGGGCATCCGCCCCGAGGATGTGCACGACGCGCTCTCCGTGCCCAATCCCGCCCCCGGCACCACAGCCGAAGTCACCATCGAGGTCTCCGAGCCGATGGGAGCCGAGACGTATTTGTACCTCAATTCCGGAGCGCATGCCTTCGTGGCCCGGGTACGCGGCACCACCAGCTTCGACTCGTCCCAGCGTCTGAAAGTCGTCTTCCAAACCCAGAACGCCCACCTCTTCGACCCGCAGACCCAGCGCACGCTCACTTGAGCGTCGGCACGGCCGGCCCCAGCAGCTTGCGCAACCGGTCGTAGGCGGCCTCCGGGTTGGACGCCAACTGCGGCTCCAGCGCCAGCACCTGCGGGGACACCGCCCGCTCGTCATGGATAAGCAACGCCTGCGCCCCCGCGCCGGCCGCCCCGAGCACATCCACCTCGGCATCGCCCACCATGAGCAGCGAGGAGGCAGGCAGGCCCATCGCATCAGCGAGTCGAAGCAGGCCGGCCGGGTCGGGCTTGTGGGACTCCAACGTGTCACCGAAAACACACTCCACGAAACACCGCCGCAAATCGTGCCGTTGCAGGATGATCGTGGCCGAGGCCCGGTCCCGCCCCGTCCACAACGCCACCGGAAAACCGCGCTCGCGCAGCTCGTCGAGCACCGCCACCGAACCGGGGAAAAGATCGACCTCGCCCCGATGCCGCTGCGCGTACTCGTAGAGGCGTCTCGAGGCCTCGGGCACATGGTGCTCGCCGCCCAGGAGCGCGCACAGACAGCGCGCGGCCGGCCCAGCCACGCGCCGATAGATCTCCGCAGGCGAGGGAGGCACCATGAACGGCTCCAGCGCATACGCCACGGCGCGCACCACCAGCGGCATCGTGTCCACCAGTGTGCCGTCGAGATCAAATACGATTCCGCGCACCACCCTGCCCGCCCGGCGGCTCACTGGAACTCCTCGAATTTGAGCCCGGCCCCCAGCTCGGGCGTCACCGGCAGGTGCGCCGGCGCGAATACGATGGGAGGCAGTGCCAGGTTCAACGCAGCACCAGTGATGCGAAAGCGGGTCTTGTCCCGGGTGACCTCGTTGCGCAGGTCGATCGTGCGCACGATCCACTGGTCCTGGGTGCGCTTCAGATCGAGCACGCTGATGGTCTTCACCGGCTGCCGGTCGGCCCCGAGCTCCTCGGCCTGCACCAGGGCGGAAAACTGGGTGTCGAGGTAGAACCGCACCCCGGTCAGCCCGGGGCGAGCGGCGGCGATGTCCGCTGGCGGATAGGCCAGGAACCGGTGCGCCGGCCGACCGCGCACGCTCACCACCCCCTCGAATACACAGTCGTCCCAGAAAACAAAGGGCATCTGCAGGTCGAAGGCGGTCAGCTCCGTGCCGGCCAGCGGCGCGAAAAGTTGCGCGGCGCCCACGCCTACCGCATCAGCGCCGTCCTGCGGCACCGTCCACACCGCCGAATGTGGGCCGTTTTGCACGAGCAGTCGCCGGGCGCCCGCCGTGCCCGGGGGGAACTCCACCAGCGAGATCGGCCCCTGCGCGTTGCGCGTACCATACAACCGGCCCGAGACCGAGCGCTCGTCGCCGCGGCGCGGCATCACACGCAACGTGAACTCCAGCGCGTAGTCGCCCGCCAGCCCGAGCTTGCGAAACTCGGCCAGCAGGCGTCGCCCCTCGACGGGGTCGGCGTTGCCGGTGAACGAGTATTGTGGCTCCGGACGCACCCGGCTCTGCGCCTGGGCCGTAAGGGCAAAGAAAAACGCGAGGCCGAGGACCGTGTACCGGCCTGCGCGCCTCGCGTTCATAAAAAACAAATTGACCACCAAATCAGGGCTTGGCGGCAGGGGCCGGAACCGTCACCGGGGCGGCCTCAGGAGCGAGCGTGGCCGGAGCGGAAATCGTCGGCAAGCCCTCGACCACCTTGGACTTGTGCTTCACCACGTAGATGTGCCCGAGGTAGGCGCCAAACGCGATGACGAAGAAGGCCACCGCTGCGTAGATCGTGGAGCGGGTGAGCACATTGCCCGTCTCGGAGCCGAAAGTAGCCTCGGCCATGCCCCCACCCATCGCCGTGCCCAGACCACCGTCGGAACGGGGCTTCTGTACAAGCACGACTAGCACGAGGAAGAGCGAGACGAGAACGAGCAGGAAAGTCAGGATGGCGAGGAGGAGACTCATGGAAGGGGCCGAGGCAACCGCTCGCCTCGGCCTTTGTCAAGGCAGGTCCGGTAAGAGAATCACACGTTCACTCCGAGCCGGTCGAGAATGCGCTGCAGGTCGGTGTTGCCCTGGTACTCAATGACGATCTTGCCCTTCTTGGCGGAGTGCTTGAGCGAAACCCGGGCATTGAAGTGCGAGGTGAGCTTTTTCTCGATACTCGCCACGGCGCTGGTTTCCGCCGGGGGCACCGGCCGGCCCGCAGTTGCCGCCGAGGCGCTGGGCGAGGCCGCCGCTGCGCGCCGCCGCTGCACCAATTGTTCAAGCACACGCACGCTCAGCCCCTCTTCGATCACCCGGCGGGCGAGCAACTGGCGCTCGGCCGCGTTCTCCAACCCCAGCAGCACCTTCGCATGGCCCACGCTGAGCAGCCCCTTGGAGATGTAGCCCTGGATCTCGGCGTCGAGCTGAAGCAGTCGCAGCGCATTGGCCACCGAGGCTCGGGCCTTGCCCACCCGCTCTGCGGCCACTTCCTGAGTGAGATCGAAATCGCGGATGAGGCTGGCGTAGCCAAAAGCCTCCTCCATCGCGTTGAGGTTTTCGCGCTGCAGGTTCTCGATCAGCGCGATCGAGGCCGATGTGGCGTCGTTGGCGACGATCACCCGCGCCGGGATGGTCTTGATCTTGAGATGCTGGAAGGCCCTCCACCGGCGCTCGCCGGCGATGAGCTGGAACTTCTCCCCGACCTTGCGCACAACGATCGGCTGAAACAACCCCTCGGCTCGGATACTGGCGGCAAGTTCCGCCAGCGCCGTCGGCTCGATCGCCTTGCGCGGCTGGTGTGGATTGGGCTCGATGGAGGCAACGGCGATCTCCGCATATCCCTCGGGTTTGGGCAACGCGGCCGGGGCAAGCGGCGCCGCCGGGACCGCCGGAGTGCGCGCATCTGCAGCCGGTGCGCCCGCAGGGGCGACAGGTTCGGGTTTCCTGGCTGCGCCGGCGCCGGAGGCGATGAGGGCGCCGAGACCGCGCCCGAGGCGGGACTGGGACTTTGAGGTGGACATGTCAGTTTTAGGGCCGGACCTGGGGGGCCGGCATCAGCGGCCCGCTTGATCCGGGGATGAAAAGGCTCTGGCCGACAAAGAGCTTTGTGGGGTCGGCGATGCGATTGGCGTTCTGAATGGTCTTCATGGGCACGCCATATTTCTTGGCGATGGTCGAGAGTGTCTCGCCCGTTTGCACGGTGTGAGTCACTCCCTCCTTGGGGAAATCGTCGTTGAACTCGGTGCTGATCGCCGGCCTGGTGGCCTGGCCCTTCGCCACAGCGGCCACGGCGGCGTTGGTCTCCTTCGCGAGCTTGGCGATCTGCTGGGCCACGGTTTGAAGGATGTCGCGCTTCTGCTCAGCCAAGGCGGCGTCGGTGGTCTGCCGCAATTGGGCGAGGGCGTCGTTGAGCTGGGCCAGCGTGGCGTAGGCAGGTTTCCCCGACTCCGCTTGGATGGAGAGCGCGGCGCTCTCGCGCTGGACCTGCTCCAACGAAGCGCGCAACTCGGCCACCGTCTGCTGCAAGAGGCGCACATCCTCACGCAGGTTGGCCAATTCGATCGCCCGCGGATCTACCCGCTCAGCGAACAGCGCGCTCGTCGCAAACAGTCCCAAAACAAAGGCAATCCCGAGTCTCATTGGGTCGAGCATGCAAAACCGCCCGGGCAAAACAAGCGCGTTGGCAACACCCCGACGGTCCCGCGTGCAGCCACGCCCCAAAAACCCGGCCCGGCACGGCGCTCAATCTGCGCCGGCATCCGATACCTCGCTACTCTCGGCAACCCGCTTGCCACGCTTTGCCGGGGCAGTACGCCCGCTAGCCCTTCCGCGGAAACGGCTGGCTTGCCACCAGCGGCGGCATCGGCTGCGAGCCGAGCACGGTTGCCACAGGTACGGTGAAGCCTCGAAGAAACTCCGAGGCTGCCAGCATCCTTCCGCCCGGGCGCTGCAACTGTAGGAGCCGCAGCACGCCGTTGGCAGTGGCTACAGGCAACGCATCCTCCTCAGGTTCGAGCACTGTGCCGGGCTCCGCACAGGAGAGCCCCGCTCCCACCTCGGCCAGGCCAAGCTTCACCGGCGTGCCGGCGATATCGATCGTGCAGCCGGGCCAGGGCATGAGGGCGTTGATCCGGCGGGAGAGCTCAGCCGCCGGTCGGGAGAAATCGAGCACGCCATCGGTCTTCGCCAACCGCCGGCAATAGCTCACCTGCGCCTCGTCCTGCTCGGTCGAGGCGAGCGGGCCCTCGCACAGCGAGGCGAGGCAGCGAGCGGTCAGCGGTGCAGCGGCCCGGCCGAGCGCGGCCTCGATAGTGCCTGTGGTGTCGTGGGGGCCTATGGCGATGCGCTCAACATCTACAACGGCACCGGCGTCGAGTTTGCGCACCACACGCATGAAGGAGATGCCCGTCTCCTCATCGCCGCTTGCGATGGCCACCGTGGCCGGCGAGGCGCCCCGGTATTTTGGCAGCAACGATGTGTGAAGGTTGAAGACGCCCAGCCGCGGCGTCGCCAGAAAATCCTCTTTGAGGATCTGCCCGTAGGCCATCACCAGCGCCACCTCGGTACCGAGCTCGCGCACACGCACCACATCGTCGGAGCCCAGTCGCTCCGGCTGGAACACAGGCAGTCCCCGCGCCAAGGCCCACTCTTTGATGGGGCCGGGCAGCAGCTTCTGGCCGCGCCCATGGGGCCGATCCGGCTGGGTGAAGACGGCGACGATCTCAACCAGCTTCCGCCCCTCTCCCATCAGAAAATCCAGCGTGGGCAGGGCGATCGGATCGGACCCGAGAAAGACGAGACGCAGAGGCGGCATCGGCGCACTATTCGGCAGGCGCTCACTACCGGCGAGCGCTTTGTGCGGTCAGGTGCGGGAGTCCCGGCGCTACGCCCCCGTCCTCGCGGCTGGCCAGCCCATCCGAGGGAGCACCACTGAGCCGATACCCGACTAGAGCCCGGCCGGCTTTGAGCGCAGGCATTGCCGAGCCCCATGATGCGCCACTCCGGGTTTGCCTGCACCGCACGCGGCCGCACCATCCACCTACCCCTTGCCTGCTCCATGACCCGACTTTTTTCGCTCGCCGCCGCCCTGTGCCTCGCAGTCTGCACCGCCGCTGGGGCACCTACCGCCCCGATCGCCGTTGCGCCGACCCAGTCGATCCCCGCCGAGGATTCACGTTTCCGTTACGAAGGCCGCTTCGACCAAAGCCCCCCCTCCGCCCCGGCGATTATCTGGCAAGGCAGCAGGATCTTCATCGATTTCGATGGGCCGGTGCTCGCGCTGCGCTTCGAGTGGGTCGAGGGGCAAAACTTCTTCGACGCCACCGTCGACGACCTCTCTGCGGTTGTCGCTGTCACCAAGGCAGAGCATTCCCGCCTCGCGTTTCCACAGCCCCTGGGCCCCGGCCGCCACCGGCTCACCCTCTTCAAGCGCAGCGAAGCGGCCGCAGGCACCGCACGCTTCCGAGGCATCGACATCGCCCTCGGGTCCCACGCCTGGGCGCCCGCAGCGCCCAACTACAAGCTCAAGATCCAGTTCCTCGGCGCCTCGATCACCGCCGGGGCCTGTAGCGAGGATGCCGCCACCGACCAGTGGGTAGACCGCTCGACCCACAACAACGCCCGCAGCTTCGCCGCATTCACTGCGGCCGCCTTCGACGCCGATTACCGCAACAACGCAGTGAGCGGGATGGGCATCGTATTCGGGTATATCGAACCTCACGCCAACCAGATCTGGGACCGGGTCTACCCCGTGGCCACCTCTCCTCGCGCCGACCTAAGCGCGTGGACCCCCGACGTGATCTGCATGCACTTCGGCGAAAACGACGATTCGTTCACGACCAAGAACGCCCTGCCCTTCCCCCCCGGGTTCGTGGAAAGCTACATCGCCTTGGTGAAAGCGGTCCGGGCCGCCCATCCCAAAGCCCAGATCGTGCTGCTGCGCGGAGGCATGTACGGCGGGGCCAACAGCGACGCATTTCGCGAAGCTTGGGGCACGGTCGTGAGGCGCCTCAAGGCAAGCGATCCCCTTGTCCACAGCTATGTTTTCCAGCACTGGTCCTCACACCATCCCCGGGTGGCGGATGCACGGGCGATGGCCGAGGAACTCACCGTCTGGCTCAAGAAACAGAAGTTCATGCAGGCCTACCGGTGAGCGGAGTCCGCTCGGTTGAGTGTCCAGATTCGTGCGACGAGCGCCTGGTCTCCGCGCACTCCGCACAATGCAGCGCGCTGCGTGCACGCTGCCGTCCTCAGTCCGCATTCCGCACTCCCCAGGGCTCACTCCGCACTCCGCAATCCGCATTCCGCATTCCCCAGGGCTCACTCCGCACTCCGCAATCCGCATTCCGCATTCCGCAATCTGCAGTCCCGCCCATTCCGCAATCGTCACTCCGCAATCCGCATTTCCCTCAACCGCCGGCCATCACCGGCCGGAAGCCCGCCTCTTGGAGGATACCCGAGACCATCTCGCGGCGGTCTCCCTGGATCTCGATCTGGCCGTCCTTCACCGTGCCGCCGGCGCCACAGGCCTTCTGCATGCGCTTGGCCAGGGCTTCCTTCTCCGGCAGGCCGATACCAACAAAACCGGAGACAGTCGTCACCGTCTTGCCGCCACGCCCGCCGGTCTCGCGGCGGATCTCCACGCGGCCGCGGTTCTTCTGGGGCGCCGCGACCCCAGCGCCCTTCGCCGGCGCCGGTGTGCAAGCGGCAGCGGGCGTATGCGAAGGCAGCCCTGCTGCGCTCAGGGCGCCGAAGGGATTCTGGCCCAGGGAGGAAGCGGAAACATCGGTGGCGATACGGGGCGATTTGCTCATGATAGGCAGCCCGCAAGATCATGATCTCCCGCTTCCTGCCAACTCCAATGCAGCTATTAGCCCAACCCGGGACTGGGCATGGCTCCATGAGCGGGACTTCAAAACGCGGACACAGGGAGGTCCTCCGTTGAGAGGCGCGGCTGTTTCGAAGAGTGTCGCACTTCCATGCAACACCCGGCATCCAACGACCCGACCGCGCCCGCCAGCCTGGGCGCGGCCCACTGTCAGTCCTGAAGCTGCCGTTACCCGACCCGCACCATGAGCACGCCCTTCGCCACCCCGTTCAACGCCGATCTGCTCGACGACTACTACCAGCGATGGCTCGCCAATCCAGCGGCGGTCGACGCCCAATGGCGCGGCTTCTTCGAGGGCTTTACTCTGGCCGCCAGCGGCAACACCGCAGAGCTCCTGCGCTCACCCGCCGACGCCGCCACCGCCAAGGCCGAGAGGAAACAGGCCCGCGTCGACAGCCTGATTTTCCACTACCGCTCCATCGGCCATTTCCAGGCTCACCTCGACCCCCTCGGCCCGCCGCCCCGTCCGCACCCGCGTCTGGAGCTGGCCGAATACGGCCTCAACGATGAGGACCTCGAGGTACCCTTCAACGTTGGGCACTATCTGTCGGGAGGGACGATGCGCCTGCGCGACCTCATCGACAACCTTCACCGCACCTACTGCGGCCATATCGGAGTCGAGTACATCCATATCCAGGACACCGACGTGAGGCGCTGGCTGCAGTCGCGCATGGAACCGGTATTCAACCAGCCCACCGTCGACCGCGCACAGAAGCTGCGTATCCTGCGGCGCCTGCACAAGGCCGAGACCTTCGAGCGTTTCCTCCACACCCGCTTCCTCGGCCAGAAGCGTTTCTCGCTGGAGGGTGCCGAAACATTGATCCCGCTGCTGGATACCCTTGTCGAGTTCTGCCCCGCTCTGGGCGTGAAGGAGATCATCCTGGGCATGGCCCATCGCGGCCGCCTCAACGTACTGGCCAGCGTTTTCCGCAAGAGCTACGAGTTCATGTTCGAGGAGTTCTCCGAGAACTACCTGCCCGACACCGTCGCGGGCGATGGCGACGTGAAATATCACCTCGGTTACGAGACCGAGGTGTCCACCACCGGTGGAGCCACCGTGGCGCTGCGCATGGCAGCGAACCCCTCGCACCTGGAGGCCGTCGACCCCATCGTCCAGGGCAAGGCCCGCGCCCGACAGCGAATCGTGGGCGACCCCCTGCGCAAGAAAGTGGTACCGCTGCTCATCCACGGCGACGCCGCCTTTGCCGGCCAGGGCATCGTGGCTGAGACGCTCAATTTCTCCCAACTTCCCGGTTACAGCACCGGTGGCACCGTTCACGTGGTGGTCAACAACCAGATCGGTTTCACCACCAACCCCACCGAGTCGCGCTCCAGCCGATACTGCACCGACATCGCCAAGATGATCGAGGCGCCGATCTTCCACGTAAACGGCGACCACCCCGAGCATGTCTGCATGATCGCCGAGCTCGCACTGGAGTACCGCCAGCAGTTCGGGCGCGATGTGGTCATCGACATGTACTGCTACCGGCGGCAGGGGCACAACGAGGCCGACGAACCCGCCTTCACCCAGCCGGTGCTCTACCGCAAGATCGCCGAGCACCCCGCGATATCCGAACTCTACAGCCGCGAGCTGGTCGCCGGAGGCACCATCGCCCAGCCGGAGGCCGACGCCCTGAAGAACGAATACCTCGCCGGCCTCGAGGAGGCCCTCGCCAAGGTCAAGAAGGCCGCCCAGGACAAGGCCGACACGAAGGCCAAGCTCGAAGGCTCCACCGGCCGCTACCAGCCGCCCTACTCCTTCGCCCCGGCGCCCACCGCGGTAGCCCGCGAGGAGCTCGCCAAAGCCGTGCGCGGCCTCACCACCCTGCCCGACACCTTCAAGCCCAACCCCAAAATCCGGAGACTCATCGAGACCCGAGCCAAGTCGCTCTCCGAAAACCACCCGATCGACTGGGCCTTCGGCGAGTCGCTGGCCTTCGCCACGCTCCTGCTCGAGCAGACACCGGTGCGCCTCTCCGGCCAGGACGTGGAGCGGGGCACCTTCAGCCAGCGCCACTGCGTGCTCAACGATGTGGAGACCAACGAAAAGTTCTCCCCGCTCAAGAACCTCGCCCCCACGCAGTCGCGCTTCTGCGTGTACAACTCCTCGCTCTCCGAAGCGGCCGTGCTCGGTTTCGACTACGGCTACTCTCTGGATTTCCCCTCGATGCTGTGCATCTGGGAGGCCCAGTTTGGCGACTTCGCCAACGGCGCCCAGAGCATCATCGACCAGTTCATCGCCTCAGCCGAATCCAAATGGCAACGCCACAGCGGCATCGTCCTGCTGCTGCCCCACGGCTACGAGGGCCAGGGACCCGAGCACTCCTCGGCCCGGCTGGAGCGCTTCCTCCAGCTCTGCGCCGAGAACAACCTGCAGGTGTGCAACCTCACCACCCCGGCGCAGATCTTCCACGCCCTGCGCCGCCAGATGCGCCGCGACTTCAAGAAGCCGCTGGTGGTGATGTCGCCCAAGAGCCTGCTGCGCAACCCGGCCGCCGTATCCACCCTCGACGAGCTCGCCACCGGCCAATTCCAGGAGATCATCGACGACCCGGCCGCCTCCCCCGAAGCGCTCGGGAAGGACGGGCGGGTGATCCTGTGCTCAGGCAAGGTCTACTACGACCTCGTAGACCAGCGCGAGAAGCGCAAGGCCAGCGGCACCGCCATCGTGCGCGTCGAGCAACTGTATCCGCTCCACGCCGAGCGCCTCGCGCAGCTTGCCGCCAAATACGCCAAGTCGCGCCTGGTCTGGTGCCAGGACGAGTCGCAGAACATGGGTGCCTGGTCGTTCATCGCCCCCCAGCTCGAAGCCCTCTTCGGCCGCAAGCCGCTCTACGCCGGACGCGACGCCTCCGCCAGCCCGGCTGTCGGCGCTTTGTCACTTCACAAGATTGAACAGGCCGCCCTTCTCCAGCAGGCTTTCACCCTCTAAGCATTTTCGATTTTGGATTTTCGATTTGGGATTGCCGATTTTCGGTTTCCGCCCGCGCCACTCCACGAGCATAGCCAGCCACAACGCCCAATCATCCTGCGCCCTGCGCCCACCCTAGGTATCCGTATCCCTGCCGTCCTCATTTCCGCCTTCAGCCTTCCGCCTTCAGCCTTCCTTCTCTATGCCTCTCCAAGTCAAAATCCCGCCCCTCGGTGAATCGATCGTATCCGGCATTCTCGCGAAGTGGCATGTGCCCAACGGCGCCATCGTGAAGAAGGACCAGGTGCTCTTCGAACTGGAGACCGACAAAATCACCTCCGAAGGCACAGCCGAGATCGATGGCGTAATCACCCACGCAGTAGCCGAGGGCACCGAGGTGAAGATCGGTCAAGTGGTAGCCACCATCGAGGCCGCCGCCGCAACACCGCAAAGCGGAGACCGGAAACCGGAGAGCTCCGCCGCCGCCCAATCCGCAGTCAGCAATCCGCAATCCGCAATTCCCCCGTCGCCGGCGGTGCGCCGCCTCGCCGAGGAGACAAGAATCGATCCCTCCACCGTAGCCGGCAGCGGCAAGGCCGGTCGCGTAACCAAGGGCGACATGTTGGCGGCTGCCGAAGGCGGAATGCTGAAGGCTGAAGGCGGAAACCGGATATCAGAGACCACCAGCCCGGCGACGAGCGTAGCCGCCCCTGCGCTACCACCCGTCCCATCGGTCCTATCCGTACCACCCGCCGGCTCGTCCGCCGCTCCGCAATCCACCGCTCCGCGGCAAACCCGCCGCAAGCTCACCCCGCTGCGCGCCAAGATCGCCGAGCGCCTCGTGCAGGCCAAGAACCAGACCGCCATGCTCACGACCTTCAACGAGGTCGATATGAGCGCCGTGCGCGACCTGCGCGCCCGTTACCAGGACGACTTCGTGAAACGCCACGGGGTGAAACTCGGCTTCATGTCGCTCTTCGTGAAGGCCGCAGTCCACGCCCTACGCGAGGTCCCCGCGGTCAACGCCAGCCTCGACGGCGACACCGTCGTGCAGAACAGCTTCTTCGACATCGGGGTGGCCGTCTCCACCGATCGAGGACTCATGGTGCCCGTCCTTCGCGATTGCGACACCCACAGCCCCGCCCAACTCGAGAAGGACATCGGCGCCTACGCAGTGAAGGCGCGCGACGGCAAGATCCAGCTCGATGACCTCACCGGCGGAGTATTCACCATCACCAACGGCGGCACCTTCGGCTCTCTTCTCTCCACTCCCATCCTCAACCCGCCCCAATGCGGTATCCTGGGAATGCACGCCATCCAGGACCGTCCGGTGGCGCTCAACGGCCAGGTGGTGATCCGCCCCATGATGTACCTCGCGCTCAGCTACGACCACCGCCTCGTCGACGGCAAGGAAGCCGTGACCTTCCTGGTGAAGGTGAAACAGGCGATCGAGGACCCCGCCCGCCTGCTGCTGGGGGTGTAGGCGGCGCGACCCAGTTGAAGAGTGAAGTTGAAGTTTACGGACGGGCATCGAGCACCTCCAGAACTTCCACTTCCTTCAACCTAAACTTCTCACTTCAACTTTCCCTTCCCATGCCCTCCTTCGACGTCCTCATCATTGGCGGCGGTCCCGGCGGTTACGTCTGCGCGTTCCGCGCTGCGCAACTCGGCCTGTCGGTCGCACTCGTCGACAAACGCCCGACTCTGGGCGGCACCTGCCTGAACGTAGGCTGCATCCCCAGCAAAGCGCTACTGCACGCCACCGAGCACTTCGCTTGGGCCAAGAACCATGCCGCCGAGAGCGGGATCCGGCTGGGCAGCGTGGATATCGACGTAGCCACCCTGCTCAAAAAGAAGGATAGCGTCGTAGCCAAGCTCACCGGGGGCATCGCCCAGCTCGCCAAGGCGCGCAAGATCACCGTATTCACTGGTGCAGCCAGCTTCACTGGACCCAAGACGGTTCAGGTGACCGGGGCCTCATCGGACCGATCCACCGGCCCCGCCCCATCGGCCGGCCCCCCCCCCCAAAAAAACCCGCCCCCCTCACCCGCCCCGGATTCTGTTGAGCTCACGGCCGCCGCGATCGTCGTAGCCACCGGTTCCGCTCCCGTAGAGTTGCCCTTCCTCAAGTTTGACGGCCACTCGGTCGTCTCCTCCGACGACGCCATCTCCTTCGACTCCGTACCCAAGAAGTTGGTGGTGGTCGGAGGCGGCGCCATCGGCCTGGAGCTCGGCTCGGTCTGGGCCCGCCTGGGCAGCGACGTCACCGTAGTGGAGTTTCTCCCAAAAATCGTCGCCGCCTACGACGACGACATCGTGCGCAATTTCACCCGACTACTCCAAAAGCAGGGGCTCAAGATCGAGACCGGCGCCAAGGTCACCGGAGTACTGAAACCGGAAACGGGAGACAGGAACCCGGCGCTTGAGAAACCAGAAGGCCAATCCTCAATCCCCGCCCTGCAATCCGCAGTGCTCCTGGCCGAGCGCGACGGCAAGCCCCTCCAATTCCCGGCCGACAAGATCCTCGTCGCCGTAGGGCGCCGGCCATACACCGACGGGCTCAACCTCGCAGCCGCCGGTGTGGAACTCGACGACAAGCGGCGCATCAAGGTGGACACCCATCTGCGCACCACCGCCGCCGGCATCTGGGCCATCGGCGACGTAGTGGCCGGTCCGATGCTCGCTCACAAGGCCGAGGAGGACGGCGCGGCCGTAGCCGAGTGGATCGCCGGCAAGGCCGGCCACATCGACTGGGATATCGTGCCCGCCATCGTCTACACCGACCCGGAAGTGGCCGGCGTAGGCCTGGGCGAGGATTCCGCGAAGGCCAAGGGCATCGCGGTGAAGGTGGGCAAGTTCAACTTCGCCGCCAACGGCCGCGCTCTCGCCTCCGACGCCGCCGACGGCTTCGTGAAACTCATCGCCGACGCCAAGACCGACCGCCTCCTCGGTGCCCAGATTCTGGGGCACGGTGCCGGCGAGCTCATCAGCGAAGTGGTCGCGCACATGAGCTACGGCGGCAGCGCCGAGGATCTCGCCCGCACCATCCACGCCCATCCCACGATGGGCGAGGCGGTGAAGGAAGCCGCCCTGGCCGTAAGCAAGAGCGCACTTCACGCACTCTAGGCCTCCTGCGGCCGGCCCGGGTCCTCATCGCCCTGGCCCTCGCACGAGCCCGAAATTGACCGCCGATTCATCACGATTCGCGGTCCCCAGTTTCATCAACCCGGCTTCTACGCCCTCCGAGTCTCCGCCGGCAAAGTCCGCCAGCCGCTTACTGAGAGCCCCCCTATTCGGGCCAAAAGAAAAGTCGGCACCGCTGGGAGCTTGGGCTAGGGAAAGGCTGAAGGCCTAGACAGCCCGATGGTATTTCCCCAAGCGGTACTAATCAGATGAGGATGCCTGCGATGCAGGCGGAGAGATAGCAGGCGATGGTGCCGCCGATCATTGCCTTGAAACCAAGCTGGGCGAGGTTGAAGCGTTGCGTCGGGGCGAGCGCACCGATGCCTCCGATCTGGATACCGACCGAGACCAGATTGGCGAAGCCGCACATCGCATAGGTAAGGATGATCACAGTGCGGGGATCGGTGAGCGTGCCGGCGGCCTTGAGCGCGCCGAGTTGCTGGAATGAGATGAACTCGTTGAGCACAGTGCGTGTACCCAGCAGGGCGCCGGACTGAAGCAGGTAGCCGCTGTCGATGCCGAGCAGCCAGGCCACGGGCGCATAGACCACGCCGAAGATGAACTCCAGGGAGAAGGACTTGAATACTCCACCGGTCACGCCAGCGATCCAGTCGTTGAGCCCTGGGTAGGTGAATACTGTGGTGCCTCCAAGCGCGAGGATATGGGGCGAGCCAAACCAGCCTAGCAGGGCGTTGAACATCGCCACGAGGGCGGTGAACGCTATGAGCATCGCGCCAACGTTGGCCGCGAGCTTCAACCCGTCGGTAGTGCCTACGCAGATCGCATCGATCAGGTTGCTGCCGATCTTCTCCTTCGCTACGGCGAGATCCGTGCTCACCTTTTCGGTCTGGGGCAAAAGCATCTTGGATATCATCAGGCCGGCGGGAGCGTTGATGACCGAGGCGGTGATGAGGTGCGTAGCGAAGAGCACCTGCTGCTGCGGATCGTCGCCGCCGAGGAACGCGATGTACGCGATCATCACCGCTCCGGCGATGGTGGCCATCCCGCCCACCATCACCGTAAGGATCTCCGAGCGGGTCATCGTCGGCAGGTACGGCTTGATCAGGAACGGGGCCTCGGTCTGGCCTAGAAAGATGTTGGCAGAGGCGCTGAGCGTCTCCGCACCGGACAGGCGAAGGGTCTTCGACATGACCCAAGCGGCGCCATAAACCACCTTCTGAAGGATGCCCAGGTAGTAGAGCATCGAGGAGAACGCCGAGAAGAAGATGATCGAAGGGAGAATCGTGATCGCAAATACAACGCCATGCCGGGACCTGTCGGCCAGGGAGCCGAAGAGCAGCCCTACCCCGGCGGCCGTGAAGCCGAGGAGATCCACAAACCGGTTGCCGACCCACTCGATCACCGTCCGCGCCGGGCCGAAGTGGAGCACCAGAGTGGCAAAGACAAACTGCAGGCCGATCGCCAAGCCAACGTTGCGCCAATTGATTGCGCGGCGGTTTTCGCTCAGCAGCCATGTGATCGCGATGAGTGCTGCGATGCCAAAAACTCCTCGAGCGACGTGAACCAAGGTTTCCATAGAGCAAATAGTTGGAGAACGAAGGCGGAGGTTGTGCGGGGCCGGACCGACCGGGCGAGAACCAAGTACTGCCCCCACCTGTATTCCTGGGGCGGCGGGTTCGGCCCTTGCTCTGCCAACCGTAGGACTCCCAAGACGGGCGGCCGCAACGTCTCCACTGGACTAGCACGCATCCCGGGCGCCTCCGCAACGAAACGCTCCGAGCGTCGGCTCCACCAACTTCAAAAAGGGAAATGGTCACCGGTGCAGGCACACGAAAGGCCACTTGGCGGCGCTCCCAGCCGGCCGCTTCCCCGGCGATCCCGCAAGTTAAGCATGCCTACTGTGCAGAGCCCACCTCCACCGCCCTTCACATTTCTGCCTTCCGCCCTCAGCCTTCATCCTTCAGCTTTTCTCTCCCGGCCTTCCTCTTCTAGGCCCTCAGCACTCCGTTCCCGGCAATCAGCCCGCAGCATCCCGAACTACGTATTCCAAACATGGCCACTATCATCGACATGCCCAAACTGAGCGACACCATGACGGTGGGCACGCTCGTCAAATGGCTGAAGAACGAAGGTGACCCGCTCACCAGCGGCATGATGATCGCCGAGATCGAAACCGACAAAGCCACGATGGAGCTTGAGTGCTTCGAGGGCGGCACCCTCCTCAAGCAGGTCGCGAAAATCGGCGACCAGATCGCCGTGGGGGCCCCGATCTGCGTGATCGGCAAACCCGGCGAAGATCTCTCGGGGATGACGCTCGGCGCCCCTGCCGCCGCGCCCAAGGCAGATGTGAAAACGCAGGTCGCAGAACCTCCCAAGCCCGCCGCCGCTCCTGCTCCGGCGTCCCCTCAGCCCGGGCCTGTCGTTCACACCTCCACGCCCTCCCACACCCCGGTCGCCGCCAGTATCGCGGACGGGCGCACAAAGGTATCCCCCCTCGCCCGCAAGGTCGCGGCCGAGAAGGGCGTGGACGTTTCCCGCCTGCAGGGTTCGGGCCCCGGCGGCCGTATCGTAAAGGCCGACATCCTCGCCGCCGCCGAAGGCAAGGGCAGCTTTGTGACCACCCCCGCTTCCCGCAGCCAGGGGGCTGCCGCCGCCGCTTCCGCTGCCCCGATCTCCGGTGCCGCTGTCTTCCGCGGGCCTGTGGCCGAGCAGAAGGACATCCCTCTCTCCAATATGCGCGCCACCATCGCGCGCCGTCTCCTGGAAGCCAAGACACTGATCCCCCATTTCTATCTCGAGATCGAGGTCGACGCCGCTCCGCTGCTCGCGCTCCGAGCCCAGGTGAACGGCGCACTCGAAGGGCGCAGCGTTAAGGTATCCGTCAACGACTTCATTCTGAAGGCCTGCGTCGAGGCCCTGCGCCGCGTGCCTGGAGTCAACTGCTCGTGGGAAGGCACCCTCATCCGCCAGCACGCCTCCGTGCACATGGCCTTCGCCGTAGCCATCGAGGACGGGCTGATCACCCCCGTCGTGCGCGACGCCCAGGACAAGTCCGTCTTCGAGATAGCCGCCGAGGCCAAGACGCTCGGTGCCCTCGCCAAGCAGAAGAAGCTCAAGCCCGACCAGTACACCGGGGGCACCTTCTGCGTGTCCAACCTCGGGATGCTCGGCGTCGACCGTTTCTCCGCGATCATCAACCCGCCCAACGCCGCCATCCTCGCGGTGGGCGCCACGGTCAAGAAGCCGGTCGTAGGTCCCGGCGACACCATCGTCGTGGGCCAGCGCATGTCGCTCACGCTTTCCTGCGACCACCGCGTGGTCGACGGCGTGCTCGGCGCCCAATGGCTAGCCGCCTTGAAAGATCTCGTGGAGAAGCCCGCGCTACTGCTGCTCTAAGGCGTAACCATTCGGGAGCGTGCTTGCACGCGATTGCTAGCGCAGATCGCGTTTGCACGCTCCTACGCAGAGCTCCGGAATTCGGGCGCTGTTCGAGCGCAAAGCGGTGCGATTGGATGCGCAGACTAGGGGGTGCCGGCCGGGGTGGCGCCACACCACTTCCGGTGGAAACAGCACGGCGCGCCTGTAACAGCCCAGTGGATTGCCACGGGCCTGCCACCGGTCACTCCCCTCCGAGATGCCCGGCCAGCCACTCGCCCACACTGCCGTGGGCGGGCTCGCTCAGCAGCGCGCGCAACCGCTCCGCCTGCGCCTGAGTCACCGCGAGGCGCGACCCATCGCGCACCGAGGCATGCAACTGCGCCGCCAGCCGTGCCGGCGACGCCGCCTTCTGTATATACTCCGGATACATCGTCTCCCCGAGCAGCAGGTTGGCTATGCCCAAGTGCGCCACCTTCACCACAATGCGGCCGACGAAATACGTGAGCGGGTCCGTACGATACACGATCGCCCCCGGGATCCCCGCCAACGCGCACTGCAGCGACATCGTGCCGCTCGAGGTCAACACCGCCGAAGCCCCCACCGGCTCGCCACCCGCCTCAAGCCGGCGCAGCTCCACCTCGCCCGGGGGCTGAGCGGCGCGCAGCGTATTCAGCATCTCGTCACCTGGATAGAGCACCACCGCGGTGCGGTTGCCCCGGTCGCTTCGATACCAGAGGAAAGCATCGAGCAGGGCCGGAAAGATGCGCGCCACCGCGCCCTTGCGACTGCCGGGCAGCAGCAGGATGGGCCCCTTCGGGTCGTAACGCACCGGCCGTACAGCCTGGGGCGCTACAAACGGGTGTCCCACAAACGTCACCGGCAGCCCGGTATCCTCGTAGCACTTCGCCTCGAAGGGGAAGATCGTCGCCAAGGCGTCGAGATGCTTGGCCATGGCGAAGCGCCGCCCCGCGCGCGACGCCCAGATCTGCGGGCTGATGAAGTACAGCGCCTTGGTCGGCCCGCCGGCCTTCGCAGTGAAACCGCGAGCAAACAGCGCTTTTGCGATACGCAGGTTCAGCCCGGAGGAATCGACAAAGCACACCGCCCGCGGCCGATGTTCTCCCACCCAGCGGACCACATCGCCGATCAGCCGCCGGTAGAAAGCTAGTTTGCGCACCACTGCGAAACCGATCGCCGAATTCGCCGTGAGATCGAGCAGCAGTTGCGCTCCGCTCGCCGCCAACGCCGGCCCGCCCAGAGCGCAAACCCGCACGCCCGCCTGCAGTACCAACAACTCCCCCACCGCCCGAGCCGCATGCTGGTCACCTGAATGCTCGGCGGCGACGACAAGCAGGTCCACACCGCCGCTCTGCGGCGGGGGAAGGGAAAACGGGAGAGCCTTAACGTTTGTCATGTTCGATGATCACAGGGTGCCGATACTCCGGCAGCAGCGCCGCCGCTTCAACGCTGCAATCGGTCACCGGCCTGTCCCAGAACGGGCAGTTCACACAGAAACCGACCTTCTCCGGCGCGTCGCGGATCACTCGGCGAACGTCGGCAGCCTTCTTTCCCCGCCAAACCCGTTCGAACGTAGTTGCCCCCTCCACCCGCCCGAACGGCAACTTGGCGTGGCAATCTTGATCACAGGAAACCACGGTGCCGTCCGCCAGCAGGGTCGGGAACCAGAAAGGCTGCTCGCAGACGAAATCGGAACGCCGAATGCGCTGGCCCTCGGCGTAGCTGTAGGCCCGGTAGTCGGCCTGATCGGGCACAAACTCACCGTGAACGGCATCTGTGTTTGCCCCGTCGACAATCGAGAGCGTGCGCAGGGTGAGAAACTCGAATCCATGGCGCGCAGCGAAGTCGCGCACCTGCGGCAGTTCATGCTGATTGTGCTTCATCACCATGAATCGCATATGCAGCACCGGGTGCGACAGCCCTCGCGCGCGTTTCGCCGCCGCCAACCTGGCCACGCCGGCCAACGCCGGCGCCAGCTTCGCCCCCACACGGTAGAGCGAGTTGGTCTCGTCGGTAAGCCCGTCGAGTGCGACGATGAGATAGGTGGGTGGCGCGGCGAGAATCGCTTCGAGCACCCGGTCGTCGTCGAGTTGCTGGCCCGCAGTGGAGAGCAAAGTGGCGATCGGATAGCGCGAAAAGGCGCGCAGCACCTGCTCAAGTTGGGGATGCATCAGCGGCTCGCCCCACCCCCACAGCGATGCAGTGAGCAGATGCGGACCGGCCTCCGCGAGGATGCGCTCCAGCAACTGTGCGTCCATCGACTGGGCACGGCGTGCCAGTGAGCGGTTGCCCGTCGGGCAGACCGGGCATCGAAGGCTGCAGTAGTTGGTCAGCTCAAACTGCATATGGATCGGCCAGCTCCATGGCCGCACCCGCCGGTGCAGGAGGTTCAGTCCCGAACGCACCAAGCCCCACCGTTTAGCCCACGCCATGCCGCGGGCGCGAAAAGGCATGCGGTCATAGGAGAAATCGTAGCGGCCGCGAGCGAGCACATCCCAAAGCAATTTGGGTGAACGCATAATCGAGCGAATACGTTCATGTGTGCGCATGGTGGGGCGTCGACTGCGGGCGCTGAGGCGCGTTTCCCTCAGCGCTGCACCACGCCGCGTATCTGCTCGGTGATGGCGATGGCCACCTCCAGTGCGGTCTTGCCCAGCGCCCCTCCCACCTTGGGCTGCTTGGCCTTGGTCACCGCATCCAGGAACGACGCCAACTCCAGCGCCAGCGGCTCGCCCTTCTCCAGCGGAATCTGCTCAAGCGGGATCGCCGCAAGATCGCCCGGCTTCACTGCGCCGGACATGAGCTTGCCGGCGTAGGCCAGCATGCCCTCGCGGCGCACCAAGTGCCCGGTCTGGTTCATGAAATCCAGCGACAGGTATCCCGAAGGTTGGAACACGCGGATCTCGCGGTTCTTTTTGAGGCTCATGCGGCTCACGTTGAGATTGGCCACGCAGCCGTTCTCGAACTCGATGCGGGCGTTGGCGATGTCCTCGGTTTTCGAGAGCACGCTCATCCCCACGCTGTCGATGCGCCGGATTGGCGACTTCACCAGCGCCAGCACGATGCCGATGTCGTGGATCATCAGGTCGAGCACCACGCCCACCTCGGTGCCGCGCGGCTGGAACGGCGCCAGGCGCTCGGTGGTGATGTACTTGGCCTCACGCACCTCGTTCTCGAGGTAGCCCATCACCGGATTGAAATGCTCGATATGCCCCACCTGCACCAGGCAGTTGTGGGCATGTGCCGCCTCGAGGATACGCTCGGCCTCCCCCAGGGTCACGCAGATCGGCTTCTCGATGAGCAGGTGGCAACCGGCCGCCAACAACGGCAGAGCCACCTCGCAATGCCGGTCGGTGGGCACCACCACGCTCACCACATCGCACTCGCGGCCGAGCTCCTCAATCGTGGAAAATCGGCGACACTGGTGGGTGCGGCACATCTCCTCGGCACGGGCGTCGTTCTGCTCAAAAATGCCGGCGAGCTCAGCGCCGGGCAGCGCCCGGTAGATACGGGCATGGTGTTGGCCCAGGTAGCCTACACCTGCCACGCCGCACTTGATGAGGGGAGACGATTCAACGGTCATGCCCGGATCGCACGCGGTTCCCGCCGCTCTGGCAATGAGGGAAAACGCGGTGCTCGCACCGGGGCGGCCAGTCCTCCGTCCCCGTTGTTCGGCTTCGCAGTGGCTGAGCGCTCAGCGCGGCCCTTCACTCACCGCCGCGTACCCGCCGGATCAGCAGCCTTGTCTCCAACAAACAACCGTCCCGCTGCCTGCCGCGCGCCGGCGTGGATCTTCACCGGCACCGTCTCCACTCGGAAACCCGCCTGCCCCAGCCGCTGCTGGAAAGCCCTGTCCTCGCCGGCCGACCACACCACCAACCGCCCGCCCGGCGCCAGTGCTGACGCCAACAACCGGAGTCCTCGCGCATCGTACATCCGGGCATTGCCCGCCTGCACCATCGCCGAAGGGCCGTTGTCGATATCGAGCAGGATTGCAGAGTAGCTGGCCGGCTGAGCGCGGCGCAGGATTTCAAAAACGTCGCCAACCCTCACCTCCACGCGTGGGTCGTCGAGACGCGCCCCGTTGAGCGCCGCCAAGTGTTCACGATTCCACGCGACGATGGCCGGCACCAACTCCGCCACCTCCACCGCCACCTCGGGGCCGGTGCGCTCCAGCACGCTGCGCAGGGTGAAACCCAGCCCAAGCCCGCCGATAAGCACCCGCGCCGGCCTGCCGGAGGCGAGTCGAGCCGTACCCACGTCTCCCAAGGTAAGCTCCGAGGCCGCCGCCTTGGAGTGCATCAGCTCCCGCCCGCCAAGCCGGATACAGAACGAGCCATCGTGCTCGTGCAGCGTGAGGCTGCCCCCGTCCGGAGTGCGCGCTTCAGCGAGGAGATGGTGCGGTTTCATAGATAGGGCGGAGCATGCCGTTGCCTCAGCCCGTCCCTCAACCCCCGAGTGATGCCACTCCGGCCATCGGTATCGGGTGCGCGATCTCCCTCTGCCACGCAAGGGCCCGAAGCAAAGCACGCCGCACCTCCATGCCCGCGATTTGCCCGTCGCTGGCCGAGGCGTTCCGGGCTCGCCAAGACTAGAGCATCCGGCCAGCAAACCCCGATGAGGTTCCCGATGCTTCTGCTCTCCAGTCTCCTCGTCGCCGGTTGCACCCATCAACCGCCGCCGCCCCCCTCAGTCGGGATTGCTAAGATTTCCGCAGCCACCCCTGTTCTGGTGCTCAAGCCCGCCGACCTGCGCTCAAGTGCACCGTCCTCAGCGAGCGTGCTCACGGTCGACAGTTGGCTAGACGAATACTTCAGCGCCTATCGCTCAATCGAGAAAGAGCTCCATCACGCGGCCCTTGCCGCCCACCCAGAATGGGCACCCCAGATCGAAGCAATGCGTCGAGTTTCTGTGGAGAACGAAAACGTGGCCCGCGCTGCATTCATCCACCTTCATCGCACCGGCACAGATGGGATATACTGGAGCGATGGTGAATGGATTTGGGCCGTGTTGCCCTGCAACTGCGGAAAGATCCACAATATCGAGTCACCCGATTCTGAAGTGCGCGTTCAGCAACCCACCGCCGCTCACATCGCACTCGAACGAGTCTCCACCAAACAGTTTCGCGACGCATACAACCTCGCCGTCTCCCACACCCGACAATCGATAAAACCCGAATGGAAGACTCAGCTCGATCGACTCAAACCCGGGTTCCTCCGCTTCATGCGAGAGCCGAATAGGAACGGCGCACACAACTGAGTCCCATCTTCACTGAGCTCTCGTTTCCAAATTGGCGGGAAATGGCGTCGATTTGCGGAGTCACCCATCAGCCACTCGCTCCACTCCGCAATCCGCGTTCCGCAACCCGCATTTCAATCCGCCGCGTTCTGTCTCCACTTCGCCAGGGCCTGACCGGTGGCTGAGCGAGGCTCGCCAAGCAGACCGTCCCTCGGGCCGGCGTACACAATCTCGCCGCCGGCTCGGCCTCCGCCCGGACCGAGGTCGATCACCCAGTCGGCGAGGTTCATCACGTCCAGGTTGTGCTCGATCACGATGATCGTGTTGCCGGCGTCCCGCAGCTTGAAGAGCAGGTCCATCAAGCGCTGGATATCCAGCCAGTGGAGGCCCGTAGTGGGTTCATCGAGGATATAGAGCGAGCGGCCCTGCTGGCGCTTGCTCAGCTCCAGGGAGAGTTTCAGCCGCTGCGCCTCGCCGCCGGAGAGCGTTGTGGCCGACTGCCCGAGCCCGAGGTAGCCGAGCCCGACGGCGTCCATCGTGTCCAGTTTCTCCACCACGCGTGGGAAGTTGCGGAAGAGCTGGCGCGCCTCGCTCACCGTCATGGCGAGCACGTCGGCGATGGAGTGGCCGTGGAAACGCACCTCCAGTGTCTCGCGGTTGTAGCGCTGGCCGCGGCAGCTCGGGCACTCCGTGTAGGCGTCGGCCATGAACTGCATATCCAGGCGAATCTGACCGTCGCCCTGGCAGCGCTCGCAGCGGCCGCCTCGGGTGTTGAAGCTGAAACGACTGGCCTTGTACCCACGAACCTTGGCCAGCGGGCACTGGGCGAAGAGGTCGCGAAGCTGGTCGAAGAGTTTGGTGAACGTCGCGGGATTCGAGCGCGGACTGCGGCCGATCGGCTCCTGGTCCACCTGCACCGCCTTGTCGAAATGGTCGAAGCCCTCGATCGACTTGTGCTTGCCGGGGATGACCTTCGCTCCGTTGAGCCGGCGCGCGGCAGCGGCTGCGAGAATGTCGTTCACCAGAGTGCTCTTGCCCGAGCCGGAGACGCCGGTGACGCAGGTGAACACACCCACCGGAAACGCCGCGGTGACGTCGCGCAGGTTGTGCTGCCTCGCCCCGCGCACGGTGAGCCAGCGGTCGTCGGGCGCGAGGTCCTTGGCGTCCTTGAGCACTCCCAACTTGCGCGCGAGGAAGGGGCCGGTGTGCGATACCGACGCCGAGGCGCGCATACACTCGGCCGGCGTACCCTCAAACATGAGCCGCCCGCCCTCCGTGCCCGCTCCAGGCCCCAGCTCGATCAGCCAGTCGGCGCGCCGCATCGTATCCTCGTCGTGCTCGACCACGACCACCGTATTGCCGCGGTCGCGCAGCTCGATGAGCGACTGGAGCAGCCGCTCATTGTCCAGCGGATGCAGCCCCACGCTGGGCTCGTCGAGCACGTAGACGACTCCGGTCAGCCCCATGCCGAGTTGCGTCGCTAGTCGCACGCGCTGCGCCTCGCCGCCCGAGAGCGTGGAGTACTCGCGGTCGAGGGTGAGATAGCCGAGCCCGGTCTCATGCAGAAAATGGAGACGATCGCGGATGCCCTCCACCACTTCGCCGTGAGGCGAATTCGGCTGCGTACCTTCGCCGTGGGGCGAACTCGGCTCCAGCACCTCGCCGTGAGGCGAACTCGGCTGCGCCACTTCGCCTTGGGGCGCACTCGTCCGCCCCACACCGCCGCGCGACGGGCTCGCCAGAGCGCTAGCGTCGCCAGTTCCCAGAGTCGCCACCACGGCGAGCGCCTGCTCTACATCTTGCGCGAGGAAGTCGGGCAACTTCATGCCGGCAACCACTACGGCGGCGCTGGCGGGATTGAGCCGTGCGCCGTGGCAGGTCGGGCAGTCGGCCGCGCTTTGGAAGGTGGCCAGGCGGGCGGCGAAGCCGTCGCTGCTGGTGGTGCGGCGCGCCTCGTCGAGCATCGCAAATATGCCAAGGAAGGGCGCGGCCTCGGCGGCTTTGCCCCGGCGCAGCCGGAAGGTGAAGAGCCGCTCGCCCGCTCCGCGCAGCAGCACCTGCCTGGTCTCGGCCGGGAGTTTTTTCCACGGCGTATCCGCATCAAAAGGCAATTGCTCGGCCAGCTGCTTGAGCAGCGCGTTGTTGCGGATGATCACGTTCCTGCCGCCGATGCGCAGCGGCTTGAGCGCACCCTCGCGTACCGATTTTTCGGGGTCAGCGACTACAAGTTCCTCGGCGAAACTCATCGCCCGGCCCAGCCCGCCGCAGGTTGGGCAAGCGCCCTCGCTGTGGTTGAAGGAGAAATGCCGAGGGGTGAGCTTCTCAAAGGTCGCCCCGCACACCTCGCAGGAAAGGCTCTGGCTAAGGGCGATCTCGCGCCAGGGCGCATCGGCCGAGGACTGAACGAGGGCGACCGCCCTCCCCTGCCCTTCGCGAAAGGCCAGCTCCAGCGAATCGGCCAGGCGGCTACGCTGCTCGGGGCCTACGACGATGCGGTCGACCACGATCTCCACGGTGCCCTCCTTCAGTCCGGCAGGCAGGAGGTTGCGTTCGTCGAGAGTGAGTATCTCGCCGGCGATACGCACCCGCTGGAACCCTCGCAGGCGCAGCCGCGGGAGTTCGTCGCGCAGCACCGCGGCCTTGGCGGTGATCACCGGGGCCAGAAGCATCGCGCGCTGGCCGGGGGCCTCGGTGAGGATTTTCTCCACACATTCGTCCAACGTGTGCTGGACCACGCGTCCGCCGTCGTGCGGGCACCTCTGCTCGCCGCGCAACGCCCAGAGCAGCCGCGCGTAGTCGGCGATCTCCGTAACCGTAGCGATGGTACTGCGGGGAGAACTGCCGCCGGTGCGCTGCTCGATCGCCAGCACGGGCGAGAGGCCGTGGATGAAATCGACGTCCGGCCGCTTGAGCTGCTCAAGCAACTGGCGGGCGGCCGCCGAGAGGCTCTCCATGTACTTGCGATAGCCCTCCGCGTAGAGGGTGTCGAAGGCCAATGAGGACTTTCCGGAGCCGCTCACACCGGTGACGACCACCAGTTTCCCCTGCGGAATGCGCACCTCCAGGTTCTTGAGGTTGTGCTCGCGGGCGCCCTTGATGTGGATGAAATCGCCGAGGCCGGACGCCATGGCGCGAAACCATCGGGAAACCCGCCCCGGCGCAACGGTTGTTTGGGCCCGGGCGCCCAGGCCGGGCATCGCGAGCAGTGGCCTGCCCCTCTTGTTGGTGGTGACTCTTTGTATTCATGGTGAAGCCGGCCCCGCCTCTGCCAACGGCGAGACCCCGAACGATTCGAGACTCAATGACACTACTTCGCCACCCGCTCCAACAAAGGGATCGCAGCCTCACCGCCCGCCACCGAGCTCGGGCGGGGCGAGTGCCGAATCGAACACTCCCACGTCCCGAATCCCGCTCAGCCCACCAAACCCGCGCAGGAGCATCTCGTGCAGGGCGACCACCGTCTCACGCAATACCCAGACCCGTCTTTTCATTTCGCGAGCTCGCCCAGTGCGTTCCGGTAATGACGGGGCAAACCCGCCGCGACCGCCATCTGCCGGGCGAACTCCGCATTCCCCGCCGTCACGCGGTATCCGTCCGGTGCCTCGGAGAGGTAGAGCGCCTGGCCCTCTTCGACCTTGAGCATCGCGAGAGCCTCCTTGGGCAGTACGACGCCGAGGGAATTGCCGACCTTACGGACCTTGAGTTCGATGGGCATGCCGCCACGGCGGCCACGGGAGTTATACCATCAAGCGGGGCCTCTGCCTCGTAGCGAAATTGCGGTGTCATCGAGCCCTCTGCATCAGCGCCGGCCCCCGGCTGCGAGGGGGGCTCGTTTCGCGCTCGGCCACAGCGGCGCGCAAGCACGGTTCGGTTACAAGTGAAATGTCCCCGCTCAGGCGGCGTCGCCCTCGTCGTCGGTGCCGCCGGTCTCCGCCGGCTTGCCTCCGGTGGAGGGTGCCGGTGCTTGCGGGGATATTTCGGCCGGTGCAATCACCGGCGCCGCCGGTGGCGCGCCGCCCGGGACTGCCCCCGGTGCCGGGACCACGACGGTCAACTGGGGCGGTAACGCTGGCGGCTGCAAACGCGAGAGATCGCGCCGGGCCAAGCCGAACTCGATAAATCCCACGATCCCCGACTGTACGCAGTTCTCGAGTTCGCGCTGGGCCGTCTCCTTGTCTCCAGCAGCCAACGCTGTCTGCCCGAGCGTGAAGTACGCCTCGCACTGCTGCTCGGTGGTGCGCATATCGAACGGATCACGCGCGGCTCGCAGCAGTTCCGCCCGGTCGATCTCCCCGGCGAGATGGCGCTGGATCGCCGCCGGCCACTCCGGCGACTTCATGCGGTTCTTCTGCAGCCAGGCGAGGTCGGGCACCCCTCGCCGCAGACCGGCCAGATAGCCGAAGATCACCTCGTATTCGAAATTCCCGGTGTCGGGGCGGGCGGCCCGGTGGAGCGCCTCAGCCTCGGCAAAGCGGCCCTCGCCAAACCGATGCACAGCGAGGGTCGAGCGCAGGTAGTCGGCCTGAGGCGCAAGCTTGCCCACCTCCTCAAAGGCCGCATCGGCATCGGCGGTGCGCCCCATCTTCGAAAGGATCACGGCCCGGTCGACCATCCACGGGCCGGCCTTGGGCTGGAGCGCCAGCGCCGCGTCGATATCCTCCAGCGCGGCGGCGAACCGCCCCACGTTGCTGCTGCCAAGGGCGCGGGCCCTCAGATGCTCGGCGCGCAGCGCGGTGTTGTCGCCAGCGGCGTTTATCCAGAGGGCCTCGCGGGCAAACTCCCGCACCGCATGCTCGGCCAGCAACGGATGTACTAGCGGATCCATGCCATCGAGCACCTCGGTGGGTTGCTCGGCTGGCCGGGTGAGCTGAAACCCCGGCATGCGGCCCTCCTGCAACCGGGCCAACACGCGCTCGGCCTCGGCAGCGGGCAGCAGCTGCGGCAGGCACTCGCGGATCAGCTCGTAATCGGAGGGTGCCATGAAACCGCGCTGGGCGGCCAACACGCGCCCGGCCACCAGCGCCATCTCGGGAAAGGCCAGTCGGCGGGCCTGCTGAGCGAACTGCGCCACCTCGCGCTGCTCGACTGCTTTGTTCTCGTCGTTCAGCCGAGTCCACAGCCGCCCAAAATCCGCCGCCACCACCCTGTCCTCGGAATAGCGGGCCGCCGCCACCGGATTGAGCCGCCTCAGTTGTGCCAAATCTTTGGCGACACTGGAGCGCACCTCCGGCTTCAACGAAATTGGGGCATTGTCCTCGCTGGAAAGCGTTCCCGGCTTGAGCCCGGCGCGGCTCTGCAGCAGCGCCTCCCACGTGAGCCCGTCGCCCGGCCAGTCCACCATCGCCCGGGCCAGCCCGGCCTCCCGCAGGCGGCGGTTGTCGCCCCAGGATTTCTCCAACTCGCGCAACTCGTCGAGGCGGCGAAACACCGTCCAATGCGCCCGAGCCTGCTGGGTGAACCAGAACATGCGCTCCTGCACATTGAGGGGCAGGGCCTGCACCCCCAGGGTGAGCACCATCGAGGCGCGCAGCAGCTCGCCGGCCTCCATCAGCAGGCTGGCGTGCAGCATCAGCAGGCTGGAGTCACGAGGGTCGAACTCGAACCATGCATCCCAAAAATGGGAATTGTTGACGGTGAGCCGGTCGACCTCGGAGGGGCTCAGGCGCTCACGCCCCTCGCGCTTGAGCCGGGCGAGCGCCTCGGCCACGTCGCGCCGCAGGGCGGCCACACCCGGGCCCTGCTCGGCGGGCAGGTTCACATACACTCCCAGGATATCCTCCACCTCGCGACGCCCCTCCGTGCGGGCGTTGATGAGCGAAGTGCGGAACTCATCCCCGACGGACTTGGCCAGCACCTTCGCTGGCGCCGCCGGCTTGGGCACCGGGGGCGTCACGCAACCAGTCGGGGCCGCAGCGGCCGCAACCAGGGCGATGAACAGGCGGCGAACTGCGGGGCTAGGGAGCTTCATGTCGAGGAGCGTTTACGGCCGGAGCGCGCGCCACCACCCGGCAGGGCAGCAGCGCAGCGTCCTGCATGCCGTGGATGATCTTCTTGTCGGGCGGGCAGAAGGTGGCGAGCGCCCCGCCCAGGCGGGTGCGCCCACCGACGACAAAGAAATACGGACACAGCCTCAGCCGCCCCTCGCGCGAATGCGCTTGTCCATGGGCGTCGTAGAGGGGGTGGCTCTCGCGGCGCGGCTTGCGGTAGCGCTGGAGCAAATGCAGGTGGTTAACGCCCAGCGACAGCGCCGAGTCCACCGCCTGCTGCCACTCCTCGCGCGAGCAATCGCTGCCCAGGGTTACGCTGCGTGCGCCCCAGGCCGTCTCGTGGTAGCCGGAGATCTTGATGATGAGGTCGCGCTCCTTCTGGGACGCCCCCGAAAGCTGTCGCCAATCGGCAATCGCACGCCCGCCCACCAGGGGCGCATCGAGCACGGCGCCGGGCGGCAGCGGCGCCGGGTCCATCGCCCAGGATTCGGGGATGAGGTGGCGCAGGATGCGCACGGCCGAGCGCGAGAGATTCTCCTCCCAGTAGTCGCGCAACAGGTGGTGGTGGAACAGCGCCAGAGCCAGCTTCTCCTCCTGGAAAGGCCGTAGTGGCGGAGCAATGGCCACTTCGCCGTTGGCCCAGGCCTCAAGCAGATGCGTGTTGCAGGCTACATTGGGCAGATCGAACAGCTCGAAGAAACGGTAGACGACGTCGATCTTCTCGGGGGTGCCGTCCGAATCGAAGAATACGGCTCCCCCCAGGGGGAAAACCTTCTCGGGGCGCAGGCAATACACGCGCCGCCCCTGCTGCTGAAGCTGCGCGGCCAGCCACTCCATCTCGGGCCGGTAGGTGGCGGCCTCCTCGCTCACCACAATGGCGATGGTGGGGCGCTCCTTGCCCGCGGCCAGCCCCGCCAGCGCGGCATAGAAACCCTCGATCATCGCATCTCCGGACCCAAGGATCTCCCCGGCGGCGGGGTGAACAGAAGCCTGAGGTTGAAGGCTGGAATTTGAAGACGAAGCGTCGGGGGCGGCGGCGGAGGCCGAGGAAGATTGGGAGGTTGAAGCTCCAGCACCAGAGAGACTCGCTTCTGCCGGGACCGGCACTTGGTGCTTGGTATTTGGTGCACCCTGCGCGTAGAGCCGATTGAGGAAGGCGGTGAGCCCGATGCCGCCGGGCACCGAGTCGAGCTCGGTCAAGGCCCAGCCGGTATCGGTGAGCAGCAGGTCGGGGCGCAGCACCACCGGCAGGGCGCCGCGCTGGCGGCCGTCGCGGGCGTGGGCGAGCAGGCCCACGGGTTTGCCGCGGTCGAGGTATTCGGCCACCCAGGGCGCGAGGAGCGGCTTGTTACGCAGGAGGTTCTTCCCCGCATGGGAGCGCAGGTATAGATTCTCCAACGCCTGATGGAATTCCAAGCACGCCTGCCCGATGTGCTCGAGCTCCACGGCCTGCTCCGGGGTGAGCGGCCAGGCCGAGGGCGAGAGCTGCCAGCTCTTCGCCTCAAAGAGCGGCTGGGCCTCGAAGGCAGCGCGGAGTGTGGCGTAGGCGAGCATGGTGGAATTGCGGATTTCGGAATGCAGATTGCGGATTTCGGATTCCGGAATGTGGAGGGCGACGTATTCCGCCTGGGCTTTCCGGTTGCTTCACTCCGCAGTCCGAATTCCGCACTCCGCAATCGGTCAGTCCTCCATCTTGATATCCTTGTTTCGGTGGCGGGGACTGCCGGCGCGCAGCCAGCCGTTGATGAAGCGGTCTAGGTCGCCGTCGAGCACGGCGTCTACATTGCTGGTCTCCACCCCGGTGCGCAGATCCTTGACCATCTGATACGGCTGAAGGACGTAGCTGCGGATCTGGCTGCCCCAGCCTATCTCGCCCTTCTCTCCGTAGAAGCGCTCCATCTCGCTGCGCTGCTCGTCAAGCCGCTTCTCATACAAGCGGGCCTTGAGCACATTCATGGCGCTGGCGCGGTTCTTGATCTGCGAACGCTCGTTTTGGCAGACCACCACGATGCCGGAGGGCACGTGGGTGAGGCGCACCGCAGAGTCGGTGGTATTGACGCCCTGGCCACCTTTGCCGGAGGAGCGGTAAACATCCACGCGGATCTCGCTCTCGGGAATGTCGATGGCGATGTCCTCGTTGATCTCGGCCACCACGTCGACGGCGCAAAACGAGGTGTGGCGGCGCTTGTTGGAGTCGAACGGGCTGATGCGCACCAGACGGTGGACACCGCGCTCGGCCTTCACGTAGCCGTAGGCGTTCTCGCCCTTGATGAGCATCGTGGCCTTGGTGATACCGGCCTGGTCGCCGGCCTGCACGTCCTGCAGTTCCACGGTGAACCCGCGGCGCTCGGCCCAGCGGTTGTACATGCGGAACATCATGTCGGCCCAGTCGTTGGACTCGGTGCCGCCGGCGCCGGACTGGATAGAGAAGATGGCGTTGTTCTTGTCGAACTGGCCGCTGAGGAAGGAGGCGATCTCGAGCTCGTCGAGCTCGGCTATCAGCGCAGTCACAGTGGCGTCGAGCTCGCGGGCGTAGGCGTCCTGCTCGTCCTCGGTGGCGGCCTCGACCAGCTCCACCATCACGGCGGCGTCGTCGATCTTCTTCTGGAAGGCGATCACCGGCAGGATGGCGCGCTTGATGGTGTTGAGCTTGGCAATATGCGCCTGAGCCCGTTCCTGGTTGTCCCAGAAACCCGGAGCGCCCATCTGGCCCTCGAAGGCCTCTATCTCACGCTGTTTTTGTTCGCCGTTAAAGAAACCTCCACAGATGCCCGGCGCGCTTGGTGATGTTTTCGAGGTGGGAGAAGGTTTCGGGAGCGATCATGGTAAAGGCCAAAGGACAAGCGCCCGACTCGGGTTGCGCAACCGCGAAGTGCGCGAGCGGCAGTCATCGAATTGGCGATGCCTTGCCCCCCCCGTTCCCACGGGCCCACCGGCCCGCCAAAAGCCCGAGCCGCACCGGCCGGATGCTATCGTTCGCGGCCGCGAAC